>CAUUNL010000039.1:0-14791 GCA_963546405.1 Abiotrophia defectiva | reverse complement strand
CGCTGCCTGCGGCGCTTTACTTTTCATCACCGTTTTTGGCGTGGGGCGCAAGGCGAAATCTGCAAATCATTAGGAGGTCAAGCGCCTAGTTAATCCACTCTATCTGGACAAAAAAGGTTGGGTCTAAACCCAACCTTTTGCTTTAATCAATTTTTCGAATCATTTTCCGGGTCTTAACCAAATGCTCCTTGGTTGCATGGAATTGGCGTTGTGCCACACCATAGTAGAGCAGGTCGGTTATAATCAAAGACCCATCTCGGGAGGTAACCGAGCCTAGGCGAATTTCTTTTTCATCTTTGGGGATAAAAAGGCAAATATCAGCAAGACTGACTAGGGGCGCCTTGAGATTATGTCCCGTGATAGCGATTATTTTAGCCCCCTGCTCCTTGGCAAGGTAGGCCATTTGGTTAACACTATGGGTGCTACCACTGTAACTGACTACCAATACCACATCGCCAGGCATACAGTGCGCCATTTGCGCCATGAGTATATGCGTGTCACGATCATAGGTAACAGGCCGGTTAATTCGTGTCAACTTATGAACTAAATCCATACAGACCACACCACTGCCTCCAATTCCGCAGAGGTATAAGCGATGGGCACTAGTCATCCAATCAATAGCTTGCGCTAAATCCGCTTCATCCATGAGTTCATAGGTCTGACGTAGATTCTGTTCTAAGATACTTTGAGTCTTATGAATAAGGTTAGATAGACAATCATTAGGATCTAAAAAGAGGTCCACTTCAGGCATTTCCTCATCGGTCCGGTCCTGCGCTAAGTCCAATTTCAGAGCAGGTAGGCCTTTATAACCCATCTTCTTAGCAAAGCGCGTCCAGGCTGCGCCTGAGGTCCCCGAAGCAAAACCCAATTCCACAGTATTCATATCCAATACTTCATGCCGGTGCTCCAGTATATAGCGACCTATCATCTGTTCAGTCGCTGTCATTGATCCTAGGGCACTTTTAATCTTGGTAATACAACTCATACGATTCTCTCCTTTGTTATACCAAACACTGAATCCTACTTTCTCTGATAGCCACGCCTAGCCTATTTTCGCCTACAGTATATCACAATAAATCGCTTACAGCAACTGACTTACCCTAAGTTTATTCACAAACAGAAAGCTATTTTTGTCACTCTCCAAAAGAAAACAGGCTCTATGAGCCTGTTCTTAGTTAACGATGTTTATTTGATTTATTTACTTCATTTTACTAACCAGACACTTAACAAACCATGCGCTTTGCACCGACAAATAGGCAAAAGGTAGGTACAAGACTAGGCTGCGCCAATAAGCAGGACCAACACCCACGCCACCTCGCATCATGAGCCAATAGAGAAAAGGATAGCTGAAGAGCAGAAGATTGACACCTGCGAGCCCAAGATAAAGCCGCCAGGTCTGACGATGACGAGCTGCTGTCGCTAGAATCGCGCCCAAGACTAAGAGGCCATTAAGAACCGCTGCCTCACGCCAATCCAGATTATTAAAGCCAAAACGCAAATTATTCAATAAAGGGACTAGGAAATAGAGCAACATCCCCGTCTGTAAGTAAGCCAAGCCCAACTGATGACGTCCCAAGGCTACTTGCTTCTTATTTCGAACCCCTTCTGGTTTAGGCCAAGCTTGGGCGAATTTCTTAAGGCGATGGCTCCAAAATAGTGAAGCCAGGAAAAAGACCCCTGACCGAATCATCAAGTCGACTTCATATGCGGTTCGTAATTTGGTGCTTCCTTGTCCTGGAACAAGCAGTCCCATCAGCAGACGTCCCCAGAGCACAACCAGTCCTAGCCACTCCAAGCGATATGCCCATCGCATGGTGGATCCAGATTGGTATAACCAAGCCAGCCAGGTGACTGCCATAGCTAGTAACCAGGCAGCAAAAGGCAAGTTGATGAAGTCCCAGTTGAAGATGTTCTGGTATATCCATAAACCCGCTAGCACCTTGAAGACTAAAAATAAAGCAAAAGCGCGTTCTTGGCCTGCTTTGTCCACTAAGGGTTCCATGGCAGTCCCTCCTTTCCTTTCTTCTATTATAACAGACTCCCCAAAAGGCGTCATTAACCGACTAACCAAAAAAAGTGCGGACTCACCCGCACTTTCTCATATTAGCTCTTAATTCTTGTCTGGCACAAAAGCAAGCCAGTCTGCATCTAGAAACCAACCGTTAGAAATGGCCTGACTGTCTATTTCATGATAGCCTACTTGCCCACGAAGCGTTAGGACTCCCTGCCAACTGCTGATAGCCTGTGGAACTTTCCCCTGAACGCGTACTCGCAAAACTTTAGCTGAGGCGTCCCCACCAGTAAACTGACTGAAAGTAAACCAGTAAGCATCTCCTACTTGTCCTAAAAAGCCCTTCTCATTAGTGGTCATTCGACATTCAATCGATTGGCCTCTTAAGGCCTCTGCTTGAGTCAATACTTGGTCTAAATCTTGTAACTGATAGGCTTCTTCCCCTTGATAGTGGGAAGTTACGCCAAAGACATAGTCTTGAACACCCGCTTTAAGCTTACGTAAGAAAAATAAGGGGAGTGTCGGTAGCCCTATCAAGAGTAGGGCAGATAAGCCCAGGCTAAAGATAACATTTGCTAACGTCCCGGAATCTCTCACCTGATTAAGAAATCCCAAAATAATCGTCCCTATCACCAGAAGGGAGAAACTATTAACTATAAGAAACAAGATACCCATTAGGAGATAAACTAGATCTAAGTACCAGGCTCTCTTGAGCAAGTCCGGACGATGATGACGGTAACCCCTCCAAGCTAAGTAGGTAGTTGCAAGACATAAGATAATAGCTAATAGATGAAGGGGCCCATAATAATCCAATCGTAAGATGAGCATCTGCCATCCTTTAATGAAGAGATAGCCTAAGAACACACGATTAAGTGCCTTATTCCCCTCAGTTGGAACTTGCTTTAATTGATTTCCTTGCTTGTTCAGCTGGCGGCCGACTAAGAATTGCTGATAGGCACAATAAACCATAGGAGCTACAGATATAAAGAGTTTTGGGATGAGCTCTAATAATGCGATAAGTGGCGAAAAGTACAAAAAGTTCTGAAAATTTAAACTTAGCAAGGTATAGATGACAATACCGGCATTGACCGCACTAGCTAGATAATGACACCAAGCTTTCTTTGACTTATAACCTAACCAAGTCAGTACTAGTGGTAATAAAAAGATTGCTTCAGCTAACATTAAGTGCCATAAAATAATCTGACTTAACCAACCAAATATGGCAAAACCAAAAAGAAAGTGACTAATCCGGAATAAAAAATAGACTAGTTGGCATTCAAGCAGCCAACCTTGCTGATTAGATACTGACCTGTTAACTTGCATATGTTTTCCTCCTCTTAGGGATATTCAATCTTACTGACTTTGCCTCGTTAGAACTTGGCAAGACAGCAATGTATGTAGACTGCGATAACTCTAATATAAAGCGCAATAGTATGACATATAGACTTCTTAAGACGGTATTATCATGAAGCCTTCGAAACCAGCTTGGTAACCCTTCTGGTTTTCTTCTGTCATTAGGCTCCCTACTAATCTTACGATTGCCGCTCGTATCTCTTAGTTTCTAGTTCATGTAACCAAGTAGCCCTGGCTTCCTCGAAGCGGTTCTTGGCGCCTAGGAGTACTAGCCAGATTATGATAGGGATGATTAATAGTATCAGGATAAGGCCTTGGCTTGCCCATAAAACATATGGGAAAAATAAGATTCCAAGCACCCCTAAGCCTACTTCTAGACTGGTCAAAACTAAATCCAGCTGGTAGCCTCTTTTGAAGATTATCGTATCATGATCTTTCCACGCAATCATTAACCAATAGAAAGCCAATAGGCGCCCAACATATACAAACCCAAGTACAAATGCGAACGACATTAAAGCTAAGCCTGTTATCAGCGTTAATACTCGCAAAACAGTGTACAAGATCATGTAACGGTTAAACTCGGACTGGCGCCCCTTTTTACTCTCGTCAATCAATGCATGTGCCTCCTTAACTTACAATTAAGCTTATATTACTAGTCTGAATCAAAACGACGCTTGGCTCCTAATAAAACGAGCCAGATAACGATTGGAACCACTAATATCAAAGGCATATGCCAGGATGATATTAATGCTCCAAGCGCATATGGCCATATTATTAAGAATCCTAATAACCAAGGTAAAACTTCAATCCCAGTCAGTATCGTATCTATCAGAAAGCCTGCCTTGAAATGGATATCCTTATTGCCTATCCACCCTCTCATTAACAAATAGAAAGCTAGCAGTCGACCAAAAAAGATAGTCGCAAAAAGTGGAACAAACGGGTGAAAAGTGAATAAAAGATGTCCTGTCATAAAAGTCAGGATTCTCATGATAGTATACCAAAACATAAAATCATAAAAGTGCGGTTTATGATGATGCTTCATTTTTTCTGACATTAGACTCCCTCCTACTTTTCTGTCTAGTTGTTCTAGAAATCCCTTGATTCAAGTGCCTCCTAGTAACGAAGCTTAGCTCCTAGCAAGACTGTCCACACAATTATAGGTGCTATCAAAATCAAGAACATTGGGAGAGATGATAATAAATAAATAACGTATGGTGGTATAAGAATAAACCCCACTACCCAAACCCAAAGTTCAATCCCTGTCAGGATAGTATCTAAGAAAAAACCATAATTGAAAAGGTGAGCCGCATTAGCTTTCCAACCTCTCATCAACCAATAAAAAGCCAAAACTCGACCCAAGTAGACTACCCAAATAACTGGGTATCGGTTTAAGTTAACTAGCATGATAATACCAGTCACAAAAGTAATGAGTCTTAAAGCAGTATAAATAGACATGTACCTTTCAAAGCCTGGTTGGTGGCTTTCCTTGACTTCTTCCGTCATTTTCCTTACCTCACAGTCTGCCCTAACCAACCTAATGCCGTTAGGACTTTAATTAATAGACTATTAATATAGCATCATTATACCAAAGTTCTCAAAGCTTGGTAAAGTTTTCGCCTCATTCATTCTTGCTAGATTTTATCTTATACACCCCATAAAAACCTGATAAATCAACATTTCATCTATTCACATCTTGTATTTTGTCAACTTTCTGCTGACTTTCGGATTTTGAATGTTTCGTCCCACTATATTTACTACAAAACTTCTGGCTATATCCTGACCATGAACTTTACTAGTCGATAATACTTGTCAGCGTCTCAGCATTTGTTAAGCCCAAGCCAACTCATAGATATGAGAATATTCGGCTTCTCCATTCGCATGTCCAATTCTAACTTAACTACACAAGTTTGCACCATATACACAACATATCTAAATTGACTATCCAAGCTAACTAGCATTATAATAGTATTATAACTTCTATCAGACGAGGTGATATCCATGTCCGAGCAAGAGTTTTACGTTTTCCATAATATATCTTCTGTTGACCTCTACCCCATTCAGTTTGGCAAGGAGAAGTGTGACCCCTGGCATCATTATGGGCCGACCCTGACCCATAATTACCTCTTCCACTACATCCTGTCGGGGCGGGGGAGCTTTCTTGAGAATGAGAGACATGAGGCCATTCAACTGGGACCAGGCCAAGGCTTTCTTATGCCCCCTAACACGGTCTGTTCCTATACGGCTGACCAAGACGATCCCTGGACCTATTGCTGGATTGAGTTCAATGGACTTAAGGCTGCTAATTTTATGCGCCAGGCAGGTTTGAATGCTAACAACCTGATCTTTACACCTCATAAGCCCATGATTATCTCTAGTATCAAAGACACTCTAGAGACCATCATCCGCAACCACTCCCAGCATGAGTCCTTTCTGATTGCCCAGCTCTATCTATTAGTTGATCATCTGATTCGCTTCTCCAAGCACAGTCCTCAGCAACGTCCTAACGAGATTCACTCCTTCTATATTCGAGAGGCTATCCACTATATTCAGGACCACTATATGGACAATCCCAGCGTGGATCAACTGGCAGACATCTGCCATCTCAACCGCAACTATTTCACCCGACTCTTCAAGCAAGAGCTCCACATAACACCTTCGCAGTTTATCTTGACCTATCGTATCAACCAATCCTGCGAGCTCTTAGCTTCAACTAATCGTTCCATTCGCGACATTGCCGAGCAAATAGGTTACAGCAACCAGTTCAACTTCTCTTCTGCCTTCAAACGTGTTAAGGGGATGACACCTATGGAATGGCGTCGGCGCTATCGTTAACTGAGGGTATGATGACATACAAAAATCCGCACTTAATCAGTGCGGATTTTTTCATTCTAGGTTCTTGAACCAACCATAGGATCAGCATAGGTCAGTTGATAGATGACCAGTTCCTGAGGCGCTAAAGTAGCCTGCCAAATATGCTTTTCCGTCCGTTCCAAGCTTGCACGACCTGCGACTTGCATAAGGGTCTGGAGCTCGCCATCCCCTAAAACATAGGTTTGAGGTTGAGCAGTCGGATTACGTAGCGACAAAATGACACGACGCCCGTCAACGCTCAAGCAACGGTAGCCATAGAGGCCCGTATGGTCAGCCGGCTTATGACCAATGAAGCGACTATTCTTAAGGCAATCATTATAGTTATCCTGTACCCAACGAATGGCCTCGGCATTGGCACGCCAACGCTCCTGGTCGAAGAGGTCGTAGGAATAATAGCACTCCCAGAAGGCATTACCGCGCGTCCCAATAAAGTAGAGATAGTCGCGGAATTCACTGACACTGGCCTGAATTGGGTGGTCTAAGAGGCCTGCAGTCGCCCGATGAGCAAAGATTGGCTCATGGTTATAGAAGTATTTCTGTGGCACTTGGATAGCTCGCTCGCGGATGAAGGCGTGATAACGATCATCCCGATAGGTCATCATGCGGGCCAAATCGGTCTCCCCTAGTGAATCGTAGCCTGTGTCCTGAGAAACTTGAATCCATAGGCTATTGACATAGGCCAGCCACCAAGGGCTTGGATTGACGTAAGAGGTTAAATTCAGCCATAGGTCTCGCTTCGCCCCTTTTTCATCATGGTTTTGGGCATGTTTTTGGCGATAGGCTGTCCGGAGATTCTGGAAGAGCCTAATCAAACGTTCGTAAGTCGCCGTCATCTGGTGCATGCCATGGGGACCAGAGGCATCATCTTGGGCCGGCTCAATCAAAAAGCCATCTAGCTTCCAATAAGACAGGTCATACTGGTCCTGATAGTCTAGAAGCTTAGCTTCTAAGGCATCCAAATAGGCAGGGTCGCCCACGTTGACGTCTTGCGTGCGCTCATTTTTAGTCCCTAGCCCTAATTCTGGATGAGCCTTGAGCCAGTTGCTCATGGTCAGCTGCGTGCCCCCATAGCCACCCCGTGGCCCCATCCAAAGGCCAAGCTGGCCACCATAACTGGCCACTTGATCCTTGATACGTGAGAGGCCAAGCGGAAATTTCTCGTTGAATTCCCAAAAACTCTCATAATTGGCCCAGCCGTCATCGACCACAAAGGTATCTAGCGGCACTCCATAATCACTGAAACCTGCTCGTATGGCAGCAAAGGAAGTCATGATTTTGTCCTCGTCGATGTCTAACATATGGTCGTACCAGGAATTATATTGTAGGCGGAAGTGGTTTGGCAAGGCAATGCTATCGATATAAGCGAAGAAGGCTTGTTGGATGCTTGAATATTCATGTGTTGCCGCTGAACCTATGACCGTCGCATGTAAATTCACTGGCTGGTCTGACTTTACCTCTCGTCCTAGATAGTAGCGTGACCAATAGCGCCCTTCTTCTAGGTGGTTCTCTGCTAGGGGAAATTCCATGCCCAAGAAGAAACTATTGGCGTAGACTGGCTGGCCACATGCCACATAGTAGCCACTAAATCCTGCCATCTCAGGAATTGCCTCTTGTTCCTTTGGCGGATAAAACTTGGCATCCTCCTGGAAGGTCATGGCCGATAAATCTAGGAAATTAATGGCCTGTTTTGCCTCCAGCAAGCTAACCTTGCATTTGAGGTAACCGTCTATTAGCTCATAGATTACCTTGACTCGCGCTAGGTCACCTAGATAATCTACCTGAATGGCTTCTGCGGTCTCTTTCTCAAGCTGAACTTGCATTTGGCTAGCAGCTAGTTGCCCGCCCTCCTGCCAATGGATAACAAAGGGCTCACTCTCACTTAAGAGATAGGTCTTTCGCGTCTGTCTATTAGTCAGCCGGTCTAAGTAAAACTGTTGATGATTGCAGACAAAATGTCCGATAAGCGTTTGGCTTTGTAGTTCCATACGCCTCTCCTCCTCATAAAAGTAATCATACTTACCTAATATAATTGTAAGCGCCTAGCAAATATTTTTCTATCTTACCTTGCCACCTTCTCTATGTGCTGATTAATCACTAAGGAACTTTTGTCATATTTATAGTAGCTTTTGCAAATATTTCTAGTATAAAAAGCGCTCCACCCCGAACGGAACTCATCTAATTCTCATTTTTTTGCCACTTTATTCAAATTCTTCTTGTGCGCCAAGGCCTAAACGCGTATAATGTAGAGTAATTCATCATTGATATTAGGAGGTATTATATATGAATCAACCAAAAAAAGCCTACGGCCTCTTAACTGCTGTAGCGATGATTATTGGGATTGTGGTCGGTTCGGGGATTTACTTCAAGGCTGATGACATCCTGACCTATACGGGTGGTAGCCTAGCCCTAGGCTTACTGGTTCTATCCATTGGGGCCAGCAATATCGTCTTCGGGTCCCTATCCTTGTCAGAATTTGCTAAGTTAGAGACTTCAAGTGGTGGGGTTGTGGCTTACTTGGATCGCTTTATCTCTTCACGCTTAGCAACTGGCTATGGTTGGTTCTTAGCCTTCGTCATGATTCCAAGTGTGGTTGCTGTCGTATCTTGGGCTTCTGCAATTTACACCGGCTTACTCTTCAATCTTGACCTGAACCTAGGTCAGCAAGTGCTCTTAGGTCTGGCCTACACCCTCTTCTTCATGGCCTTGAATGTCCTCTCTCGTGTCCTCGGGGGTTACTTCCAAACTCTGACCATGTTCATCAAGATGGTACCCTTGGCCCTGATTGTCTTTGCTGGTCTCTTCTGGTCAGCACCCGCGCCAAATCTTCCAGCTGGTGTTTCCGCAATTGAACCGAGCAATGTGGGCTTAGGTTGGCTATCAGCCCTAGTTCCCCTGGCCTTCACTTATGAAGGCTGGAACTATGTCGTGACCATTGCACCTGAGCTCAAACATCCAAAACGTGATTTGATTCGTGCCTTCATTATTGGCCCGCTCATTATTCTCTTGACTTACTTGCTCTTCTTCTATGGCATGGTCCGCATTCTGGGGGCAACTTTCGTACTATCAACTGGTGACCAAGCCATCACCTACGCCCTGACTTCACTCTTAGGTGAACGCGCTGGTAACCTAATCCTAGTCGTGGTGATTATCTCCATGCTAGGGGTCCTCAACGGCCTTCTCTTAGCTGGGATGCGTCTACCACAGGCCTATGCTGAAAAAGGCATGTTACCAAAAGGTCGCTTGGAAGAGATTCACCCTAAATATCAGGTATCCGTGCCTTCCGCCATCCTCTTCACTGCTATTACGCTAGTTTGGCTTTTAATCCATTACCTAACGCAAAAATTCGGGATTATGGGCAAGGGAGATGTCAGCGAAATTACCATTGTCTTCAACTACATCTTCTACATTATTCTCTATCTTCGCGTCATCAAACTCAATCGTGAGGGCTTGGCTAGCAATCGCCTGACCAGTCTCTTTGCTCCAGTTATGGGGATTATTGGGGCCGCGCTAGTCATCGGCGGGAGTTTGATTTCTTCCCTTCAAACCACTTTGGTTTTCAGCTTACTCTGCGCCCTAGTGATTTTGACCGGGTGGCTTTACTCTAAACGCCAAATGCAAAACTAACAACAAAAAAGGCTGAGACGCTGTCTCAGCCTTTTTTATTGTCATTAATCTTGCGCTGGCATAGCTAGTTGGGTCATGGCTTGATGCATGTTGCCCACAATGCCTTCATCCGTCACCGCAATCAGAATATCGCCTGCCTGCAGGACCATTTTGCCTTTGGTGATGTACTCTTTCTCACCACGGCGAATGGTGGCAATCAAAACATCTTCAGGCCACTTAATAGCGGCTACCTTTTGGCCTACCAATGGGCTATCAACGAAAATTGGCACTTCGAAGGTGGTCCGTCGCCCTGTCTTGGCTAGATCCTCTTGGTGCAGCATTTTTTCAGCTAATGCCTCATAAATTGGTGGCATCTTAAGGGCTTCTGCAAGAAGGAAGGCTGATAAGACCACTACCGCTAGTGGCAT
Organism: Abiotrophia defectiva; assembly: GCA_963546405.1. Taxonomy (GTDB): domain Bacteria; phylum Bacillota; class Bacilli; order Lactobacillales; family Aerococcaceae; genus Abiotrophia; species Abiotrophia defectiva_A. Next base: position 4,525 of record CAUUNL010000039.1, on the reverse strand, counting down.
AAGTTGGTTGAGGCCCCCTACCATTTCACTAACCAGAAGCAGAGCAGTCAGTGGAGCTTTCCCGATGGCTGCAAAGCCTCCTGCCATAGCGAAGAAAATAAAGCAGAGCAGGAGTTCCTGATCCATGCCGGTGACATTGATAATGAACTGGCCGTATAAGGCACCTACTAAGGCACCTAGGGACAGGATAGGTAGGAAAATCCCGCCCGGCAGGCCAGTCCCATAGGAAACCATGGAAAATACAAAACGCACTAGGAGAATAAGGGCTAGGACTAAGAGTGGCGTCTTAGTGTGAGCTAATTCTAAAATCAACTCACCACCCCCACCTAGAATGTGGGGTGCCACCAATCCAATTGGAATGATAAGCAAGCCAGCCACAATGCCATAAAAAGGCGGTTTAACCCAAGGCACTAACTTAGCATAAAGCCGTGGCAAGGCAAAGGTCACACGTTGATAGCACCAACCGAAAGCTGCTAACAAAAGACCTAAGACTACCAAATAACCGTAGTAAGCAACAGGAAACTTGAGATGATTACCTAAATCAAGCGCTGGATGATTACCAAAAGCATGAAGGGAAATAAAGTTGGCCGTCACCGTTGCCGTCAAAGTAGTCAAGGCAACAGTCGGACTGAAGCTATGGTGAATCTCTTCCAAAACAAAAAGCAAACCTGCAATGGGCGCATTAAAGGCTGCCGCTAGTCCGGCCCCTGCCCCACTGGAAATAAGGATATTTTCTTGGACACGATTGCTCTTGGTTACCTTAGCGACCCCTTGACCGACTGCTGATCCCAATTGAATAGAGGGCCCTTCACGGCCTAGGAAGAGTCCGGACCCAATAGCAATACCGCCCGCCACAAATTTCTTCCAGAGAATAGACCACCAGTTAAGGCTTAGATGCCCTTGAAGTTGGAGCTCTACCTGCGGGATCCCGCTCCCCTTGATATAAGGTTCACTCCGAACAATTAGGCCTAGAACATAGCCTAGGACTAGGGTCCCTGCAATATAAGGCAAAATCAGCCAAGGATTAACCTGCATGGCCTGATAGGCTGACACAATCCATGACAGGACAGCACCTATCATAAAGCGGAAAGCCGACACAATACACCCCACTAGCCCCCCGACTAAGAGTCCCGCCAAGACATAGCGTGTCTTATTACGGCGAGCCGCAAATTCTTGAAATCTCCTACGCATACTATCACCTCTTCTAGTGAATATTATAGCAAAAAATTGAGGGGCTGTGGTAAAAAATTAATTACTCATATCCAATCCTTGGGTCACGCACCAGGCTTTCACATCCTCAATCACCCCATCCGCCATCTGACGGAACTCTCGGTCATCGACCTTGAGGACATAGCGGTAGATGCCTTGGGCCAATTGGAAGGAGAGGCAGGCATCTAGCAGGGGGCTTGGCTCTTGCAGGAGCAGAATCTTACGGTATCCCGCTAGAAAGGCTTGGCGTTCTTCTGTCGACTTGACTTCACGCAGCCAGAGCTTAGCTAATTCACGCCAGGGAATATCGACCACAAGGCGCTCAAAGTCAATGATCGCCCACTCATCCCCCCTACGTTTGAGGTTACGCCAGGAGTAGTCCCCATGCAGAACCGCTTGCGGCAGGCTGGCATACTCCGCATCGATTTGCTCAAAGCGAGCTTGGAAAAAGTCATAGAGGAGGGCTAGCCTTGCCGCTTCAGAGCTACCTAGTAAATCCTGATGCCAGCTCTTTACTTGCTGACTGAGCGGCGGTTGACGCCGCAAGTGATCAGCTAAAGGCGCCAGCTTCAAATGCGTTTGGGCTAGGAGCTCACCTAGCTTACCTAAATCTTCAAGGCTTGGCGCCACCACTGGGGCTAGTTCCTGCCAAGCTTGAATGAGGACATGGCATCCTTCTAAGACTAAATCCGCAACATACCAATCGGGCCAGATTGCCATTAGGCCTAGCTTATCCCGCCTAAACTTATCTGCTTCTTCATACACTTTGACAAAATAGCGACGCTGATACTGAGGCAAGTCGGCCCGGAAAACCGCGTTAAGTGATAGATGATCCAAAGGTGTCAAATGAGCCGACAAACAAGCCGCTAACTTAGCCTGAAATTCCGGTGTGACGGGGCCATCAATAGGCACAAACCAATCAAGAATATCCTTTAACTGCGTCATGACACGTTGCTGACCAGTCTCTGGACCGATAAAGTTAATGCTTCCTACACCGGCAGCCAGCGCGCACTCAATATCTAGGTCGCGGTCACCAACATAGTAGGTTTGAGCCGGATCCAATTGATATTTAGCTAAGAGATAATGCACCCCTTGGGGATCAGGCTTGCGCTTAAATCCTGCTTCAATGGTAATAACTTCATCGAAATAGTCAGACCACCCCAATCGTTCCAGAACTTGGAAGGCAGCCTTGTCCTTATGGGTGTAGACAAAGTGTCGATGGCCCGCTTGCTTCAAGCCGGCTAGGGTGGCATCTGCCCCTTCCATAGGACCAATCTGCCCGTCCCGAGCAGCGGTCGCTTGTTTGAGTCTGGCCACAAAAGGGTCGCGCTCTATCTGGCCAGAAGCCACTAGATTGGCAATGAGGTCACGGATAGAATAATCGATTATGTAGGTCGCCACTGCCTCTCGGTCAAAGCTGAGCCCCAAGGCTTGATAGGTTTCGGCTAGCGCCTCTAAGGTATGGGGATAGGAATTAATGAGGGTCCCGTCCAGGTCCCAGATAAAGTTGGCCATGGGCGACAACTCCTTTTCTTGAATTTAAGTTATTGGCTGAATACTAAGGTGCTACGTGCCAACTGGCCTTCAGACTGGCGATACCGGCTTCTAGTATTTCCAACTGAAGCAAGGTCTCTTGCGGTTGAACGAGACGGGGGGCGTCTTCTCTGAGTGTGGCATAGAGGGCCTGATAGACGCGACCATAATCGCCCCTTTGGCTCTGGATGGCTTGCCGAACTAGGTTACCTTCTTGATCGAGGCTAGTCAGAATGCCATAGTGCTCTGGTCTATCCAAACCAAAATCAGGCTGGTCTGGCATATAGAAGGCCTTGAGGTCTTCCTCCTGGCGGTCCTTGCTAGCCTTGATAAAGGAGCCCTTACTGCCATAAAGTTGGAAGGAAGGTCGTTCTTCTAGGCGGAAGTAGGAAGATTTAACGGAAACCTTGAGGGGACCATAATAGAGATCCAGATCGAAGTAGTCATTCATCCGATTGGGGCCTAAGAGAGAGCGAACATCGTAGACCACCCGGTCAGGCCGGCCAAAGTAGGCAATCACCTGGTCTAAGGTATGGCAGGCGTGACTGTAGAGAAAACTCGAATTGAGGGTAAACGAATCTTGTCCTTGCGGAACTTCTGGTCGATAGTAATCAAAGTGCATCTCGACTTCCAATAAATCACCCAACTTGCCCGACTCAATGACCGCTAGGCTAGTCAGATAGTCCGAATCATAGCGACGATTTTGGTAGCACTCTAAGTGTAGGCCTAATGCTTCCGCCAAGCCAAAGAAGTCAAGTCCAAAATCCTGTGTAAAAATATGTAGGCTGTCCTATAGCTTATTTGCGTTTGGTGAAGTTGACCAGGAAGGGGCGTGCGTTAGCCTGCCAAGCATCGTTTAAATCAATGAGGATGGCGCCAATTAATCGCTCAGCAGAAGCGACATTAGGATAGACGCCAATGACCTTATCCCGCCGTCTGATTTCACGGTTTAAACGTTCGACAGAGTTGGTAGTCCGCAAGTTGGGGTGGTAAATCTCAGGTTCCATCATAAACTGAACGGCATCTTCAAAGCCCTCGTCTAAAACCTTTAAGGCCTTCTGATAGCGAGGATTGTCCGCGAAAGAGGCCTCAAAATCTTCCTTAAGACGCCTTGCATGCTCGGCGGTGGGCGCCTGGAAAATGGCCTTCAACTTAGCGCGTGCCTCTAAACTCCCTTTTCTGGGGATGGTCTCGACAATGTTAGACAAGAAATGAAAGACGCAACGTTGCCAAGGCACCCCAACAAAACAGTGCTGGATAGCGGCTCTAAGCCCGGAGTGAGCGTCTGAAATAATCAGGGTGGGCTGGCTCAAACCACGGGCACGCAGGGACTGAAGGAAGGTCAGCCAAGCCTCCTTGCTTTCTTCTTCTGACACCCAAAAGCCGATGATTTCGCGCTTGTTGGCCTCATTAACGCCTTGGGCTAGGTAGACCGCCTTGGATACCACGCGCCCCTCTTCGCGCACCTTAATGTAAAGGGCATCGAGGTAGAGGTAGCGGAAGTGACTGTGGGTCAGGGTCCGATTTTTGAAGGCTTCAATCTCAGGATCCAGCCGCTTCATGACGTCTGACACAAAGGACTTGGAGACCGCCTCGCCACACAATTCCTGCACGATCTTGGTGACTTTGCGCGTAGAAACCCCATTGACTACCATTTCCATCATAGAGAGCAAGAAGGCCTGTTCGTTGCGCTGATAGCGTTCAAAGAGCTCGGTTTTGAACTCACCGGAACGCGTGCGTGGGACTTGTAATTTAAGGGTGCCGATGGATAGCGTCCATTGGC
>CAUUNL010000038.1:0-15837 GCA_963546405.1 Abiotrophia defectiva | reverse complement strand
TATAATGGTTTTTATTTTATCCTGCCAGTAGTTATATTTAAGGCACAAATCATGAATTTAGTGTCCAAAATATCACGTATTTTGACTAACTTCAACCCTATTTATCTATAGAATAGATAAATAGGGGAAGGAGTTTTAGTGCTAGGCAGATTTAAGCAAGTCGCCTTGATTTTCTAGGGCCATGCCTAGCGAATTAAGGGCTACTTATGCTATAATAGATAGGAAATATCTGTGCCCAAAAAGGAGGGTGGACAATGAGTTATCAAGCCTTATATCGGGTCTGGCGGCCCCAAAGTTTTGACGAGTTAGTGGGGCAACCCCTCATCGCTGAAACCCTGAAAAATGCGGTCAAGAACCAGCAATTAAGCCACGCCTATTTGTTCACCGGGCCACGGGGAACAGGGAAGACCTCTGCTGCCAAGATTCTGGCTAAGGCGGTCAACTGCCCACATCAGACAGATGGCAATCCCTGCAACCAGTGTGAACTTTGCCAGGCCATTACAGCCGGCCAATTGAGCGACGTCATTGAGATTGACGCGGCCTCCAACAACGGGGTCGAGGAAATCCGTGACCTAAGAGACAAGGTGCGCTATGCGCCGAGTCAAGCGACCTACAAGGTCTATATCATCGACGAGGTCCATATGCTGACTACCGGGGCCTTTAACGCCCTGCTCAAAACCCTGGAAGAGCCACCGGCTCAGGTTCTCTTCATCCTAGCGACGACGGAACCGCATAAGATTCCTGCCACTATTATCTCGCGGACCCAACGCTTCGACTTCGGCCGCATTAGCCAGGCTGACTTAGTCGGTCGCATGCAGTATATTCTGGAACAAGATGGGATTGACTTTGAAGCGGAAGCCCTAGCAGTGATTGCGCGGGCCGCTAATGGCGGGATGCGGGACAGCTTGAGTTTGTTAGACCAAGCCCTTTCCTATAATCGCTCAGCGGTGACTGTTCAATCTGCCTTGGAAGTGACAGGGTCCTTGTCTCAGCTCGTCTATATCGATTACCTGACTGCCCTGCAAGCCCAGGACGGGCCTAAGGCCTTGAGCATCCTGCAGGCTAGTCTTCAAGAAGGCAAGCAGGCCAACCGCTTTGTGGAAGAGCTAATCCTCTTCTGCCGGGACCTCTTGTTGACCTTGAATTCCAAAGACAACTTCACCCTCCTGACCGAAGCAGAACTCAAGCCTCTGCGTCAAGCTGGGGACAACCGCTTCTATTACAATCTAATTGAAAGACTGAATCAGGCCTTAAACCAAATGCGTTTTGCTACGCAGGCCGATCTCTTCGTGGAAGTAGCCACCATTGAATTGGCCCAAGAGGTCGCCAATGAGCCGGTAGCTACTGGCCTTGAATCAGGCGCCCTAGCCGAGCTTGTCCGCCAGGTGCAAGCCCTAGAGGCCAAGGTTAGCCAATTAGAAGCTCAGTTGCGGGCGGGAGCTCCTGCTCAAGTAGGGCCTAGCCCTCAAGCGCCAGCAGTGGATGACCAGCCGCGGGCGCCGCGCGAGCGCCCTGCAGGCCAGCGCCAAGCCTATCAGTTGGACACGGATGCCGTCTATGCCGTCCTCAATGAAGCCACACGTCAAGACGTCAGCCAGCTTAAAAGTGGCTGGGCTGCTTGGCTAGAATCCCTGCCACCTCAAGACCGTGTGCGCTTGACGGGCGCAGAGGTGCAGGCAGCAGGTCCTGAACGTATTCTCTTGGCCTTCAAGAGCCAGGACTTCTGTGGTCGAGTCCAACAAGATGCTGATTTCGTCCAAGAACTCAGCCGCCAACTGGCTCGCCACTTTGACCGGCCAGTCGCCCTGGCCTTTGTCTTACAGAGTGAGTGGAGTCAGGTGCGTCAGACCTATAAGGTCCTCTATGACCAGGCAGGTGGCCCAATCAAAATTGGCGCCGTGGCAGAACCTATTAGGCTAGCTCCAGAGGCGGAGCCTCTAGAAGCTGAACAAACTAGCCCGCCATCAGACGACTTCCAAAGCCTGGAACAAGTCATGATGGACTTACCAGAGGCGCCAGAAGCAAGTGAGCCAGGCACCGATTTGTTTGGCCTACCAATGGAAGCGCCAGAACCCGCTCAGCCACTAGCGGACCAGGAGGACTTGCCGACGGTTGACCCTGTCTTCGCACAGGCACCAGATCAGGACAACCTCCCACCTGTTGTCAGCCAAGCCTTGGCCCTCTTTGGTCAAGATGTGGTTGACATCGATTACGAAAAATAAAGCAAGCATTAAAGGAGATATAAAGATGCGTGGAATGGGAAATATGGGCAACATGCAAGGCATGATGCAAAAAATCCAAAAAATGCAAAAGGAAATGACCAAGGAGCAAGCGGCCATTGAAGCCACTATCTTCCAAGCTCAAGATGTTAACCAGTTAGTGACCGTCAAAGTCAACGGTAAGAAGGAATTGGTAGAGTTGGACCTAGCGCCAGACTTGGTAGATCCAGATGATATCGAGATGTTACAAGATTTAGTGATCGCAACGGTTAACGATGCTTTGAAACAAGTGGACCAAGCGACGGAATCCCGCCTGGGTAAATACACTCAAGGCATGAACCTACCCTTCTAGCCTATAAACCATCAAAGGAGGTGGCCATCCAGTGCAATACCCTGCACCCATCGCGAAGTTAATCAATAGTTTTACCAAATTACCGGGTATTGGAGCCAAGACAGCGGCTCGGTTGGCCTTCTATGTCCTTGACATGAAAGAATCCGACGTGACCGAGTTCGCCCAAGCCCTGATTCAAGTCAAACGCGACTTGCGCTTCTGCCCAACCTGTGGCAATATCACGGACAGCGAGCTCTGCGTCATCTGTTCCGATCCAAGTCGTGACAGCAAGACGGTCCTAGTGGTAGAAGATGCCCGGGATGTCATGTCCATGGAGCGAATGCATGAATATCATGGCCTCTACCATGTCCTTCATGGGGTCTTATCACCCATGGAAGGCACGGGGCCAGAAGATTTGAATATTCCTTCGCTTCTGCGTCGTTTGCAGGAGACGGAGATTGAAGAAGTCATTGTAGCCACCAATGCCACGGCTGAAGGGGAAGCGACCGCCATGTACTTGGCCCGCTTGCTTAAGCCCGCTGGTATTAAGGTGACTCGCCTAGCTCACGGTTTGGCGGTAGGCAGTGACATTGAATACGCCGATGAGATGACCCTCTTCCGGGCCATTGAAGGGCGACGTGAATTATAGTGGAAAGACAAAGTGAGGAGAAGGCATGTTTCCAGGAAAGTTTATAACCCTTGAAGGTCCTGATGGGGCCGGCAAGAGCAGTGTGATTGCGGAGTTGACCGCCTATTTAGAGGGCCAGGGCCATCAAGTCCTGACCACTCGTGAGCCGGGGGGCGTGCCCATCGCGGAAGAAATTAGACGGGTCATTCTAGACGTAGATCACACCGCCATGGACCCGCGGACAGAGGCCCTCTTGTTTGCGGCAGCCCGTCGTCAACACTTGGTCGAAGTGATTCTACCAGCCTTGCGTCAAGGCAAAATCGTCCTCTGCGACCGCTTCGTGGATTCGTCCTTGGCTTACCAAGGGATGGCTCGCGATATTCCGGTGGATCTGATCTGGTCCATTAACCAGTTTGCAGTGGAAGACCAACTACCGGCTCTGACCCTCTTAATCGATGTGCCAGCTGAGGTGGGCCTAGCCCGCATTCATCAGGCTCGTGGTCAGCGCCAGTATGATCGCCTAGACCAAGAATCCCTGGACTTCCATAACCGGGTTCGCCAGGCCTTCCTAGATTTGGCCCAAGCCTCGCCAGAGCGTATAAAGGTTATTGACGGTCAGGCGCCACTAGACCAGGTTGTGGCTGCTTGTATTGACGTTCTACATCAACATGCCCTCTAGAGACAGAGAGGAGAAGGAGTATCATGATGAAATTAATTATTGCTATTGTTCAAGATCAAGACCAAAACGAATTGAGCCGCGCTTTCTATGATGCCAATGTCCGTGCCACTAAGTTATCTACCACCGGTGGTTTCTTACGGGCCGGCAACACTACCTTTATGATTGGGATTGAGGAAGAACGGATTGAGGAAGTCTTGAAGATTATTGACCAATGTTCTAAGGCGCGTGAGCAATATGTCAGCGCTCCGCTCCATTTGGACATGGGCCTAGATTCAGCTGTCAACCTGCCAATCAAAGTTGAAGTAGGGGGCGCGACCGTCTTCGTCTTACCAATCGAAAGCTTCCACCAATTCTAGGCGGCGACTGGTATGGCTACCTATAGTGTCGAAGCCCTCAAGGCTTATTTTGCCCAGCAGGTCCAGGAAGGCCACCTAGCCCATGCCTACCTGCTGACAGGTGGGGACATGACTAGCAAGCGCTCTGTCATGACGGCCCTAGCCCAAGACTATTTCTGTGCGGATAGCGCTGGCGACCCAAGGACCATCCGTCAACGGATTGCCGATAACCAGTACGCAGATATCTATTACTTAGAGGCTCAAGGCCAGACCCTCAAGGTCGACCAGGTCCGCGAGCTTAAGGAATGGTTGGGACAGAGCCCGCTAGAAGGGCGGGGTAAGTTTGCTATTATTGAGCAGGCTGAACGCCTCAATGCCTCTTCGGCCAATGCCCTCTTGACCGTCTTGGAGGAGCCGGTGGACAATGTCTATCTCTTCCTATGGAGTCCAAGTGCTAACTTGCTTCTGCCGACTATTTTGTCACGGGTTCAAGTCTTGCATCTGGAGGCGCCCGACCGCCAAGCCCAGGCAGCGGACTGGGAGGCTCACGGCGTCTTGCCCGTTCACGCCCAGATTCTGGCAGGCTTCAGAGAGGAAACCGTGGCTCGCTGGACCAGCGATTATGAGGCGACCCAGTTTGAGCAGGCTATCAAGACCTGGAACGGTTGGTATCGCCAACTAGTGATGGGCGACCCTATGGCCTTTGTGGCCCTGCAGACCCGTCTCAAAGGAGACCTGACTCAGCAGGGTGGCTTGGACCTGGCAGATTATTGCCTGCGTCTGACCCATCAGCTCCTAACCAAGGCAGCAGCCTATGATTTCCAGGGGCATTTCTTGACCGATTTGGCCAAACAAGGTCTACCAAGCCAGGCTGACCTCTTGCGGGTCAACCAGCTCTTGCTAGAAGCTAAGCAGCGGATTTTGGCTAATGTATCCCCTCAGTTGGCTTTAGAACAGTGCGTCTTACGATTTAAGGCGGGGCGTTAAGCCAGCCAATTCACTCTTATTGATAATGAAAGGATGTTGTGCTAATGGATGAGTCAAACTTGACCCAGATTCTGGCCCTAATGGATAGTCAGTTTAGCCAATTAAGTGATACCATGGCGCAACTCAAGCACCAGGTAACAGAACTTTCCCATGAAAATAACCGCCTTCGCATGGCCAATGCCCAGTTGGCATCGGTCGTCAGCGAAGCCAGTCCACCCCTGTCGGATCTACCCCCAGAGCAAGAAGATAAGCATCAGGAGGAGACCAGTCAAGTGGCGCCAGCCAAACGGCAACAGGCGGGGCGCGAGCGACTGCAGACCTTCTACCAGGAAGGCATCCACATCTGCCATACCTTCTATGGTATGAAGCGCGATCCAGGCGAAGAGTGTATCTTCTGTCAGAATCTCCTGGATAGTTTCCAGCGAGACAACCACTAGGAGGGGCTTATGACAGACGCGACTGACTTACTTAAGCCCGGCGAGCGCCTAGACTATCTAGCCCGCGAGAACTTATCGATTATACAAAATCCAGACTACTTTGCCTTCTCAGTCGATGCCATCCTCTTGGCCCATTTTGCCAAGGTACCACGGCGCCAGACGGCCAGAATTCTGGATCTCTGTAGTGGGACGGGGGTTATCCCCTTCTTGCTCAGTGCCAAAACAGCCGGTCACATAGATGCGATTGAACTGCAAGAGGCCCTAGTGGATATGGCCCAGCGCTCTTGCCAGCTCAATAATCTGACGGACCGGCTGACTTTTCGCCAAGGGGATGTTAAAACTATGGAGGCGGCGCGCCCCCTCTATGACGTTGTCACTTGTAATCCCCCTTATTTCTCGGTCACTAACAAACAGACCCAACACCGCCTGACCTCCCATGCTATTGCCCGGCATGAGGTCTACCTGACCTTGGAACAATGGGTGGCCCAGGCCAAGCGCCAGCTCAAGACGCGGGGCAAGCTCTTCTGTGTCTATCGGCCAGATCGCCTAGATGACTTGATGGAGACCTTGCTAGGGGCGGGCTTTAGTGTTCATCGCCTGCAATTTGCCTATGGCAAGGCCGACCAGGTGGCCAAGGTGGTGCTGGTTGAAGCCATTTATGCGGGTGGGCGCCAAGGTCTGAAGGTGGAGCCGCCGATTGTCATTTATGGGTCGGATCAGCAATACACCCCAGAAATGAAGGCAATTTATTATGGCGACTAAACAGTATTTTTTCTATGTGCTCTACTGCGCAGACCATACTCTCTATACCGGCTATACGGTGGACTTAGAGGCGCGGACTGCCAGTCATAATGCTGGCAAGGGCGCCAAGTATACCCAACAAGCCAAGCGCCGGCCGGTTCGCTTGCTCTATGCGGAAGAGCGGCCGAGCCGATCTCTGGCCATGCGGGCAGAGGCGCGTTTTAAGCGACTGACCCGATCCCAGAAAGAAGACTATCTCTTCCGCCATGGCTTGACGTCCTTATCGGCTAGCCAACCCTTAATTATCCCTTTGGAGGTGCAAGATGGAACAACGGAGCTTTGAGTCCCGGGCGGGTGGCACCCTCTACTTGGTGCCAACGCCGATTGGTAACTTGGAAGACATGACCTTCCGGGCCATTCGACACCTCAAGGAAGCGGATTTGATTCTGGCGGAGGATACCCGCAATACCATTAAACTCTTAAACCATTTTGAGATTGAGACGCCTATGCAGAGCTTCCATGAGCATAGCCAGGCTGACCGTCTCCAGCCCTTGTTAGAACGTTTGGCGCAAGGTCAGGATTTGGCCTTGGTGTCAGATGCCGGCATGCCCCTGATTAACGATCCGGGTCATCCCTTGGTGGATGCCGCCCTTAGCCAGGGACTGGCAGTGGTAGCTCTGCCGGGCGCCAATGCGGCCCTGACAGCCTTGATTGCTTCGGGCTTATCCTGCCAGACCTTCACCTATTACGGCTTCTTCCCACGGGATAAGAAAGGCCAGGTCGCTGTCTTAGATCTAGTGGCAGGCCAGGAGGCGACGGCTATTTTCTACGAGTCGCCCCACCGAATCAAGCAGGCTCTCCAGGCCATTCGCCAGGAACTGGGACCGGATCGAGCCGTGGTCATAGCGCGGGAGTTAACTAAGCGTTATGAGACCTATATTCGGGGCAATGTCCATCAAGTGCTGATGAGCCTAGCCGACCAGGAAATCAAGGGCGAATGTGTCCTCTTGGTAGCTGGCGGGGGCAAGGTCGAGACGGGCCCTGAGCTGACCGCAGAGACCGATCTTAAGGCCTTGGTCCAAGACCTCATGGCTCAAGAAGGCCTCAATTCCAAGCAAGCCATTAAACAAGTGGCCAAGACTTACGGACTGAAAAAACAAAGCGTCTATCAGGCCTATCACGACCTGACCGATTAATAGAGGAGGAAGATTGATGGCATTAAAAGATGAAGATTTCTTATTGAAAAATGATAAAGACTTAGAGGCTGCCATGGCCAAATTAGGCTTAGTTCTAAATGAAGAAAAGAAGGAATTCGTTGATCCTACCGATCAATTTGCCTTTGACCCAAGCGCCTTAGAAGATGACCAGGATGACCAAGCCAAAGGCAAGGACCATGGACGCAAGTAAAAAACGTTGTGCCTGGGCCACCAATATGCCGGATTATTACCAGGCCTATCATGACCAAGTTTGGGGTGTGCCCCAGCACCAGGATTTAGACCTCTTTAAGTGGTTGGTCCTGGAATCCTTCCATGTGGGCTTGTCCTGGCGCTTGGTTCTATCCAAGGAGGCTAACTTTGCCCGGGCCCTGGAAGGCTATGACTATGGCCGTATCGCCCAGTATCAGGAAGAGGATGTCGAACGCCTAGCCCAGGATGCGAGTATTATCCGCCATCGGGGCAAGATTCGAGCGACCATTGCCAACGCCCAGGCCTTTCTTAAGGTCCAGGCGGAATGGGGCAGCTTCGATGCCTATATCTGGCACTTTACGGAGGGCCAGGTGGTCTTTCCGCCCCCAGGGGAGCGGCTGACCCGAAGCGACTTGAGCGACCGCATAACCAAGGACCTCAAGAAGCGGGGCTTTAAATTCCTAGGCAGTGTGACGGTCTATTCCTATCTCCAAGCCATTGGCCTGGTCAATGACCACGAGCCAGAATGTTTCTGTTATCAAGCAGTGCGCTAGCCCTTGAAGGCCGGCGCTTTTTTTGCGAACAAATTTTCGCACCTAGGAGACTAAGTGTGCTATAATGGGTAAGGTAAGATTGAACCAGAGGAGAAAGACAATGGCCAAAGATAAAATCGTAATCAAAGGGGCACGGTCCCATAACTTAAAAAATATTAACCTAGAGATTCCTCGTGACCAGCTAGTGGTAGTGACGGGGCTATCCGGATCAGGTAAGAGCTCCCTGGCCTTTGACACCCTCTATGCAGAGGGCCAACGCCGCTATGTGGAGAGCCTGTCGGCCTATGCCCGCCAGTTCCTAGGTCAAATGGATAAGCCAGATGTGGACTCCATCGAGGGTTTGAGCCCGGCTATTTCCATCGACCAGAAGACCACTAGCCACAATCCGCGGTCAACGGTCGGGACGGTAACTGAAATTAACGACTATCTGCGTCTATTATATGCTCGAGTTGGGGTACCTTACTGTCCCCATCACCATATTCCTATTCAACGCCAATCTGTTGAGCAGATGGTCAATCAGGTCCTAGACCTACCTGAGCGTACGCGTATCCAAATTCTGTCCCCTCTGATTCGTAATCAAAAAGGCCAGCATCAGAAGACCCTGGAGAAGATTAATAAGGACGGTTTTGTCCGGGTGCGAGTGGATGGTCAGGTTTATGATGTCACCGAAGTGCCTGAACTAGCTAAGAACAACAAGCATAATATCGACGTCGTGGTGGACCGGGTCGTCATCAAGGATGGCGTCCGCTCCCGCCTCTTCGATTCCATGGAGACCGCCCTCAAACTATCTGAAGGCTATGTTATCATCGATGTCATTGATGGTCAGGAATTGCGTTTCAATGAACACTTTGCCTGCCCGCACGGCGACTTCCAGATGGGCGAGTTGGAGCCTCGTCTCTTCTCCTTCAATGCGCCTTTTGGTGCCTGCCCAAGCTGTGATGGCTTAGGCTCCCGTCTAGTGGTAGATGAGGCCTTGGCTATTCCCGATGAAAATCTTACCTTGGAAGAAGGGGCCTTTGTCGCTTGGAATCCAATCAGTTCCAACTACTATATGTCCATGATGCGCCAATTCTGTGAGCAGGAGGGCATCCCCATGGATGTTCCTTATAAGAAGCTCAAAAAGTCCCAGCAAGCAGACCTTAAGTATGGGGTCAAAGACGGACGCAGTTTTAAATTCACCTATACCCCAATGTCAGGTACCGGCACGCGGACGGTCGATACGGTCTTTGAAGGGGTTATTACCAATATGGAACGCCGCTACAACGATACGGGTTCCGACTATACCAAGGAAGTCATGCGCCAGTACATGGTCGAGCATATCTGCCCAGCCTGCCAGGGCCAACGTCTCAACCCAACGGCCTTATCAGTTCGGGTAGGGGACCTCAATATCGCCCAGGCCACCGAATTGTCTATTAGTGATGCCTTGGCTCACTTCAAGAGCCTGACCTTTGGCCCAGCAGATGAAGTCATTGCCAAGCCCATTATCAAGGAAGTGACCGATCGCCTAACCTTCCTCAATAATGTGGGGTTAGATTATCTGACCCTGAGTCGGGTGGCTGGTTCCTTGTCAGGTGGGGAAGCGCAACGTATTCGTCTAGCTACCCAAATTGGTTCCAACCTCAGTGGGGTCCTCTATATCTTGGATGAGCCTTCTATCGGTCTCCACCAACGTGATAATTCACGCCTCATTCAGTCTCTGACTCAGATGCGGGACTTGGGCAATACCCTGATTGTGGTGGAACATGACGAAGAAACCATGATGACAGCCGACTATATTATCGATATTGGGCCGGGTGCCGGCGAGCACGGTGGCCAAGTGGTTGCATGTGGGACACCAGAAGAGGTCATGAAGAATCCAAATTCCTTAACAGGTAAATACCTGTCAGGTCAGGAGAAAATCGCCTTACCAGCCAGCCGTCGTCAGGAAGATAAGGGTTGGGTGACCGTTACGGGAGCTAGCGAGAACAACCTGCAGAATGTCACTGCCAAGTTCCCTTTAGGCCGCTTTGTAGCAGTGACGGGGGTTTCGGGCTCAGGTAAATCCAGTTTGGTCAATGCCATCCTCAAGCAGGCCTTGCTCAAGGAACTGACTAAGGCCAAGACCCGTCCAGGTAAATTCAAGTCGATCAAGGGTTACGAAAGCTTAGACAAGATTATCGACATCGATCAGAGCCCGATTGGCCGGACGCCACGCAGTAACCCAGCGACCTATACGGGGGTCTTCGACGATATACGGGACCTCTTTGCCCAGACCAATGAAGCCAAGTTGCGCGGTTATAACAAGGGCCGCTTCAGCTTCAATATCAAGGGCGGGCGTTGTGAAGCCTGTGCCGGTGGCGGGATTAACAAGATTGAGATGCACTTCCTGCCAGACGTCTACGTGCCTTGTGAAGTTTGTGGTGGCCGTCGCTATAATTCTGAAACCCTGGAAATTAAGTACAAGGGTCTCAACATTACCGAAGTGCTAGACCTAACCGTTGAAGAAGCGGTGGAATTCTTCGCCGCGATTCCGAAGATTAAGCGCAAACTCCAAACCTTGCTAGATGTCGGTTTAGGCTACATTAGCCTGGGTCAGTCCGCTACTACCCTGTCAGGTGGGGAAGCTCAACGCATGAAGCTGGCTGCCGAATTGCAGCGGGTTTCGACCGGTAACACCTTCTATGTCTTGGATGAACCAACGACCGGGCTCCATGCCCACGACATCCGCAAGTTGCTAGAGGTCATCGACCGCCTCGTAGAAGCCGGCAATACTGTAGTGGTGATTGAACATAATTTGGATGTCATTAAGACCGCCGACTATGTCATCGACCTTGGGCCAGAAGGTGGGGTTCGCGGTGGTCAGATTATCGCCACCGGGACACCGGAAGAAGTAGCCAAAGTCAAGGGCTCCTTCACTGGCCAGTACCTCAAACCATTATTGAAAAAATAAAATAAGACTGGGACATTTGTCCCAGTCTTATTTGTTAGTAGGGGAAGTAGTGGAAAGGCCTGTTTGCGGTTTTGCTTACAGGTCTTGGCCGTTAGAGGCAATGACTTTTTGATACCAGTAGAAGGAATCTTTTCTAATACGCTTGAGACTACCTTGCCCTTGGTCGTTCTTATCTACGTAGACAAAGCCGTAACGCTTGGACATCTCACCAGTCGAGGCTGAAATGCCATCGATCCAACCCCAAGGAGTATAACCGAGCAGTTCTACTCCGTCTAAGTCAACAGCTAAAATCATTTGTTCAATGTGTTGACGTAAGTAATCGATGCGATAATCATCGTGGATACTCCCATCTTCTTGGACAGTATCACGAGCGCCTAGGCCGTTTTCAACGATAAAGAGAGGCTTCTGATAGCGCTCGTAGAGGGCATTCATCGTAATACGAAGACCGACAGGGTCAATTTGCCAACCCCATTCGCTACGTTTTAGATAGGGGTTCTTGAGAGTTGGGAAGACGTTACCACTAGTTGAATCGGTGTCTTGCTCTAAGGTGCCTGTTAATCGGGAGGAGTAGTAGCTAAAACCAATAAAGTCTACGGTATTGTCGCGCAGAATCTCTAAGTCGCCATCCTCCAGTTGAAGCTTAATACCTTGACGCTCCATTTGTTTAAGCGCATAGCTTGGATAGTAGCCGCGGGATTGCACATCGACGAAGAAGAAGTTATGACGATTTTTCTCTAAGGCGTCGAGGACATCGTTGGGGTGGCAGGTTTGGGCGTAGTATTGACCAGCGGCTAGCATACAACCAATTTGTGCTCGCGGATTATATTCCTTGGCTAATCGTGAGACGAGTGCACTGGCTACTAGTTCATGGTGAGCTGCTTGGTATATAGCCTGTTCTTTATTTTCATCTGGAGTAAAAGTTAATCCGGCGCCTAAAAAGGGAAGATGCAGGATCATATTGATTTCATTAAAGGTCATCCAGTAGGTGACTTTCTGGCCAAAGCGTTGAAAGAGACTCCGGCAGAAGCGGACATAACAATCAATGACCTTGCGGCTCTTCCATGAGCCGTAGTGGTCAACCAAGTGTAGAGGTACATCAAAGTGACAGAGTGTAATGACGGGTTCGATGCCACGCTCCAGAAGGCCATCGATTAATTTTTCGTAGAAGGCCAGGCCTTCCTCGTTAGGCTCTTCTTCCAAACCAGTTGGGAAGATGCGGGACCAGGACAGAGAGAAGCGGTAGGCCTTAAAGCCCATTTCGGCCATGAGGTCTAAGTCCTCTTCCCAGTGATGGTAGAAATCAATTGCTTGGTGAGCGGGGTAATAAGTATCAGAGGGTAGGTTTTGATAGGGGAAGGTGCCCTTCATAACTTCTAGTCGATGGGCACCGTGCGGAATTACATCCACAGAAGCCAGGCCACGGCCACCTGCTTGATATCCGCCTTCAATCTGGTTGGCTGCAGTTGCGCCGCCCCAGAGAAAATTATTTGCTAATGCAGACATAGGGAGACTCCTTTCGATTTAGCGTTTGAGGGTCAAGAGGGCTTCGCCATGCACTACCTGGTTATCGCTAGTTGGTAAGACCTGGCTGAATTGATCAGTATTTGTAATAATGAGCGGGGTGATGATATCGTATCCTGCTGCTTTAACAGCTGCGAAGTCAACCTCTACTAGAGGAGTTCCGACGGTAACCGTTTGGCCTTCTTTGACTAAGATATTAAAGTGTTGTCCTTTGAGATTGACGGTATCTAAACCGATGTGAATGAGGACTTCTACTCCATCGGTTGACTTGAGACCAATAGCGTGTTTAGTCTCGAAAATGGAGACCACTTCCCCTACTAATGGCGATCGAACCGTGTTATCTTGAGGTAGGACGGCAATGCCTTGTCCCATCATGCCTGTGGAGAAGATAGCATCGTTCACTTGGCTGAGAGGTAGGACTTGACCTGTTACAGGAGAGGCTAAACAATGCGTTTCAACTTGAGTGATTTTTGCTGAGGGGTCTGCTGCAATATCGGTAGTTTCTTCCTTATAGAGAACGTAGGTTACCGCAAAGGCGATAGCAACGGAGAGAATTAAACCAGCCAAAGCAACATATAGGTAGTAAAGGGTATCGCCCCCGATATAGCTGGTAATGGTTAAGAGCCCTGGTGAACCGCCAGAGAAGTTACGGGCATTAAAGATTCCCAGTAGGAAACCGACAATCCCACCTGCAACAGTCGTCCCAATCAAGGCTGCCCGGTTTTGCAGCGTGACCCCATAGAGGGCAGGTTCTGTAATGCCGAAGATAGCAGTTAAGCCAGCTGAAGAGGCCAAGGCTTTCTTGTCAGTGTCGCGAGTCTTAAGGGCAATAGCTAAGGCTGCGCCACCTTGGGCAACGTTAGATGCAAGCATACCTGGTTGGACGACGGTGTCGTAGCCAATGGTCATGCGGTTGTTAATACCAATCGAAACTAATCCATAGTGAGTCCCAGTCATCACCAAGAATGGGGAGGTCAACCCAACGACTGTTGGCACTACCCATGGTCCAAAAGTTTCTAACCAACGGAAGAAATCACCCAAGGCAGTCCCAATAATAGCACCAATTGGACCGAGGATAGTGAAGGTTACGATGGCGGTCACTAAGGCAGTAATCAGGGGAACAGAGAAGAATTTGATGGATTTGTGGGAAATACGATCGGCAAAACGCTCTACATAACTCATGAAGAAAACAGCTAGTAAGACAGGAATAACCGTTGATGAGTAGCTAGTTGGTGTAAAAGGCAGGCCGAAGAGATGGATGCCTTGGCCTGATTCCTTAGCAGCAGTCACTAAAGCGGTAAAGGTTGGGTGGAGCAAAATTGCCCCCATTAACATCCCAAGATAGGTATTGGTTTTAAATTGTTTGGCTGCGGTTGCCCCTAAGAAGACAGGTAAGAAGTAGAAGCCGGCATCGCCAATGAAGTTAAGGATTTGATAGTTTTGGTCAGTATTGGTGGCTAATTTGAAGACAACTAAGAGGGAGAGTACCGCCTTAATCATCCCGGCAGCCGTGATAATGGGCAGGATAGGAGTGAAAATACCAGAGATGGTAGCCATTAAGCGAGCTACTAGTGATTGGTTTTGGACAGGTTCTTCTTGAGGGGCAGCTTGGAAATTACCAAGTTCTAGTAGGGGGCGATAAACATTAGGGACATCGCTACCTATGATGACTTGGTACTGGCCTCCATTGCTAACAACTCCCACAACACCAGACAAGGACTTGAGGCCTTGGGTATCTGCTTGATTCGTGTCTTTGAGGACGAAGCGTAGCCGAGTAGCGCAGTGGGTTACTTGACTAACGTTCTGAGCACCACCTACCCCTTGGAGGATAGCTTGCGCAAGTTGCTGATAATTCATAAGAGTCGCTCCTTTTGCTTTATAATGGAGGAAAGGGAACGCTTTCCTCAGGCTTAATTTTATGATACCATCACAGTATAACAGTCGGCTAGGTGGCGAGAGCATTTAATAACACTGTTCACACAAATCATAGGTTCAATCGTGAACACTGTTCACACTAGTTAGGCTATAAGATAGAGGAGGTGGCGACATGTTGCTAAGTGAGCGCTTGGATTATATGACTTTTTCCCCTAGCGAGCAGGTGATTGTGGATTATTTGAAGAGCCAGCAATTAAGCTTAGAGTCTAAGACGACAGGACAGATTGCTAAGGAGACCTATAGTTCCAAATCCACCATAGTTAAGGTGGCTCAGCGGATGGGCTATGCAGGTTGGCGTGACTTCAAGAAGGCCTACCTAGCTGAGCTTCATTATTTAGCCAATCAGACAGCCTCTGTTGATGCTAACTATCCTTTTGGACCAACTGATCATTATCTGACAATTGCTAAACGTCTAGCGACCATTGAGCAAGAAGCCATTCGCGAGACGGCGGATCTCTTGGATTATGAGACTTTACAAGCGGCCGTGGGTCGCTTGAGTCAAGCCAAAGCAATTCATGTCTTCGCCCTGTCCAATAACTTACTCCTTTCCCAGGAATTTCGTTACAATATGGAACGGATTAAGCAGCAAGTCTATGTTCATGCCATCTATGGAGAGGGCATGTATGCTGCAACTTTGATGGAACCCGATGAGTGTGCCTTGGTGATTAGCTACTCGGGTGAGACTACCTCTCTACTATCGATTGTAGAAATGCTCAAGTCGCGCCAAATTCCAATCGTGCTTATCACGAGTATTGGCGACAATAGCATGGTACAATTAGCCGATGTAGCCCTGAGAATCACCACACGCGAGCGACTTTATTCCAAGATAGCCACCTTCGTTAATGATGCGGCTATTACCTATGTCTTAGATGTGCTCTATGCCTGCCTATTCAGCCAAGATTATGAAAAAAACCTAGCGCTTAGAGAGGGGACCTCGCGTATTTTCGAGATTACCCGTCGTGGCTTAGGCCAAGGTCTAAAGGAATAGCGTTATCTGCTCTTCCCTATTTATTAGTTACACTAATAAATAGGGTTTAGCGCCATGAAATTTACGGTCTCTCTTAACCATTTTTCACAAAGTCGGACGAATTTCACAAGAACGTTCGTCTTTTGACTGAGAAATCCTGATTTAATA
>CAUUNL010000037.1:0-18582 GCA_963546405.1 Abiotrophia defectiva | reverse complement strand
AACAATTATTAATAATTGTAACCTTAATGTAAAGTGGTGTTCTTAGATTATATTATAGGGGTGAATCGCTTGAGTCATATCGTGAAATACGGTAAAAAAGCTGAGCGTCGAAGCTATGCGCGTATCGACGAAGTCTTAGAGTTGCCGAACTTGATTGAAATCCAAACGGATTCCTACAAATGGTTCTTGGATGAAGGGCTAAAAGTGATGTTCGAGGATATTTCGCCGATTGTCGACCATTCGGAGAACTTAGAACTTCATTTTGTAGACTATGAGTTCAAGGAAGCTAAGTATAGCTTAGAAGAAGCTCGCAGCCATGACGCTAACTACTCAAAACCAATCTATGTAACCTTGCGCCTGTTCAACAAAGAGACAGGTGAAGTCAAAGAACAAGAAGTCTTCTTCGGGGACTTCCCAATCATGACCGAAATGGGGACCTTCATTATCAACGGGGCGGAGCGGGTTATCGTTTCCCAGTTGGTGCGTTCTCCAGGTGTCTACTTCCACGACCGTATGGACAAGAAAGGCCGCCACAGCTATACTTCTACGGTTATTCCTAACCGTGGGGCTTGGTTGGAATTTGAATCAGATGCTAAGGGGATTGCTTACGTCCGCATTGACCGGACCCGGAAGATTCCATTGACTGTCTTGATGCGTGCCTTAGGTTTTGGTTCAGATGACGAGATTTATGATATTTTCGGCCAATCTGAGCTCTTAGACTTAACCATCGAGAAGGATGTTCATAAAAATATTCAAGACTCTCGTACTGAGGAAGCCTTGAAGGACATTTACGAGCGTCTCCGTCCAGGTGAACCTAAGACTGCAGAAAGCTCACGTAACCTCTTGGTTGCGCGCTTCTTTGACCCACGTCGCTATGACTTAGCACCTGTAGGTCGTTATAAGATTAATAAAAAGCTCCACCTCAAGAACCGTTTGGTTGGCTTGACCTTGGCTGAAACCTTGGTTAACCCAGAAACAGGCGAAGTGCTCTTTGAAGAAGGAACGGTCTTGGATCAAGAACACGTTCAAGCCCTGATTCCATACTTAGAGGCTGGCTTGAATAAGGTAACCCTCTATCCTTCTGAAGATAGTGTGGTAGCTCAACCAATCGATTTACAAATCATTAAGGTTTATTCACCTAAGAACGCTGAGCAAGTGATTAACATCATCGGTAACGGGAATATTGAGAAGGTTAAGTGCTTGACGCCAGCTGACATTATTGCGTCAATGAACTACTACCTCTACTTAGACCAAGGAATTGGTGTGACAGATGATATCGACCACTTGGCTAACCGTCGTATTCGTTCAGTCGGTGAATTATTGCAAAACCAATTCCGTATCGGGCTATCCCGTATGGAACGGGTAGTGCGTGAACGTATGTCGCTCCAAGATGTTGCGACCATCACACCGCAACAATTGATTAACATTCGTCCAGTAGTGGCGGCTATTAAGGAATTCTTCGGTTCCTCCCAGTTGTCACAATTCATGGACCAAGTTAACCCACTCGGGGAATTGACCCACAAACGTCGTCTATCAGCCTTAGGGCCGGGTGGTTTGACGCGGGACCGTGCCGGCTATGAAGTGCGGGACGTTCACTACTCTCACTACGGCCGTATGTGTCCAATCGAGACCCCAGAAGGTCCTAACATCGGGTTGATTAACAGCTTGTCTTCTTATGCTAAGATTAACAAGTATGGCTTTATTGAGACGCCTTACCGTAAAGTGGACAAATCGGTTACACCGCACCGTGTCACGACCGAGATTGACTACTTGGCAGCGGATGAGGAAGACTTGTATGTAGTAGCCCAAGCCAACTCTAAACTCAACGAAGACGGTACCTTTGCCAATGACCTAGTTATGGCGCGTTTCCGTTCACAAAACATTGAGGTTAACGTTGACCAAGTAGACTACATGGACGTATCGCCAAAACAAGTTGTCGCTGTCGCGACTGCTAGCATTCCGTTCTTGGAAAACGACGACTCCAACCGGGCCTTGATGGGTGCCAACATGCAACGTCAAGCTGTGCCACTTATTAATCCACAATCCCCACTGATTGGGACTGGGATGGAATATAAGGCAGCGCACGACTCAGGGGCTGCGCTCTTATGTAAACGCGCCGGTGAAGTGGTTTATGTCGATGCAAACAAGGTGCGCGTACGCACTCCAGAAGGTGAAGTTGACGAATACCGTTTAACCAAGTTTGCGCGTTCTAACGCTGGGACCTGTTACAACCAACGTCCAATCGTAGAATTAGGCGACCAAGTTGATGCTTTGGAAATCTTAGCAGATGGTCCATCGATGCAAAATGGGGAAATGGCCCTCGGTCAGAACCCACTGGTAGCCTTCATGACTTGGGAAGGGTATAACTATGAAGACGCGGTTATCATGTCTGAACGTCTGGTCAAAGACGATGTTTATACCTCTATCCACATTGAAGAATACGAATCAGAGTCCCGTGACACCAAGTTGGGGCCTGAAGAAATTACTCGCGAAATTCCAAACGTTTCCGAAGATGCCCTCAAGTACTTAGACAAAGACGGGATTATCTGTATCGGGGCGGAAGTAAAAGACGGCGATATCTTAGTTGGTAAGGTAACACCAAAAGGTGTGACCGAGTTGTCTGCGGAAGAACGCTTGCTCCATGCTATCTTCGGTGAGAAGGCGCGTGAAGTACGTGATACTTCCTTACGTGTACCACACGGCGGGGGCGGGATTGTCCACGACGTTAAAATCTTTACTCGCGAAGCTGGCGACGAATTGGCACCAGGTGTCAACAAGCTGGTCCGCGTCTACATCGTACAAAAACGTAAAATCAATGAAGGGGATAAGATGGCCGGTCGTCACGGTAACAAAGGGGTTGTCTCCCTTATCATGCCGGAAGAAGATATGCCATTCTTACCAGATGGTACCCCAGTTGATATCATGTTGAACCCATTAGGGGTTCCATCCCGTATGAACATCGGGCAAGTCCTCGAGTTACACTTAGGGATGGCCGCTCGCGAAATGGGCATCAAGATTGCAACACCTGTCTTTGACGGTGCTAGCGAAGAAGATGTCTGGGAAACAGTTAAGGAAGCCGGCTTAGAAGCGGACGCTAAGACTATCTTATATGATGGTCGAACAGGTGAACCATTTGACCGTAAGGTCTCTGTTGGGGTTATGTACATGATTAAGTTGGCCCACATGGTCGACGACAAGTTGCACGCCCGTTCAACAGGTCCATACTCTCTGGTTACCCAACAACCATTGGGTGGTAAAGCCCAATTTGGTGGGCAACGTTTCGGGGAGATGGAAGTTTGGGCCTTGGAAGCTTATGGTGCCGCTTATACCCTGCAAGAAATCTTAACCTACAAGTCTGACGACGTAGTCGGCCGGGTGAAAACCTACGAAGCTATCGTCAAAGGTCAACCAATTCCACGTCCTGGTGTACCGGAATCCTTCCGCGTCCTCGTGAAGGAATTGCAAGCCTTAGGTTTAGATCTCAAAGTCTTAGATGAATATGATCAAGAAATCGAATTACGCGATGATGACGATGAGGATGAAGTAATCAACTTCAATGCCCTCGATCGCTATAAGGCTGATCAAATGGCCCACCATCATGCAGCAGAAGCTGATGATGAAGGTGAAGAAACAAAGGCTGAGATTAGCCTTGACGAGCAGGCAATCGCGGAAGACTTCATCGATTCAGCGGTTGAAGACGAACTCGATTCATTAGACTAAGTTTTAGGAGCCCCTAGCCTAGGAACTCTAGGTTAGGTTGGCCATCCTAATAGAACAATACAAAAGAAAGAGGAGGTCAGCCCTTTGATCGATGTAAATAATTTTGAAGCGATGCAAATTGGCCTAGCGTCTCCAGAAAAAATTCGGAGTTGGTCTTATGGTGAAGTTAAAAAACCAGAAACCATCAACTACCGGACGCTAAAACCAGAAAAAGACGGCTTATTCTGCGAGCGCATCTTTGGTCCAACTAAGGACTGGGAATGTAGCTGTGGAAAGCTCAAACGAATTCGCTATAAGGGTCGGGTCTGCGACCGTTGTGGCGTCGAAGTAACGCGTGCCAAAGTCCGTCGTGAACGGATGGGGCATATTGAGTTGGCAGCGCCTGTTACTCACGTATGGTACTTCAAGGGAATCCCAAGCCGGATGGGCTTGGTCTTGGACATGAGTCCACGACTCTTGGAAGAAGTTATCTACTTCGCTTCATATGTTGTAATCGACAGCGGCGACACCCCATTAGAACGCAAGTCTCTCCTGACTGAAATGGAATACCGTGAGAAAAAACGTGAATACGGTGATCGTTTCTATGCCAAAATGGGGGCAGAAGCCATCAAGGAATTGTTGGATGCCGTTGATTTAGAAGCAGAATGTGCAGAATTGAAGGAAGTGCTCAAGACCGCTACAGGTCAAAAACGGATGCGGGCGATTCGTCGCTTAGACATCTTAGACGCCTTTCGTTTATCAGGTAACAAGCCGTCTTGGATGGTCTTGGATGTTCTACCTGTTATTCCACCAGATATTCGCCCGATGGTCCAATTAGAAGGTGGCCGTTTTGCGACAAGTGACTTGAACGATCTTTATCGTCGAGTCATCAACCGTAACAACCGTCTCAAACGACTCTTGGATTTAGGTGCACCAAACATTATCGTTCAAAACGAAAAACGTATGTTGCAAGAAGCGGTCGATGCCTTAATCGATAACGGTCGTCGTGGCCGTGCCGTAACAGGCCCAGGTAACCGCGCGCTCAAGTCCCTCTCTCACATGTTGAAAGGGAAGCAAGGTCGTTTCCGTCAAAACCTCTTAGGGAAACGGGTCGACTACTCTGGCCGTTCGGTAATTGTCGTGGGGCCAAACCTCAAGATGTACCAATGTGGTTTGCCAAAAGAAATGGCCATCGAACTCTTCAAGCCTTTCGTTATGAAAGAATTGGTGGAACGTGGCATTGCGGGCAACATTAAGAATGCTAAACGTATGATTGAAACTCAAGACACAGCCATCTGGCCAGTGATTGAAGAAGTTATCAAGGAACACCCAGTTCTTCTCAACCGGGCACCTACGCTCCACCGTTTGGGGATCCAAGCCTTCGAACCAACCTTGGTTGAAGGTCGGGCAATTCGCTTGCACCCACTGGTCTGTGAAGCCTACAACGCCGACTTTGACGGTGACCAAATGGCCGTTCACGTACCATTGTCTGAAGAAGCTCAAGCTGAAGCGCGCTTGCTCATGTTAGCGGCACAAAACATCTTGAACCCTAAAGATGGTAAGCCAGTTGTTACGCCATCTCAGGACATGGTCTTGGGGAACTACTACCTGACCTTGGAAGAGGCAGGGCGTATCGGTGAAGGTTTGGTCGTAAGTGACGTCTCTGAAGCAGAGATTGCTTACCAAAACGGCTACGTTCACCTCCACACCCGGATTGCGATTCCTGCTAAGGCTTTAGTTGGTAAGCCATTCACTGATTGGCAAAAGGAACGCTTGATGGTAACGACCGTTGGGAAATTACTCTTCAACGATATCATGCCATTAGAGTTCCCTTACCTCAATGAGCCTTCACATGAGAACTTAACTGAGAAGACACCAGATAAGTACTTCTTAGAGCCTGGGGTGAATGTGCCAGAAGCCATTGCAGCGATGGACTTAGTCCCACCATTTAAGAAGAAAGACTTGGGTCGCATTATCGCGCAAGTCTTCAAACGTTTCAAGATTACCGAAACTTCTGTTATGTTGGACCGCATGAAGAACTTGGGTTATAAGTTCTCAACTCGTGCCGGAATTACAGTAGGGGCGGCCGACGTATTACGTCTGGAATCTAAGGGTGAAATCTTAGAAAAAGCCCACAGCCGTGTTGACAACATCACCAAGCAATACCGTCGTGGTTTGATTACAGACGACGAACGTTACGAATCCGTTATTCGGACTTGGGAACAAGCTAAGGACCAAATTCAAGAAGAATTGCGTAAGTCCTTGCCGCGTCTGAACCCAATCGCGATGATGTCTGACTCCGGGGCCCGTGGTAACATCTCTAACTTTACCCAGTTAGCTGGGATGCGGGGGAACATGGCGGCGCCATCAGGCCGAATCATTGAATTGCCTATCACCTCTAACTTCCGTGAAGGTTTGTCTGTCTTGGAAATGTTTATCTCGACCCACGGGGCCCGTAAAGGGATGACCGATACGGCCTTGAAGACCGCCGACTCTGGTTACTTAACTCGTCGTTTGGTTGACGTGGCGCAAGATGTCATCATTCGTGAAGACGACTGTGGTACCGACCGTGGTATGACCGTTCGTGCCATTATGGATGGTAACTCTGTCATTGAATCTCTGGAAGAACGTTTGATTGGGCGTTACGCACGTAAAACAGTTCGTCACCCAGAGACAGGCCAAGTATTAGTAGAAGCTAACCACATTATTACGGAAGACATGGCAGATGCCATCGTGGCAGCAGGGATTGAAGAAGTAACCATTCGTTCAGTCTTCACCTGTGATACCAACCACGGGGTATGTAAGAAGTGTTATGGTCGCAACTTAGCAACTGGTTCTGAAGTGGAAGTCGGCGAAGCAGTGGGTACCATTGCCGCTCAATCCATCGGGGAACCTGGTACCCAGTTGACCATGCGTACCTTCCACACCGGTGGGGTTGCGGGTGGTGGCGATATCACCCAAGGTTTGCCACGTATCCAAGAAATCTTCGAAGCTCGTCATCCAAAGGGGCAAGCAACGATTACTGAAGTGGCCGGGGTTATTGAATCAATCGTTGAGAAAGAATCTGACCGTAGCCGTGAC
The DNA here is from genome assembly GCA_963546405.1 of Abiotrophia defectiva. GTDB lineage: Bacteria > Bacillota > Bacilli > Lactobacillales > Aerococcaceae > Abiotrophia > Abiotrophia defectiva_A. The sequence continues at coordinate 11,802 of CAUUNL010000037.1, read as the reverse complement.
ATCACGGTTAAGGGCGTGACGGATACCCGTACTTACAATGTGCCTTACACTTCCCGTCTCAAGGTTGCGGAAGGCGACAGCGTAGAACGTGGTCAAGCCTTAACTGAAGGTTCAATCGATCCTAAGGAATTACTCCGCGTAACCGATGTCTTGACCGTAGAAAACTACTTACTCCGCGAGGTTCAAGCAGTTTACCGTGGTCAAGGGGTAGAAATCGGCGATAAACACGTCGAAGTAATGGTTCGTCAAATGTTGCGTAAGGTTCGCGTTATGGACCCTGCTTCAACTGACATCTTGCCGGGTGCCTTACTGGATATCTCAGACTTCGCCAAGGCCAACACCAACGCTATTCAAGCCGGTGAAGTGCCAGCGACAGCCCGTCCAGTCCTCATGGGGATTACCAAGGCTGCCTTGGAAACTAAGTCCTTCATCTCTGCTGCATCCTTCCAAGAGACAACTCGTGTCTTGACTGATGCTGCTATCCGCGGTAAGAAAGACGCTCTTCTTGGTCTTAAGGAGAACGTTACAATTGGTAAGTTGATTCCAGCCGGGACCGGGATGACCCGTTACCGTAAGTTGGAAACCAACATTCAACCACCTGTTGTCGAAGCGGAAGACGAAGACATTGAATTAGAAAATCAAGCACCTGCTAAGGCCTAGACCTTCAAGTGCTAAGCCAATAGGCTGGGAAGATACCCAGCCTATTTTTGTATTGGAAAGGGCCTGAATTTTCTCTAGGGAATCGAGTTTTTGAGACAGGATATTGTCCGAAAGATAGTGGAACCGATTCTCTAGAAGTTCCAAAAATACCTAATATTATACGGACGATTAGACAGAAAAATGGCCTAATTTTCGACTATGTCAGTGATATTCTGCTGGTGATATGCTATAATAGAGGCAAAGGGAGGTGCTCATATGGTAACAAAAGAGCTGATTCAACAACGCGCCGTTTTCCTAAGTGCCCTTTGTCGAGATTTGGAGCAGGAGCCCTGGGTGAGAGGTGTTTTTCTGGCTGGCCATGCGCTTCAAGGTCAGGATGATCCCTACTCGGATATTGATCTTCGCTTAATTGTCATCGACAAAAAAGCCAAACGCCAAGTCTATGAATGGTTGGCGACTTGGTCACCTGATTTGCTCTTTATTGAAGAGTTGAATGACGTCAATGCCTCCTTTTACTTTGAACATTTTATCAAGTTGGAAGTGCTAGCCTACTATGGTTCGGAACTTGAGCCAAGTATCTGGTTCAAACAAATTCAAGTCATTTGGGACCCGGAAGGCATGATTGAACCTATGCGACAATCTTCCTTAGCATTAGAGTTGTCCGTCAATCAGGCCATGATTGACCACTATCTGACCAAATACTACGCCCACCTCCATACCCTATGTCGAGGTATGATGCGGGGTGAGATTAACTACTGCATGCAATGTATCTTGATGATGCGCAATATTCTGTCGGCCCTCTGGTGCCTAGAAAAAGGCCACTTGCCCAACGATATTGGCGACTGGTCTCGCTATGAAGGCGCCCGCTCAGTTCTCAGTCAATCCCAACAGCAATGGATGCAGAAGGTGATTTCGCTGGACAAGCAGTCGGTCCGTCATTTCTGCCTGGATGCTAATCAACAAATCAAGCAGGTCTTGGTGCGATTTGGTTATGATACCCACCAGTTCGATCGGCTGACCCTCCATGTCTTGGAAGAAACTCACTAATTGGCTTATTCTCTTACGCCCACCTAGCTTGCTAGGCCAATCGGATGCCCCCGTATTGGTCCGCCAGCTAGGTGGTTTACTTGTCTCCCGCTATTTTTATCTGCTTAGGTGAAAAAGTCATGACATTTAGGCTTTTTTCAGGTACAATAAAGAAGTATGGGCTTTTTTGATAAGAGCCGTCAAGACAGCATTAGGAGGAAATTAAATGACTGAACAACATCAAGATGTCCAGGCTGAACTTAACGACCAGCTTTTGGTTCGTCGTGAGAAAATGGCCCAAATGGCAGAAGCGGGCGTGAACCCTTTTGCAGCGGGCTTTAGCCGGGACCATTTATCTGCCCAAATCTTGCACGACTACAGTGAGATTGATAAAGAAGCCTTAGAAGAAAAGAAAATCCCGGTTTGTGTGGCAGGTCGTATGGTCTCCAAACGTGGTAAGGGTAAGGCTGGTTTTGCCCATCTCTTAGACATGGATGGCAAGATTCAAATCTACGTCCGCCAAGACTCAGTAGGTGAAGATAGCTACCAATGGTTTAAGGCGGCAGACTTAGGCGACATCGTCGGCGTTGTGGGTTATGTCTTTAAGACTAATACTGGCGAACTTTCGGTCTTCGCTCAAGAATTCCATCCCCTAACCAAGGCTTTGCGTCCTCTGCCAGACAAATACCATGGCTTAACCAATGTGGAACAACGTTACCGTCAACGTTACTTGGACCTTATTAGTAACGAAGAAAGCCGCGAACGCTTTATCTTGCGTTCTAAGATCGTGCGCGAGATCCGTCGTTTCTTAGACGACCAAGGCTACTTGGAAGTTGAAACACCAGTTCTGCACACCATCGCGGGTGGGGCAACCGCTCGTCCGTTCGTAACTCACCACAATGCTCTGGATATGGAGCTCTATCTCCGCATCGCGACTGAGTTGCACCTCAAACGCTTGGTAGTCGGTGGGATTGAGAAGGTTTATGAGTTAGGGCGAATCTTCCGTAATGAAGGGATTGACACCACCCACAACCCAGAATTTACGACCATCGAATGTTATACGGCTTACCAAGTTTATACGGATGTCATGGACTTGATTGAAGGCATGCTGAAGAATGTAGCTGAGCGTGTCCTTAACAAGACTAGCTTGGAGTATCACGGTCACACCATTGAGTTAGGTCTACCTTGGGCGCGTCGCCATATGGTAGACTTGATTAAGGAAGTTACAGGTGTGGACTTCTGGCAAGCTATGGACTTCGACCAAGCCAAAGCTTTGGCTAAAGAGCATGGTGTGGAATTAAATGACCACGATACTACTGTGGGGCATGTCATCAATGCCTTCTTCGAAGAGCACTGTGAAGATAAGTGTATCCAACCAACCTTCGTTTACGGTCACCCAGTGGAAGTATCGCCATTGGCACGTAAGAACGAAGAAGACCCACGCTTCACTGACCGTTTCGAGCTCTTTATTGTAGGGAAAGAATACGCCAATGCCTTTACAGAGTTGAGCGATCCAATTGATCAACGCCAACGTTTTGAAGCGCAAATGGAAGAAAAGAACAAGGGTAACGATGAAGCTCAGCCAATGGATGATGAGTTCATTGAAGCGCTGGAATATGGGATGCCACCAACCGGCGGTTGGGGCTTAGGGATTGACCGTCTGGTAATGCTCTTCACGGGCGCTACCGCTATCCGCGACGTCCTCCTCTTCCCAACTATGCGCCACCATTCATAAAACAAGTGTATCAAAAGAGGACTTCTATATAAGTCCTCTTTTTTTACTTGAAGTAAGAGGAGGTTTTAACGAATCTACTTGGAAATTAGCGCTATAAACACGATAGTTAGGAGCTTTATCTGCACTCAAGAATACCCTTACAAAAAATAGTTGACACGAGTCAAAAATACGTGTAAAATGAATTCGTAAACAATTGTTAGCGTTTTCTGTTTTAAGGAGGAGTATTGATGAAGGACACATTATTTCATCAACGGTTAAGAGAAAAAGGATTCTTAATCTTAACCCATCGTGGTATGAGAGGAGGAAACATCCCTGAAAATACGATAAAGTCTACTCAGTTGGCCTATCAGTTAGGCTCAGATTTAGTAGAGGTAGATATTGCTCGTTCTAAAGATGGGGTCTACTATTTGTTCCATCATAACAACGAGAAAAGATTACTAGGGGTAGAAAATGGCTCGTTAGAAAAATTGACTAGTGCTGAGATTGATGCACTCGCTTATTTGAACGGGATTGGTGATGATTCGGGATATCATCTAGAGAAGCTGAGTGATTTTCTTGCTTGGTTACCAGCTGATGGGCTGGTTAACATTGACCGTTCATGGTTTTATTGGGACGACCCAGCATTTATGAGACTATTTGTAGATACACAAACACTAGATCGCGTATTCTTCAAAAGTCCACTAGAAGATGAACTGTTGGCTAAGTTGAATTCGCATAGACTCGATGTGTTTTACATGCCGATTTTACGCGAGCAAATGGACATGTCCTATTTTGATGCTTATCCTTATGTTCACTGTATTGGAGCGGAGTTATTGCCGACAGAGGAAAATTCACCTCTGCTTGCTGCTGATTGGCGATCTTCGCTCCGTGAAGCTGGATACCTAGTGTTACTTAACGGTATTAATATTGGAGTAAGACACAATCTTTTTTATCAATTTGACGAGGACCAAGCCGTTCTCAATCCATCAGAGGGATGGGGACACATTGTGGCACATCGTCCAGATGTTATTCAAACAGACTGGCCATTTCTGCTCGCAGCTTATCGCCAGAACTGCCAAAAATAAGGAGGATTAAAATGTTTAAGAAGTTAAAGATGTTGTTTGCTGGGTTAGCGGTATTCTCAACGGTTGCAAGTGTTACTGCAGTTCAAGCTGAAGCAGACAAGTCGCAAGAGCTCGTTGTTTACTCGAATGCCGTATCCAGCGGACGTGGCGATTGGTTAATTGAAAAAGCCGCAGAAGCGGGTTTTAAAATTAAAATTGTTGAAGTTCCTGGTGGGGAGATTGCCGACCGATTAATTGGTGAAAAGAATAACTCTATTGCTGATGTAACTTTTGGCTTGAATGTTATCGAATATAATAAGCTTAAAAAAGAAGATGTTTTGAAACCATATAAGCCGGCTTGGGCAGATGAAGTAACTGAGGGGCTCGCAGACCCAGACGGAAACTATTGGCCAATTACGGTCGTGCCTTTGGTTTTGATGGGGAATGAATCGCAAACTATGCCGAAAGACTGGACTGATTTAACAGATCCTAAGTACAAAGATCAGTACGGGATTTTTGCTCTCTCAGGTGGGACGCCAAAAATGATTTTGGCTAGTATCCTAGCGCGTTACGCAGACAAAGATGGTGAGCTTGGAGTCTCAGAAGAAGGTTGGGAAGTAGTTAAGAAATATATTCAAAATGCCCATATCTATACTGAAGGGGAAGATCACCGCACCGCCATTATTGAAGGCAAGTACAAGTACGGTCAAATGTGGGGGAACGGCTTACTTCAACTAGAGAAAGAACGCAACGTTAAAATGCAGTTTATGCAACCAGAAATCGGGATGCCTTTCGTTTCTGAACATTTAGGGATTGTTAAAAACTCTAAGAAAACACAATTAGCTGAGGAATTCATCAATTGGTTCGGTAGTGCCGAAACACAATTGGCTTGGAGTAATCAATTCGGTACAATTCCTGCGAATAAGAAGGCTTTAGAAAAAGCTCCAGATTATGTTAAAGAGTTTGCTTCAAAGACTAAACAACAAGATATTGACTGGGAATTTGTTGGTCAACACATTGACCAATGGGTTGAAAAGGTTACCCTAGAATTTATCCAATAATCAACGTTTAGGCTATAAACAAGAAGAGGAGTTTACACAATGATCAAGTTCACAGATATCCAAATCAGTTATGGTGATTTTGTGGCTGTGGACAACCTGAATTTAGAGATTCAAGAAGGTGAATTTTTCACCTTCTTGGGCCCTTCAGGTTGTGGCAAGTCAACGACCTTGCGCGCCCTGGTGGGCTTTAATATTCCAACGCGCGGTAAAATTGAAGTAGGTGGCCGGGATGTCACGCGATTAGAGCCTGAAGCCCGGGAGATTGGGATTGTCTTCCAGTCATATGCCCTCTTCCCAACTATGACAGTATACGAAAATATTGCTTTTGGTCTCAAAGTCAAGAAGATGAAACCGGAAATTATCCGTGAGAAAGTAAATGAAGTTGCTAAGAAAATTAAGATTACCGAGAAGCAATTGCAGCGCAATGTTTCGGAACTATCTGGGGGACAACAACAACGTGTGGCGCTAGCGCGTGCACTTGTTTTAGAGCCTAAGATTCTCTGCCTTGATGAACCTCTATCCAACTTAGATGCTAAGCTTCGGGTTGATTTACGTAAGGAACTCAAGAGGCTCCAAAAGGACTTCAAAATTACTACTTTGTATGTTACGCATGATCAAGAAGAGGCCTTGACACTTTCTGACCGTATAGCCGTTTTCGATAACGGGAAAATTGAACAAGTCGGGACACCGAGTGAAGTTTATAACGCATCTCAAACAGAGTTTGTTTGTGACTTTATTGGAGACAACAATCGTCTTGATGAGGGCACTATGCAGATGCTGAGCCAATCTTCAGGCCATACCTTTAAGGATAAGGCCGGCTATATTCGGTTGGAACGTGTACGTTTCAATCGAGACTATCCAAATGATGTGGAGACTAAAGGGGTTGTCTTGGATATGGAATTTGATGGTATTCTTCTCAAGTACACCGTCAAGTTAACCAATGGGAAGCATATTCATATTATTGATAAAAATGATGGATTCTCTAAACGTGAGATTGGGTCTGAAATTTCTGTCTTTATGAATCCTGCAGATATTCTGCAGTTTTAGGAGGTACTCCTATGAAATTCGACCGTAAAATCGTACAGAAGATTGCTTTGCGCTTATTGCTAGTTTGGCTGATTCTGGCCTTCATTGTCTTGCCTAACTTTAATTTGCTCTATACAGTCTTCGTCAATAACGGACAAGTATCCTTTAGAGCGATTGAAAAAGTCCTGAAATCTGAACGAGCTCTAAAGAGTATTTTTAATAGTTTTATTTTAGCATGCTCCATGGTAATCACTATTAATGTGGTAGGCACTTTAGTAGTTCTATTTACCGAGTATTGGGATCTAAAAGGGGCAAAAATGCTCAAGATAGGCTATATGACCTCTCTGATATATGGTGGGGTTGTCTTAGTTACTGGCTATAAATTCCTATATGGGGATACTGGCTTCTTAACTAATGCGATGGCAAACTTTATTCCGGGATTTAATCGGCAATGGTTTGTAGGATTCGCAGCAGTACTCTTTGTGGCAACTTTTTCTAGTACTTCCAACCATATTATGTTTTTAACTAGTGCAGTTCGAAACGTAGACTATCATACTATTGAAGCAGCTCGAAATATGGGAGCTAAGCCTTTCACGGTTTTCTGGAAGATAGTTTTACCAACCCTGAAACCAACTCTCTTTGCTTTAACGATCTTTACTTTCTTGTCGGGTCTATCGGCTGTTTCGGCGCCGCTGATTGTAGGGGGAGCGGACTTCCAAACCATTAACCCTATGATTATCACTTTTGCCAAGTCTAGTAGTTCAAAAGATATTGCAGCGGTCTTAGCAATTTTCTTAGCTATTATGACAATTACACTTCTAGTAGTACTAAGTCGTATTGAGCGGAATGGGAATTACATCTCAATAAGCAAGACGAAGGCTCGACTCAAAAAGCAAAAGATTGAATCTCCTCTGTGGAATGCAATTGCTCATTTAGTGGCATATGTTCTGTTCTTAATCTATATGCTACCGGTAGTGCTAATTATCTTGTTCTCCTTCCAAGACCCAGTGGCTATTGAAAAAGGGCAACTTGATTTTAGTAATTTCACCTTGAAAAACTATAGCCAACTCTTTACCAATGCGGAATCTTTTATGCCATATGTAGTCAGCATTGTGTATGCTGCTTTGGCTGCAGTGATTGTGACGCTCTTGGGGGTTGTTATTGCCCGGTTAGTTCATAAGGCTGAGTACAAAGTAGACAAGCTATTTCAATGGGGCGCTTTAATGCCATGGATTTTGCCAAACACCATGATTGCTGTAGCCTTTCTCTTTTATTTCAATAACCCGCAAGCTGTTGTTTTCAATCGAGTGCTGATTGGAACCTTGGCGATTATGCTAATTGCATATGTAGTAGTGAAAATGCCATTCTCATATCGGATGACAAGGGCTGCTTTCTTCAGTATTGATAATAATATGGAAGAGGCTGCTAAGAGCATGGGGGCCTCAACCTTCTATACCATGACGCGGGTGATTATTCCATTCTTGCTACCGGTGCTCATGTCAGTGATGGCGCTCAATTTTAATTCTCTGTTAGCGGATTACGACCTATCCGTTTTCCTTTACCATCCGCTTTTCACTCCATTGGGAATTGTCGTGCGGTCGGCAAGTACAGAAACGGCTACGACTAGTGCCAAGGCCATGATTTTCGTCTATACAGTGGTCTTAATGATTATGACATCAACCTCACTATACTTAACTCGTACTAAGGATCGGAAACCCCCGAAGAAGTTACGTAAGTAATTGGCGATTGATTCAGTAATATGAGCGATAAATCGGCATAACTGCAGCTGTAGTTATGCTGATTTTTTCATAAGTGCGTGCTATAATTTGTGTTAGTGAGGTGATGGGAATGGCAACGATGGATGATATTGCGCGCAAAGCTGGCGTATCACACGGGACGGTTTCGAATGTATTAAATAAGCGCGGGAATGTGAGCGCTAAGAAAATTAAGCTGGTTGAGGATGCCGCTAGAGCATTAGGATATTATGTCAACGAGTCAGCGCAAACCTTACGTAAGGGGATGTCAAAGGTTATCCATTTGATTATCCCATTTGAACTGAGACGAAAATATGATTCCTTTGTTTCTGGTGCCTATCTCGCTATAAGTGGCACCGACTATAAAATTGAGTTGACCTATTTTCAGATGCGTCAAGACTTAGATAATCTTGTAGAACAGTTGGCTACTGCAATACCGAGCGCAATTTTTTGCCTTGGGGCGGCGCCGAAGCAGGCAATTTTGGACAATTATAAAGCTGACACCCCGTTACTTTTGGTAGACTGTCTAATAGCAGAGCAACCTCTATCCTCTCGCGTATACTATATCGATTTTAATCAGGAGACGGTTGGTCATATGCTAAGAGCTTGGGTTGATGGGAACCAGCGAGTGGTTGTATTGAGCGATCGTCAGGGTTTTCAGGTCGCCTATGAATCTTTGATTCAGTCACTTTTACCTGAAAGTGAGATAACTGTTATTGGAATTGAAGGAGATTATAAGTGGATTGAACTAGCCGATATACTCGACGACTTGACAGAAAATGACATAGTAGTTGCATTGAGCCCTAGTTACAAGGAGCAGCTGGAAGAGCTGAGTAATTGGTTGTATTTACCGCTTAAGTGCCCTGTGATTGTGCTAGGTGAACTTACACCCTTTCACGAGTGTCCAGGTGGCGTATTAAACTTGAAGCAACTAGGATATCGCGCCCTACAACAAGTATGTCAACAAGTTTATCAATCTGAAATTTTGCCAGTCGATATTCCGGTCGTTTCTAGCCCGTTAATATTGGAAGAAAGCAAACCATTACGCTTTCTAACCATTGGGACGCCAATGACTCAAGCAATTAAAAAGATTGCACAGCGCTATGAAAAAGTGTATGGAGTTCCCGTTCATGTTGAAGAATTGGGCTACGAGGCTATGTATGACCTCCTAAATCAATATGGACCGATTGATGCAGATATTGTCCGTTTGGATATAGCGGGAATGCGAAGTGTGGATTGGTCCGCATTTGCTCGCTTAGATTCTATACCTCAAGTGGCAAGGATTAACCACTCTCTAATAGAAGGGATTCCTAAGGAGTATACCCATGTGTCAGGATATCAGTACGCCTTGCCGCTAGATATCAGTTTGCAAATGTTGTTCTACCATAAGCAGTTTTTTGAAGATAAATTAATACAACGAGAGTATTTTGAACGTTATCGAGAGCAATTAGCAGTGCCAACGACCTTTGCGGCTTTTGACCGAATTAGCCAATTCATACAGGAAGCTCAATTTAAGAAAGGGCTCGTGGGGCATTCGCTTATCCAGGGTGGTCCCCTAATTACCTATGCAGACTTCGTTCCGCGTTTACTAGAGAAAGCCCATCAGTTAGATGAAACCACACCTGAGACGGAAATTTTCTTAGAGTGTTTAAAAGCATATCGAGAGAGTCTTGCGAATAGCGCGCAGGTTTTCGATGGTTGGTGGGGAGATGCGGCAGCAAACTTTGCCAGTGGGCATTCTGTTATGGAAATTATTTTCTCCAACTACGGGAGTGATTTAGTAGGGAGTGCGTCGCATTTCCATTCGAGTGATATTGGGGTTTCAGCCATTCCAGGAGGGCGCCCACTCTTAGGTGGTGGAGTGCTTTGCGTGTCTAAACTTGCTATTAAACGTCCAGAAGTAGGACACTTTCTTGAGTGGCTCTATAGTGATGAAGTAGCCAAACCTCTTGCATTACTAGGTGGGCTATTGCCAACTAGTTCAGTTGTCGATGATCCTGTTATCCAAGCTGAATACCCGTGGTTAAGTCAATTAAGGGCCAATCTTCAGACCGGTTCTCGCTTTGGGATATGGGCAGAAGAGTATGCCTTACAAAATGAAGTGAATCTAGGTTCTGCGGTAGCGCAAGCCTTAGAAAAGCAAAGAAAGAAGGAATAAAGTGGATTATCAAGTGGTTAGTCTACGACTTTTTATGGCGATTCTGTGCGCCGGATTAATAGGATATGACCGGCAGAAGAAGAACCGACCAGCTGGTTTGCGGACTCATATTTTGGTATGTATTGGTGCAACTACAATTTCGATGATTCAAGCAGCTGTTTTCTATGAAAAATTACAAGTGCATCCAGAGATTAACGTTGACCAAGTAAGGCTACTTGCGCCTATAGTCAGTGGGATTGGTTTTCTCGGTGGTGGAACTATTATTGTTACTAAACAACGTGTTGCGGGATTGACTACAGCGGCCTCGCTGTGGACGACAGCTGGTATGGGGATTGCTATCGGGATGGGGTATTATGAGATTGCCATCTTGACTTGTGTGGCGGTTATGTTTTCGCTCACTGTGATTCGGCGTATTGTCCATATGCCCAATGTCAAGCGACTAGAAATTAAGTATATTCATCGGGTAGCAACTAAGGAGTTTCTGACTAAATTCTTTGAGTCCCGAGGGATTGAACTAACGGATATTCTATTTGATGTAGAAAACTCAGAAGGACGACGACTTTACCGAAATATTTTTACAGTCCATGTCCCTGAAGAATTGTCTCTGCCCCAATTAATTGAAGAATTGGCTACTCACCCGGATATCCGAAAAATACATTTGGTATCTATATCAGAATAAGTAATTTAGCGACTGAGTGTGTTGTGCTTAGTCGTCTTTTTGTGCCCTTAAATGAACAGATTTAAAGTAGGTATGGATATTTATGATGTAAAACATGTTATAATAGTAGAAAAGGGTATGGAGGCGAGCGAGATGCGCAGTGAAGTCATGTGGCAGGACTTTTGTAGGCGTCAGGGACTAGCGACGGATACGCCCTATGAGGCTTTTAGTTTCGGGGGACCGGGCAGTGCCATTGCGGACCCTTTGGCTCAGCTGGTCTTGGCGGGCAAGAAGACGGCCACCTGCTCAGCCAAATTGCTCTATGAGGTAGAGGATGAGCCTCTGCCGGAAGTTGGAAGCTATAGCGTCATTCTGGATAGCCGTAACCAGGCTCAATGTGTCATTCAGACCACGGGGGTGGTCACCATGCCCTATGAAGAAGTAACCGAAGCCTGGGCTAGAAAAGAAGGAGAGGGAGACCTTAGCCTAGAATATTGGCGCCAGGCCCACTGGTCTTTCTTTGAAGCAGAGTTTCGCTTGGTCGGTCAGTTTTTTACCCCTGACCAGGAACTGGTATTCGAAGAGTTCCAGCTAGTTTATCGCTTGCCAGATGAGCTCTTAGGCTGATGTTGTTGGCTCAAAAATCAAGACAGAAAAAGACCAATATATCATATATGATAT
>CAUUNL010000036.1:0-18627 GCA_963546405.1 Abiotrophia defectiva | reverse complement strand
CTAACGCACGCCCCTTCCTTGTCAACTTCACCAAACGCAAATAAGCTATAGGACAAGCTACAGATTTTTACACAGGATTTTGGACTTGACTGAAAACCGGACCAAAAGGCAGGAGCCAGTGGTCCACTTTGCCGAGTGGACCACTGGCTCGGCCGGAAACCTGGGAAAAAGGCGCAAAACAGGTCAAAAGCTGAGAGCCAGTGGTCCACTCTGTCGAGTGGACCACTAGCTCAGGGCAGAAACCCAGAAAAGGGCACAAGCTGAGTCGAAAGCCCATAAGCCAAAAAGAAACCACACAAAAAAAGCGAGGCAGCAATGGGCTGGCTCGCTTTTACTTTGTCTAATGTGAGATTATTCTGCTTCAGCGTCTGAGGCTGGAATAATAGAGGTTGGGATTTCGTCGATGGTGCCGAAGTACCAATCAACAGAGTCGCCGGCTTTGAGGACTTGAGTTTTAGCCCCGTGATCAGCCACTTGGCCGTTTAAGAGGTAAACCCAGGTGTTTTCGCCGTCGTTGACGTTGTCGAAGAAGTTGTCGATGACTTGTTCTTCTTCATTGTATTTGAAGCGGATTTCCTTGTTAGATTCCATCGCTTCGAAGACGGTCTTACCAGCGGCATTTGGTACATCAAAGCTACCGATGATTTCGCCGTGTACATAGAACTTGAAGGTAACGGTGGTAGATTTTTCTTCGCCAGAAGCTTTGGATTCGCTACTTTGGCTTTCGCTAGACATGCTAGCAGATGAGCTGCTAGAAGAAGCAGAAGAATGTGATTCTGAAGATGAGACAACTTGGGCAATGTTAGAGCCGGATACTTGAGGACTTGGTTGGTTGCCCTTCAATACCCCTGATAAAATAGCCCATAAGGCAATAATAATCGCAATTAAGAAGACAATCGCCGCAAGTACAAGTGCTAATCGTTTGTTTTTCATACGATCCCTCCTGATTAAGTGTAGTTACCTATACGTTACCAAGAATCAGGCGGAAAGTCAAATATTTCGCAATTGTAACCGGATTAGCTAGCATATTATTTCCGTCTTGACGGGCTTTTGGTTATAATATAATGAAGGAAATATATCATGTCAAAAGGAGTGCCGTCATGAGAGTAGAGACCCATTCAGCCCAAGACACCCAAGCCTTGGCAGCAAGCCTGGCTCCCGTCTTACCTGCAGGAACCTGGATTCGCTTGGAAGGGGATCTGGGGGCTGGCAAGACCACCTTTACCCAAGGGCTGGGCAAGGCGCTGGGGATTACGCGGGCGATTAAGAGTCCCACCTATACCATTGTGAAAGAATATGACTTGCAAGGCCAGGCGGCGCCTCGTCTCATTCATATTGACGCCTACCGACTGGAAGAAGGGGGCGCCGATACGGTGGACTTGGCTTCCTATCGCCAGCAGGGCGACTTGGTCTTGGTAGAGTGGGCCCAATTTATCGAAACGGAACTCCCGACGGCCTATCTTGACCTGGCACTCTCATACGGTCAAGAGGTCGACGACCGGGTCTTGACCATCCAATGGGTGGGAGGCCAGGAGCCAGAATGGTTGAGCCAATGGAGCAAGGAGGTAAGCGACCATGCCAGATAAGCAGGATGTAGAAGTCATTATTCGCCAGGCAGAAGTCGGCGATGCTCGTGCTATTTTGGGTATGTTGAGCCAGATTCGCCAGGAATCACCCTATGTGGTCCTAGCCGATAATGCCGATGATGTGGAGGCGCAAGTGACCATCATCGAGCAATATGACCAGCATCCCCACGCCCTCATGCTAGTTAGCGAAGTGGATGGTCAGCTGGTGGGCTTTGCGACAGTTCAGCCTCAAAATCTGCCAGACCTAGCTCATGTGGCTGAAATCGGGGTCTGCCTGATTGCCGAGTATTGGGGCTATGGCATTGGCTCCCTCTTGATGGAGACCATGCTGGACTTTGCCCAGGAAGTGGGACTGCGTGTCCTACATCTGGAAGTCATTGCGGACAACCTGCCAGCTATCGGCCTTTATAAGAAGTTCGACTTCCAGGAGCGAGGTCGACTGACGCAACGCGTGGCCCGTGGTGGCCGCTACTACGATACCATCCTGATGGAACATGTCCTGCAGGATTCGGACCAGTAAATTATGTGAAAAGAGGTTAATTTATGGTGGATTTAGCCAAATTACAAGATGACTTAGGGACTTTGACCATCAAAGCCAATGAACCCTTATCCAATTATACCTACACCAAGACCGGGGGGCCTGCTGATCTCTTAGTCTTCCCACGTTCTGTGGAGGAAGTCCAAAGGGTCCTAGCGGCGGTCAAGCAAGAAAACTTGCCTCTCACCGTTCTGGGCAATGCCAGCAACCTCATCGTCAAAGACGGCGGTATCCGAGGCCTGGTCATGATCCTAACCGACATGCAGGAACTAGTCATAGAAGGAAATCAGTTGAAGGCTGCCAGTGGGGTGGCTTTGATTGAAGCTAGCCGTCAGGCAGCAGCGGCCGGGCTGACTGGCTTGGAATTTGCCTGTGGCATTCCAGGTTCCATTGGTGGGGCTATCTATATGAATGCTGGCGCCTACGGGGGCGAAGTCAAGGATGTCATCAGCCAGGTTGAGGTGGTGACGCGTGACGGCCAGCTCAAGACCTATGCGGGAGCGGACTGCGACTTCAGCTATCGCCATAGTCGTTTCCAAGAAGGGGACGAGGTGATTTTAGGTGTCACCTTCGATCTAGCGCCAGGTGATCAGAGTGCCATTGATGCCAAGGTGGCCGAGTTGACCCAACTGCGTCAAAGCAAGCAACCACTAGAATATCCGTCTTGCGGTTCAGTCTTCAAGCGACCTGAGGGTTACTTTGCCGGCAAGCTCATTCAAGATGCTGGCCTGCAGGGCTACCAAGTAGGTGGGGCGCAAGTCTCAACCAAGCACGCCGGCTTCATTGTCAATGTAGACCATGCGACGGCTACTGACTACTTGGCAGTCATTGAGCACGTTCGACTAGTGGTCTGGGCCCGGACTGGGGTCTTTATGGAGCCAGAAGTACGGATTATCGGCGAAGATTAAGAATTTGGGACAGGGCGTCAGCCTTGTCCTTTTTGCTTGGCGTTATGCAAACTTAATCTAAAAAATTCGCAAATATCGTTGACTATTGGGCGGAGATGGTTCACACTAGAACAGTGAGATGAATTTATGAACAAAGGAGTGGGAGACTATGACCTGCCGAGTCATCAAACTGGCCGTGTTTGCCCCCCCATTAAGTGGGCATCTCTATCCCGTTCTGGGCTTGATGCAACCCTTACTAGATAACCCTAACTATGATATTACCGTCTATACAGGCGTGACTAAGCTGCCAGTAGTCCAGTCTTTGGGCTTTAAGTGCCAGGCCCTCCTGCCTGATCAACCGGATGTCTTCGACAACATTGCCTCGACCGATACTAAACTCAATGCCTCCACCCTCTACGGGCAGATTCAGGCTGCCATCACCATGTGTCAGGACCTTATGACCCAGGTGGAAGCTATTTTGAGAGAGACTCAACCAGATGTGGCAACCGTGGACTTTGTCTTCGCGCCTCTAGGTATGGTCTGTGATAAGCTAGGCCTGCCATGGTTGACGACCAACCCGACGCCTTTTTCAATCGAAAGTAAGACCGACGCCCCTGCCTTCTTAGGCGGGCTTAAGCCACCACGTAACTGGCGCCAAGCCTTGCGCAACCGTCTAGGGCGGGGTGCCGTCCATGGCTTCAAGCGCCTAGTCTATAGACTCTTTGTTAAGAAGGCTCTTAAGCGCTTTGACCCCGTTATCTACCAGCAGTTTAAGCTCTATCGTGAAAATGGCGAAGAGGGCTTCTATTCGCCTTATGGCATTCTGGCTCTGGGTATGGAAGAATTGGAGTTCCGCAAGGACTTTCCAGCGCATCTGACCTGGTTAGGCCCAACCTATCCTAAGAAGCCAGTAGCCGTCTTCCACTTACCAACCGACCTGCCAACAGTCTTGGTGACTAATGGGACTCTGCTTCCTTGGGGCAAGGAATCCCTGCTGACCATTGTCAAGCGTCTGGCGCAGGCTCATCCGGAGATTTGCTTTTTGGTGACGGCCGGCAGTGAAGCCCGCCAAGACCAGCCGGTAGAAGCTATTATGGACAATGTCTACCGCTATCAGTACATTGATTACGAGGCGGTTCTACCTCATGTCGATTACGTTATCCACCACGGTGGAGCCGGTATTCTCTATGCTAGTATCCGACATGGCAAGCCGGCCTTGGTCATTCCCCATGACTATGACCAGTTTGACTATGCGGCGCGACTAGAATGGGCTGATGCCGCCTTGGTAGCTAGCCTCAAGCGGCCAGACTCCATTGAAGCGGGCTTTAACCAACTGCTAAGCCGGACGGACTGGACTGCTATGAAGACTTTGCAAGGTCAGCTCCTAGCCTATCCGACCCAGGAGCGCTTAGAAGCGGCCATTGCCCGCGTCCTCAAATAAACTAGACTCAAAAGGTTGAAGCTTTTACTGCTTCGGCCTTTTTACTTTTGTCCACAAAAAAAAGCCTGGGCCATAGCCCAGACTTAATTTGCATGATTAAACTTGCTCTTGGTAGTTGGTCTTGGTTTGGTTCAGCCAAGTGTAGACAACCCCGATTAAGAGGCCACCACCCACTAAGTTACCAAGGTAAGAAATACCCCAGTGGCGGAGGACATTGACTAATTCAAAGCCTTTAGCTCCTTTGAAAGGTGAGAAGAGCAGGATTGACATAGAAGCGAAGTTAGCTACCACGTGTTCGTTGGTCATGTAGACAAACATGAAGATTGCAGACAGCACTAAGCTTAAGCGTGCGGCTTGATCCTTAACTAGGACGAAGCAGAGAATGGCAATGTTAACTAAGACGTTAGCCACAATCCCTTCAAGGAAGACTTGGCCGTTGCCACGCGCCAGTTTCGTTTGGATAATGCCGACTAGGGCTGAGTTTTCATTGAGGTTAGCGAAGGCTGCGGTGTTACCTAAGAGGTAGCCAGCGAACAAGGTCCCAACTAAGTTGAAGATGGAACAGATTAAGAGGACTTTGAGTGCTTTTTTCCAATCAATGGCCTTGCTGAAGGTCCCTGCTGTGAGGAACATCATGTTGGAAGTAGCCAGTTCCCCGTTGAGGAAGACAACGTAAGCCAAACCGAAGGCGAAGATGAAGGCGAACAAGAAGCGGCCTAAGCTTGGGTGTAGGGTGTTGATTTGATCAGCTGCAACAGCCCCAGCTGCGGTTGACAAGGTCAAGAAGGCGCCGGCATAGATAGAGCGCGCTGCATAGCGACCTAGGCTCTCTTCCAGAAGTGCTGCTTTCTTGGTGCAGGCTTTTTTAATAAAATCTACGAATGGTGATAATGACATATCTGACATGGTTTTCCCTCCAATAAAAGATAGTTTCATTATAGCGCATTTTTGGGGGCTTGATAAGTAGCTGAGGCAATAAAATGACAAATTTTCGACAGCCTTTTCATTTGCCTGAGCTTGTGCTAGAATAGGCCAGTAAATAAATTAAGTAAAGGAGTCTCTTATCTTGAGCCAACGCCGTCTCATCCTACCTAGCCTCATTGTCCTAACAGAGCTCGTAGGCCTCACCTTCAATCTCTATCCTAACAAATGGCACCAGTTAACCTACTATACCTTGTTATCCAATATTTTGGTCTTAGCCTTCTTCGCTTGGCTAGTGCTGGGTCGCCCGACGCCATCCGCTAGCCTGACCCGTATCAAGGGAGCAGTGACAACGGCCATTCTCCTGACCTTCTTCGTCTACCTGGTCTTGTTGATGCCGACTGCGACGCCAGAGCAGTTCTGGCGGGTCCAGAACTTTGCCCTGCATTTTATTGCGCCAATTCTGGTCATTCTAGACTGGCTGCTCTATGACGCCAAGGGCCACTATCGTTGGTTTGAGCCCTTGACTTGGACGGTGCTGCCCCTCATTTATATGACCTTTGCCCTGATACGGGGCGCTGTCTTCCACCTGCCCATCCCTAACGAGAAGGCCTCACCTTATCCTTACTTCTTCCTCAACATTGACCGCATTGGCTGGTTGGGTTTCGGCAAATATTTTGTGGCCATTTTGGCGGTCTTCCTCTTCTTGGCCTATGGCATGCTAGCCCTAAAACGAGCGCCAAAAGTAGGGCGTTTTCATGAAAAACACTAGTACAGATTAATTCTCATATAAAACAGACTAAAGGCGGAATCTAAGAGATTTGCGCCTTTTTTGTTTTTTTAAGACTGAACACTTTTTTTTTATGCCTAAAGGGTGTAAACTAGGAGTTAGAGTTTTATTACTAGAAAAAGGAAGTGGCCAAATTTTATGGTAATGTTCAAACGCTTAGCTAACAACATCAAGGGTAAACACCTCAAGATTGTTTTCCCAGAAGCTAACGACAAACGTGTATTAGGGGCAGCTGTTCGTCTACGTGTAGATGACTTAGTAGAGCCAATCCTCTTAGGGAATGTAGAAGAAGTTAAGGCTTTGGCAGCACAAAACAGCTGGAATATCGACGCCTTTACCATTATCGATCCAGAAACTTATGCAGAATACGATGCCATGGTAGCAGCTTTCGTAGAACGTCGTAAGGGCAAAGCAACTGAAGAACAAGCACGCGAATTGCTTAAGGATGTGTCTTACTTCGGGACTATGTTGGTCTACATGGGCTTAGCTGATGGCTTAGTCAGCGGGGCCGTTCACTCCACCGGTGACACCGTTCGTCCAGCCTTACAAATCATCAAGACCAAGCCAGGCATTACCCGTACATCTGGGGCCTTCATCATGGTGCCAGCTGAGAGCGACGGTCAAAAATTAGTCTTCGCCGACTGCGCTATCAACATCAACCCTTCACCACAAGAATTAGCTGAAATCGCAGTAGAATCTGCGCACACTGCTAAAATCTTCGACATCGAGCCACGCGTGGCCATGCTCAGCTTCTCAACCAAGGGCTCAGCTAAGGCGCCTGAAGTGGACAAGGTTGTAGAAGCAACTAAGTTGGCGCAAGAATTAGCGCCAGAAGTGCTCATCGACGGGGAACTCCAATTTGACGCTTCTTACTCAGAAATCGTGGCGGACCAAAAGGCGCCAGGTTCTGAAGTAGCCGGTCATGCGACGGTCTACATCTTCCCAGACCTCCAATCTGGTAACATCGGCTACAAGATTGCCCAACGTTTGGGTCGCTATGAAGCCGTAGGTCCAATCTTACAAGGTTTGAACGCGCCAATCTCTGACTTATCTCGTGGTTGCGTGGAAGAAGATGTCTACAAGGTAGCCATTATCACCGCTAACCAAGCTTTAGCAAAATAAGCCATGAAGAAGAGGCTGGGCAACCAGTCTCTTTTTTCTTAGCCATGAGCCTGCAAGGCTCGTCGGATAGGCGGTCGTGTGCTATAATAAATCATGTGCTAAGAGCACCTAGTCCCCGTACCTCAGTAGGATAGAGGATTCGCCTCCTAAGCGGACTGCCGCAGGTTCAATTCCTGCCGGGGACGTCACTAAGTAAGAGAGTCTGACCATCAGCCTAGGCGAGTGGTCAGACTTATTTTTGTGGGCATAATTAGTTAGGCCTACTAGCAAGATAGTGTTAGAGGGCTGACTAAGTTAACTCCTGTTGTGAGAGGGCTTTAGTTGCCTATACAATAGGGCTAGGGAGTGGCTTTGACAAGTGTCAATTTTTTCCTATTTATGAATTTATGGTGAAGATTATTGATTTAATCTAGACTTCTTATTGACATGGCCCACAGGGTCGATTGAATGTGGTAATATATGGGTAAAGGAGGCGAGAGTATGAATCGCTTAAGAAAAATTGGCGCTGCCCTTGCAGTTGCCGGAATGTTAGCGACCTATGTACCTTCTGGACTGGTCCTAGCGCAAGTGAATCCTAACTCACCGATTGAAGTATCGGTGGATATTCTGTTACAAGTTGATGCCAATCCGCCAAAACGTCAGGAAAATGCGACCTACGAAATTGTGGACGAGGCAGGTAATGTAGTTTATCGTCATGAATCTGATGCCCAAGCGAGCGAAGCACCTAAGTTAACCGCTGGTAAGTATCGTTTACGCTTGTATGATGGCCAAGGTTTCAAACGTGCGGACAAGGTCCTCAAGGCACAAAAGGTTGAAACTTCTATTCCTAAGCGGTCAGAACAAGACATCGCCGCAAACAAGCAATTACAGGAACAGTCTGACAAGGGCAGTCTCAAGACAGACGACCAAGGTCAGGCCTACTATGAAGTGGCCTTCGAAGTCAAGGCAGGCCCTGACTTAGAAAGTGCTGACCATCAGAAAATGGTCTCTAAGTTAGCCGTTACCTTGTCTGACCAAGAAGGGGCAGGCAGTGCGCCACAAGCACCAGCCCAATCCACTAGTCAGGCGCCAGAGGTGAAGCGCAACTTGACGGTCAAGGTCTTAGACCAAGCACAAGAAATTGTGCCAGGTGCCACGATTACGGTGGAAGGCCAAACAGCTGTGACGGATGAAAATGGGGATGCCCACTTCAAGGATCTCACGCCTGGAACAGTTCACTATGCCGTGACCCAATTACCAGCAGGTTATGAAGGCAACCCAAGTGGTGAAGCTGAACTCCCAAGTGACACTGACCATTCCATTACCTTACAAGTGACTAAGAAAGCCGAGTCTCAAGTGACTAAGCGCGATTTAACCGTTAAGGTTCTGGACCAAGAACAAAAGACGGTAGCCGGCGTAACGGTCACTGTGGCAGACCAAAGTGCCGTAACGGATGAAAATGGGGATGCCCACTTCAAAGGCTTAACGCCAGGCAAAGTGCACTATGCGGTGACTCAATTGCCAGAAGGCTATGAAGGCACGCCAAATGGGGATGCCGAACTGCCAGCTGACACTGATCACTCCATTACCTTGCAGGTAGCTAAGAAGGCTGAATCTTCTAGCCAAGCGCCAGCAGCTAAACGCGACTTGACCGTTAAAGTCCTAGACCAAGACCAAAAGATTGTGTCCGGCGTAACGGTCACTGTAGAAGGCCAAAGCGCTGAGACCGATGAAAATGGGGATGCCCACTTCAAAGGCTTGACGCCAGGGACGGTTCACTATGCCGTAACGGATTTACCAGACGGCTACGAAGGCACACCAAGTGGTGACGCTGAATTACCAAGCGACACCGATCATTCCATTACCTTACAAGTGACTAAGAAGCCAGCACAACCAGCGGTTGAAGCTGTCAAACGCGACTTGACCATCAAGATTTTAGACCAAGATCAGAAGATTGTAGCAGGCGTGACCGTGACCGTTGGCGACCAAACGGCTGTCACCGATGAAAATGGGGATGCCCACTTCAAAGGCTTGACGCCAGGGACGGTTCACTATGCTGTGACTGATTTGCCAGACGGTTACGAAGGCACGCCAAGTGGTGATGCAGAACTCCCAAGAGACACTGACCATTCCATTACTTTACAAGTGACTAAGAAAGCTGAAAACCCAGCAGTTCCAGCAGCCAAACGTGATTTGACGGTCAAAATTTTAGACCAAGACCAGAAAATTGTAGCAGGTGTCACTGTAACGGTTGAAGATCAGACAGCTGTAACGGACGAGAATGGGGATGCTCACTTCAAGGGGCTGACCCCAGGGATGGTTCGCTACGCGGTGACCAAGTTGCCAGACGGCTATGAAGGCACGCCAAGCGGCGAAGCTGAATTGCCAACGGATACGGATCACTCCATTACCTTACAAGTAACCCGTAAGGACCAAGCTTCCTCTTCAAGCTCATCTTCTTCTCAAACTGAGAAGCGCGACCTGACTGTTAAAATCTTGGACAATGCCGGCAAGGAAGTACCAGGCGTTAGCGTCAAGATTGGCGACCAAGTACAAGTTACCAATGAGTACGGCCAAGCTGTCTTCAAAGGCTTGACCCCAGGGACCTTCCACTATGAGATTGTCAACTTGCCAGAAAATTACACAGGTGCCCAATCAGGCGACGCTGAATTACCTTCTGACACTGACCACTCCATCACTTTGACCGTTCAACGTCAACAGGCAGTAGCCAATGTAACGGTTAAAGTTGTAGACGAAAACAACCAAGTTGTCCCAGGTGTGACAGTTTACTTAGGTGAGTTGGAAGGCCAAACGGATGACCAAGGGAATATTCTCTTCGAAGCCTTAGAAGCAGGCAAGTATACTTATGGTATTAAGGAAGTGCCAGACAGCTATCAAGCTGAAACAGGTGCTCAAACCTTAGATGTAGCGCCAGGGGCGGATTTGCATCCAGAACTCAAGGTGCGCCGTAAGTCTCAGGCAGCTAGCTTAGAACTCAATGTAGTCAATGTTTCAGGCCAGGCAGTAGCGGATGTGACCTTAGCAGTTGGCAGTCAACAATTGAAGACCGATGCTCAAGGTAAAGTGACCTTTACTAATCTCAAGGCAGGGGACTACGACTACTATGTGGTAGCAGTACCTGAGCCTTACCAACTGGATCAAACTAAGATTAAATTAACACTTGCCAACGGCCAGACAGCTAAGCGGACCATTCAATTAGCTGAAAAAGTTGCGGCATCATCCAGTTCTAGCTCCTCATCTGACAAGGTGACGGCCACTAAGACTTCTAATGTGGAACGTAAGGACGGGAAGTTGCCATCAACGGGTGAACAAGTTATGGCTTGGTTAACGCCACTGGCTTTAGCTCTAATAGCCTTAGCCGGCGCTGTTCTCTTCTTCCGTCGCCGCAAGACCCAAGCGTCTGCGGATGACAGTCAAAACGAGGATCATGAAGCTTAATAAAGAATAGCTAGTCACCTCGCTTTAGATTTAATTCTAGGCGAGGTGATTTTTGCGTAAAGTAAGAAAATGCTTGGCATAAATCATAAGAAAGTGTCGCATTTTCTGGATTAGTGGAGTATAATAGGATTGTAGTCAAGGATATAAATATAGCGAGGGCGATAGCATGCGGTCAAAGGACAAGAAGAATCTACTTTATAATAGCTTATTGGCACTTATTTTGTGCCTGGTCTGTATTGTCTGCGTCTTATCCGTCATGCTCTTCTTACAGACCCTTGAAGGGCAGGACTCTTCCCAAGAGACTAGTTCGAGTCAGCTAGCCTTAACAGGGCAGTCTCAGTCTTCATCTAGTCAAGAGTCCAGTAAGAAGGAAGCAGAAAGCAAGCCCCAAGAACTGGTTAAGGGTTCTAACCATAACCAGGCGGCCAGCGCCTATGCCTATAAGGCCCAGGATGTGCGCAAGCTCCTCTACGATTCTAAAGCCTCAGATAAAAAAATAGTATTTTTAACCTTCGATGACGGGGTTAACTTTGAAGTGACACCTAAGATTTTAGATGTTCTCAAGGCTAAGAAGGTGCCAGCCACCTTCTTCGTGATAGGCAAGACGGTGGGAGACAAGACCCGGCCCTTGCTAGAACGGCAAATTCGCGAGGGACATGCTATCGGGATTCATTCCTACAGTCATGATTACAACCGTCTCTTTCCGGGCGGGGTAGTCGATGTCAAACAAGTAGTCAAGGAAGTCAAGGAAACCCAAGCTTCTATGCAGGAAGTGCTAGGTCGGGATTTCCACACGGCTGTCTGGCGTTATCCAGGTGGTCATATGTCCTGGAAGGGGACTGAGGAACTGGATGCCTCCCTTAAGAAGCTAGATGTTGACTGGATGGACTGGAATGGTATGTCCGGCGATGCGGAAACACCGTCTGCCCGACCAACCACGCCTAGTGACATGCTAGCCTATATGGAAAAATCCTTCTATGTGGCGCCTGATGCCAAGGTGCGGGTCATCCTCATGCACGATGCTTCGGATAAGCAATTGACTATTGAGGCCCTGCCTCACATTATTGATTACTTCAAGTCTCAAGGTTATGAATTTGGGGTGTTAACATGAGTTCACTTGCTTGGCTAGGCTTAGGTTTGGGTATGACCGCCTATGCTTTGGCCACCTTTTGGGGCTGGCACTTAGGCCCTAAGTTAGGGGCGCGGCCTTGGGTTCGCAGCCAACTACTCTTGTTGACCTGTGGCATCTGGCTAGAATTAGTCTTCTTCGATTTATTGCCTTCTACCCAGCCCACCCTGATGGGGATTTTGGGTTTCCGCATGGCCACTTTGTTTAGCCTTATTCTCTTCTTTACCCCAGTTATCCTCATGTCAGGCCTGCATTCCTTTGTTGGCTGGGCACCGAGCGGGCGCCTGCGTCTAGGGGCCTTCACCCTCCAAAATATGCTGGAAGGGGTGCTGATTTATAGCCTCTGCCGGGTTAATCCCTGGTTGGGGACAGCCTATCTCTTCCTGACAGCGCCGCACGCCTTAGTAGAGGCCATGACCATACGGGAATTAAGCCGTCCTGCCAAAGCCGGTACCTGGCTCTGGTTGGTGCTTGGTAACTTGGCCGGGCTAGGCCTAGGCTTTGTCCTAATCGAGGGCATGGGCTCCTTAATTAGCCTAGCCGTCTTCAATCAACTCATGGCTGGCTATCTCTTCTATGTGGCTTTTGTGGACCTCTATCAGGAGGTGGTCCGCCAGGCTAAGCGCCCAATCATTCCCTATGCCGTCTTTCTAGGCATGGGACTTATGGGTCTCTTGAATGTGCTGGTATAATTGAATATAAGAAAAACGAGCTAGGATGTTTCCTAGCTCGTTTTTCTTATCCTAATAAATGTAAGCCCATCATATAGACGGCGGTTCCTAGCGCGATGCTAAGGAGGAAGTTGCGTTTCCACAGGTGGCAGACAGCCGTAGTAAGGGCCGCGCCAATCATGAGCAGACTGTCCTGGGGCAGACTGGGGCTGAGATGGCGGAAGGCATAGACGACTAGGAGTCCCATGACGGCAGTGGGCAGCACCTGGCCTAAGTAGCTAACGAAGGCGGGTGGCTGCTTGTGAGCCGGGAAGATCCAGAAGGCCAGAAAACGGGTCAACACCGTTCCTAAGACGATGAGGGCGATGGTAATGGCTTGCTGCCAAGGGGTCATGCGCTCACCTCCTGGTCTGGCCGCTTCTTCTGCTGCCAGTAGCGGTAGCCAAAGAGCACTAACATGAGGATCATGGCCGGAATCATAAAGTTTTCCGGTCCGAAAAGGACCAAACAGAGGACAGATGAGCCTAAGCCGATAAAGGCAGCGGAGTGTTGGCGGTGGGAACGCCATTGTTCAATCAGCAAGACAATGAAGAGGGCATTGAGGACGAAGTCCATGCCCTTGACATTAATGGGCAGATAGGGCCCAATAAATGCCCCCAGGGCTGTCGCGCAGACCCAGTAGAGTTGGTTGAGCCAGGTTACATGGAAGTAGGCCCAGCCTCGGTCAAGGTCTTGCGGTAGGTCTAGGGTCACATTAATAGAGAAGGACTCATCACACATGCCGAAGATCAGATAGGGCTGCTGCCAGCCCAGATGGTGGTATTTGTCCAACATGGCCAGGCCATAGAAGAGATGGCGGGCATTGACCATGAGGGTCAAGAGCAAGGCCTGGAGCGGGTTGAAGGCAGCGAGCAAGAGCTGCAAGGTGACAAACTCCATGGAGCCAGCGAAAATAAAGAGGGCCATTAAGACCGGCAAGTAGGGTGGGAAGCCCTTGCTGACGGCCAGCATGCCCAGGGAGAAACCTAGGAAGAGAAAGCCTGTCATAATAGGGATGGTCTTAGGGAAGACATAGGAGAGTGCGCGTTTCATAGATTCACCTCGGCATCGTTAATAGTCCTATTCTAATTGCCTTCCTTGCCCCTGTCAAGTCCACCTGACTTATGGTATAATGTCCAAGTGAAGATTTAACGTGAAAAGAGGGAAGTCACCATGACCTTATATTACCAAAGTACTCGTAACCCAGAAAACCGTGTCACCGCTTCTCAAGCCATCCTCAAGGGGATTGCGGAAGACGGGGGCCTCTATGTGCCGGTGTCCCATCCTAAGTTGCCAGTCCCTCTGGCTGATCTAGTGGGCAAGTCCTATCAGGAGGTTGCCTTTACCGTCATGCAGGCTTATTTTGATGACTTCAGCCAGGAAGAATTACAGGCCTGCATCGATGGGGCCTATAACAGCGACAAGTTCGACACGCCAGAATTGACCCCAGTTAAGAAGGTGGGGGATGCTTACTATCTGGAGCTCTTCCACGGCCAGACCATCGCCTTCAAGGATATGGCTCTGTCCATCCTACCTTATCTCATGACCACTTCTGCTAAGAAACAAGGCTCTGACAAGGAAATCGTCATCCTGACTGCCACCTCTGGCGATACTGGTAAGGCGGCCATGGCTGGCTTTGCCGATGTGCCCGGCACTAAGATTGTGGTCTTCTATCCTAAGGGCGGTGTCAGCCATATCCAAGAACTGCAAATGCTGACACAGAAGGGTGACAACACCTATGTAGTCGGCATTACCAGCAACTTCGATGATGCCCAAAGCCAAGTCAAGGCCCTCTTCGGGGACCAAGCCCTTAACGAACAAATTGCGGCGGCTGGCTACCAATTCTCAAGTGCCAACTCTATTAACATCGGTCGTCTCATTCCGCAAGTGGCCTACTATGTCTTTGCTTACTTGCAACTGGTGAGCCAAGGCGTCATTGCCCTCGGCGACGCTATCAATGTGGATGTGCCAACTGGTAACTTCGGGAACATTCTGGCGGCCTACTATGCTCGTCAAATGGGCTTGCCAATCAAGACCTTCATCTGTGCCTCTAACAAGAACAATGTCTTAACCGACTTCTTCAAGACGGGCGTCTACGACCGTCAACGTCCTTTCTATGTGACCAACTCACCATCCATGGATATTCTCATTTCTAGCAACCTGGAGCGCTTGATTTACCATGCGACCGGTAATGATGCGACCCAAACGGCTGCTTATATGAAGCAATTAGTGGACCAAGGTCACTACCAAGTGACGCCTCAAATGCAGGCAACTTATGCTGATTTCTATGGCGGTTACGCCGATGAGGGCCAAATCGAAGCCAGCATTAAGGCCGTCTACGAAGCGACCGGCTATGTCTTAGATCCTCATACGGCAGTGGCCACTTCGGTTTACAGCGACTACCGTCAGGAAACAGGCGACAACACGCCAACCTTAATCGCTTCGACCGCCAGCCCTTACAAGTTCCCACGCTCTGTCATGCAGTCCTTCCAGGACTTAGACCCTGAGGTGGATGACCTGACCCTGGTGGACCAATTGGAAGCTATCTCTGGCGTACCACAACCTGCGGCCGTTCTCGAAGTCAAAGAAGCCCAAATCCGTCATAATGAAGTGGTAGATGTAGCCGGTATGAAGGCCAGCATTCTGGCTAAGTTGGGGCTCTAATCGTCAAATTCCTAAGAAAGAGGGTGCTCAAGATGATCAATTATCGTCATGATAAGGAGATTGCTGATGTCCAGTTGCGACCACTCTATCAGGCAGTCGGTTGGACTGCCTACCTAGACCAGGTATCTGACCTGGGTCAGATGCTGGCGGCTTCTCAAGATGTCATTAGCGCCTGGGACCAGGATCAGTTAGTGGGGCTAGTCCGTACAGTGGGCGATGGCCACTATGTAGCCTTAATCCAAGACCTCTTAGTTCTGCCAGCTTATCAGAAGCAGGGCATAGGCCGACAATTGCTGAATCGAATTCAGGAAGCCAGCCAAGACTATCGCCAGGTCTTCCTGGTGACGGACACTACGCCTTGGAACCAGTCTGTCCGGGAATGGTATGACCGCCGCGGCCTAGTGGGCTTTGCCCAGGCCCAGCTAACGGGATTTATCGCCAATCAAGGAGATTAGGACGCTGTCCTAGTCTCTTTTTATTTGCTTTGGCTAGGCAAATAATTCGTACTGGGGACCTTAACGTGGTAGACTGAAGTTATCATAGTAGAAAGGAGGGGACTGAGATGTTAGAAGATAAACTCGACCAAGCTGCTGGCAAAGTCAAGGAAGTTGCAGGTAAAGTAACTGGCGACAAAGGCCTTGAAACTGAAGGCGTCGTAGAAGGCGCAGTTAGTAAAGTCAAAGAAGTGGCTCATGACGTGGCTGAAGCTGCCAAAGGTGCAGTGGAAGGCATCAAAAATTCCTTGGGCAAATAATCCAAGTAAAACAAGCTTAGCATCACCAGTACCCCTCAAGTCTAGGGGTGCTTTTTTTGTGCTTGGAGGAAGAGAGGCTAGGTTAATAAATGACTTGCATTCCTCACCAAGTAAGCGTATACTAAAGGTAATTCACCAAGGAGGTACTTGTGCCGATGAAAGTTAACTAAAATTGTCAATTACTAAATAAAGGATCAAGATGGCTTTATTTAGTGCGGTCAATTTTAGTGAAGAGGTACAAGCAGCTAGGGCAGGCGCAGCTTATATGAGGGCGCAGACTCTTTCTTTGGCTTCATCCATTTGCTTCCAAACAGGGACCGACGCTAGATAGGGCATCGGTCCCTCTTTATATAGGAGGTAGCAGATGTTACACGTTGAAAATTTTACCATGACCCATCAACAAGACCTCAAGGTCTTAATTCCTTCCCTGTCCTTTGACTTGAAGCCAGGCGACAAGCTAGCCTTGATTGGCGAAGAAGGTTGCGGCAAGTCTTCGCTCTTGAACTGGCTCAGGCAGCCGGATGCGCCCCTGCCTTATGTCGAGGTGACGGGCACTTGTTCTAATGCCTTTGGACGGACGGCCTGGATTGGCCAGACTTTTCCAGCCCAGGATGAAGGCTTGACCATCGAGGCTTATTGTTTTGATCCGGCCCTAGCCGAGCAAATAGATTATGGCTACTTCTATCAGCTAGTCAGCCAATTAGGTTTTGACCCCGATCGGCTCACCAGCCAGCAGCTCATGGGGACCCTGTCAGGGGGCGAGAAGCTCAAGTTGCAGTTGGCCCGGACCCTGGCCTTGGAGCCGGACTGTCTGCTCTTGGATGAACCTTCCAATGACTTGGACTTGGCCACACTGGACTGGCTCAGTCGGACCCTGGCTAGTTTGCCGGCAGCGGTCCTCTTTATTTCCCATGATGAGGCCTTCCTGGCTCAAGTAGCCAATCGCATTCTGCATATTGAGACAATTCATAACCACAAGGCCAGCCGGGTTCATCTGGTCAATCTGGACTATGAGACCTATCGCAATCAACGTCAGGCCCAGTTCCAGCGTCAGGGACAGCTGGCCCGCAAGCAGCAGGAGGAGCAGGCCAAGCAGGAAGCCCGACATCGGCAAATGCATGACAAGGTCCAGCATCAATTGCGTCAGGCCCATGATTCTAGCTTGGGTCGTCTCTTAGCTAAGAAAATGCGCAACGTTAAGTCTGTAGGTCGTCGCTTGGAGCGCCAGGCTGAAGACATGCTGGAGATTCCCATTCAAGAAGATGCTATCCTGGTCAAATTGCCTTGTCCCCATCCCTTGCCCGCCAGCAAATGGCTGGTCAACGAGCCGGACTATGTGGTCCGCCTAGAGGGGCGCGCTCTGACCCAGCCCCTGACCCTGGAGTGGCGGGGCCAGGAGAAAATCGGGTTAGTGGGCCCCAATGGGGTGGGTAAATCCACCCTGCTCAAGCAAGTCCGTGACTGGCTGACAGACCGGCCGGGCCTTCGTCTGGGCTATATGCCCCAAGATTACCGCCAGGTCCTGCCTCAGGATCAGACGCCCCTGGACTTTCTTCAGGAGTCCGGCAGTCAGGAGGAGAAGACTAAGCTCATGACCTATCTGGGTAGCCTACGCTTCGACCCTGATGAGATGCGTCATCCCATTAGCCAACTGTCTGGGGGCCAGCAGGCCAAGTTGCTCCTGCTTAAGTTGAATCTGATGGAGGTCAATGTCTTGTTACTGGATGAGCCTAGTCGCAATTTCTCGCCCTTGTCTCAAGCTGAAGTAAGGCAAATTTTCCGCGACTTCCCTGGGGCCATTCTGGCGGTTTCCCATGACCAACTCTTCCTGGACCAGGTCTGCGATCGGCGTTTGGCTTTGCAACCAGCCGGGATCTAATAGCGGAATTGCCTTGTTGAGGGTTAGGCCTTTGTGATAAAATGAATAGGCATTGAACTTGAGAGGAGTAAAGCAATGAAAGAGCCTAAAGGAATCCTGCTAGCCATTTGGATTGGCTTACTCAGTAGCCTGGCGGGGGCGGTCAACGTGACGACGCTGTGGCTGGTGGCTACGCCATCGACCCATATGACGGGCAATCTGACCCAACTTGTACTGGCCTTAGCACGGGGGGATGGGGAAGCGACCAGCCGTCTGGCCTTGACCTTGCTGGCCTTTATAGCTGGGAGCATTTTAAGCGGCCTCTTATTCTCTGATAAAGCCTTCCGCCTAGGCAACCGTTACGGTGTTTTGTTGATTAGCTTTGGCCTCTTATTGGGCTTAAGCTATGCCCTCAACTGGCAGGCTAGCTGGCTCTATCTCTTGGCCTTCGGTATGGGGACCCAAAATGGTATGTTTATCTACTATCGTGGCATGATTGTCCGCAGTTCGCATTTTACGGGTTACCTGACTGATACGGGCTTTGCGCTAGGACGTTACTTGCGGGGCTATAAGGAAGATGTCCACAAGATTATCTTCTACATGGCAAGCATTGCCTGTTTCCTAGTAGGAGGGCTCCTGACCTATATATGGCTTAATCATTCTGCTATCAGCATGATTTTGGTCTTGTCCCTGGCCTATCTGCTGACGGGGACCTATTACTTTATCCTCCGCCACTGTCATCAAGCAGCCTAAGCAAAATCCCATTATATCATATAAGATATAATGGGA
>CAUUNL010000035.1:0-18785 GCA_963546405.1 Abiotrophia defectiva | reverse complement strand
AATCTATATTAATTCTTTATGACAGGCATTATTTCGCTTCATATCAAGGCCAGTATGTGATAGAATTATAGGGAGAGATTATATCTCATCCAGGGAGCCCAAGCTTCCCTGTGAGAGGACAAAGGAGGGCTAACGCTTGTGAGAACCCCAGAAATTTTTGTTAGTTTAGATATTGGGACTACCTCAATTAAAGTGGTTGTAGCTGAGCAGATGAATGGCCAAGTCAATATTATTGGTGTAGGTAACGCGAAGTCACGTGGCTTAAGCCGTGGCGTAATTGTTGATATCGATGAGACGGTCTATTCCATTCAACAGGCCATTGCGCAAGCAGAGCAAAAAGCACAAGTTAAAATAAATGATGTCATTGTCGGCGTACCAAGTAACAAGCTGATGATTGATAACTGTCACGGTATGATTGCTGTTTCCAGTGATACCCGTGAGATTACCGAAAAAGATGTTAATAATGTCATTATGGCTGCTAAGGTGCGGTCTGTTCCACCTGAACGGGAAATTATTTCCATCATTCCAGAAGAATTTATTGTGGACGGTTTTACCGGCATCCGCGATCCTCAAGGCATGATTGGGGTCCGGCTAGAACTCTATGCACGCCTGATTACAGGTCCTAAGACCATTATCCACAACATTCGTCGTTGTGTGGAGAAGGCTGGACTCAACATTACGGAATTAGTGGTACAACCTCAAGCTATTGCAGAAGTAGCCCTAACGCCTGATGAACGTGAATTTGGGACCATCATCGTAGATATGGGTGGGGGCCAAACCAGTGCCTCAATCATCTATGATAACCAATTGAAGTATTCCTTCGTTGACCAAGAAGGTGGCGACTTCGTCACTAAGGATATTTCCCTAATCCTTAATACTTCCTTAGAGAATGCGGAGCGGATTAAGCGTGAGTTTGGTTATGCGGTCTCTCGTCAGACTTCTGAAGAAGAATACTTCCCAGTGGAGACAGTTGGACGTAAGGAACCTGTTCGCGTAGATGAACGCTATTTATCGGAAATTATTGAAGCCCGTTTGGCGCAAATCTTTGAGACAGTTCGAGATGACTTGGAAGGGGTCGATGCCCTCGACTTACCAGGCGGTTTCGTTCTGACTGGTGGAGCGGCTTCCTTGCCAGGCGTCTTAGAACTAGCCCAAGAGTATTTTGGTCCTAAGGTTCGCCTCTATATCCCAGAGCAAATGGGTATGCGGAACCCAGTCTTTACGACAGCTATTGGCATGGTAGAATATGCAGCAGGCCTAGATGTTGTGCATCGTATTGCCCAAGGAACTTATCAAGCAGCAAGTGCACCACGTCAAGATCGTGGGTTTGAGCGCCCTTACCAAGAGACTGCATCACAGGATGTAACAAACCAGCCAATGATGCCACCTCGTCAGCAAGCACCTCGCCGTCCTGCAAGACCAGAACGTCAACGGCCGGTAGCAGAGCCAGTATCAGATTATGATGCATACTCCAATCTTGGAGGCTATGCTGCTGAAGAAAGTAACTATGTTCCAGAACCAGAGGCAGGCGTTAATTATGATAACCCAGTCCCTGTTGTAGGAAATGGCATTATCAGTAAAATTCAAGCATTTTTCAGAACATTTTTCGATTAAGATTCAGGAGGAACGATTTATGGAATTAGCATTTGATTCAATTAACGGCCGTGACGGCGCCGTTATCAAAGTCATCGGGGTCGGCGGGGCCGGCGGTAATGCCGTTAACCGTATGATCGCAGAAGGCGTCCAAGGGGTAGAGTTCATCGTAGCCAATACGGATACTCAAGCTCTCAAAGGCTCACAAGCAGAAACTAAGATTCAATTAGGCCCTAAGGTAACCAAGGGCTTGGGGGCAGGTTCTGTTCCTGAAGTCGGTCTTAAGGCTGCTGAAGAAAGCGAAGAACAAATCCGTACAGTACTTGAAGGCGCAGACTTAGTCTTTGTAACGGCTGGTATGGGTGGGGGGACCGGTACTGGTGCTGCTCCAATCGTAGCTCGCATTGCCAAAGAATTAGGCGCCTTAACAGTGGGGGTTGTGACGCGTCCATTCACCTTTGAAGGGCCTAAACGTGGCCGTTACGCCGCTGAAGGTCTTAAGAACTTGAAGGAAAATGTGGATACCTTGGTGACCATCTCTAACAACCGTCTCTTAGAAATCGTTGACCGAAAGACGCCGATGTTAGAAGCTTTCTCTGAAGCAGACAACGTTTTACGTCAAGGGGTACAAGGGATTTCTGACTTGATTACTGCGCCAGGTTACGTAAACTTGGACTTCGCTGACGTGAAGACAGTCATGAAAGATCAAGGGACTGCTCTCATGGGGATTGGGGTTGCTTCTGGTGAAAATCGTACTGCTGAGGCAACTAAGAAGGCTATTTCTTCTCCACTCTTGGAAGTTTCAATCGATGGGGCAGAACAAATCCTCTTGAACATCACCGGTGGTTCTGACTTAACCCTCTTTGAAGCTCAAGATGCTAGCGAAATCGTAGCCAACGCTTCAACTAGCGATGTTAACATCATCTTCGGTACATCTATCAATGAAAATCTTGGCGATGAGGTAGTAGTTACTGTTATCGCAACTGGGATTGATACTGAGAAGAATGCACCTAGCAAGATGGCTCAACGACCAGCGCGCAACAATTATAATGCAGCGCCTGCAAGCAATGCGCCTGAATCAAGCCAACCAGCGGTGTCTGCAAGCAATGACATCGAATTGGTACCACGCGGTCGCGAAAGCGAACGTGACTTATTCAGTGACTGGGATATCCGTCGTGAACAAAACACTCGTGAATCTGCTCATGAGATGCCACAGCGGACTTTCCAACGTTCAAGTGACGTTAGCCGTAACCGTCAAGTTGATACGACGGAAGATAACGAACTTGATACACCACCTTTCTTCCGCAAACGCCACCGTGGCTAAGCTAAGTAACTAGTCGCAAGCATCATGGGCACGTAAGGCTACGCTTCTAGCAGCTAGCCAGCGTGCCCATAACTTTTATGGAAGAAAAAATGAGCGAAGAGGTAGAGCTATTATGCTGATACAATTTATTTCTTGGGCCTTTACTACTTACGAGACCCTCATTATTATTTGGGCAATCATGTCTTGGTTTCCTGATGCCCGTTACAGTGACTTAGGACGTTGGGTAGGTAGCCTAGTCGAGCCTTATGTTGAGCTTTTTGACCGCTTTATCCCGCCAGTAGGGGGCTTGAGCTTTTCAGTTATGGCGGCGCTGATGGTTCTCTACCTGGTTCAAAATTTCCTTATGCGATTGTTAGTTGGAGTGTAGTCCCATGAAAGAGGGTATATATCAACATTATCGTAAAGAGGAGCAGGCCTTTATTGACTATGTACTAGAACAGATGGCCTATGCGGCTAGTCGCTATTGCCCGGTAACTAGTTACTTTGTGACTCCGCGCGAAGCCCTGATTGCCCAGCAACTGGCTAATGGACAAGATGAAGTTCAATTAGCCTGCCAAGGCGGTTTGCCAGGCGCTGAACGTCAAAGACTGGTTTTTTATCCTCAGTATTATGATTTAGAAACTAGCGACTTCCAGATTCAAGCCTTGAAGATTCACTTTCCGCAGAAATTTGCTAATATTCGACATAGTTCTATCCTAGGTTCCCTCCTGGGGGCTGGCTTAGAACGCAACCGAATCGGGGACATCATTACCGATGGACAGGACTGGCAGGTACTAGTGGATGCCAAGATTGCGCCTTATGTTTGTCAAAATGTGACCAAAATGGGAAATGTCGGGGTAAGACTTGAATATATCGCGCTTGATCAGGTTCTAATGCCACAAGTCCTTTGGGAAGACCAGACGGTCATTACCACGTCATTAAGGCTTGACACTATGCTGAGTAAAGTCTATAATTTTTCTAGACAGCGTGCAAAAGAAGCCGTCTTAGGGGGCTTGGTCAAGGTCAATTATGTAGAAATTAATCGACCGGATTTTGAGCTAGAGGCAGGCGACTTTGTCTCGCTTAGGAAGTTTGGGCGTTTTCAAATCGATGCCGAGGAAGGACTAACCCGCAAGGACAATATTCGTCTTAAGGTCAAAGTTCTAGTCGTCTAAGGAAGAAAGCAAGAGCAAAGGAGTGTGTGACATGCCAATTACACCAAACGATATTTTAACCAAAGAATTCAATCGCGAATTTAGAGGCTATGCCAAAGAAGAAGTCAATGAATTTCTAGATGAAGTGGTTGTAGACTATGAACGGTCTTTAGACCAAGTGGCTGGCCTTAAACGTAAGTTGGCGGAAGCTGAAGAGAAAATCAAGAATTTCGAGAAATTACAAGAATCCTTGAATAGCTCGATCTTGATTGCTAACGAAGCGGCTGAACGCCTCAAACAAAATGCGCGCAAGGAAGCAGAACTCATTATTTATGAGGCAGAACGTGAGTCTGATCGTATCATTGCCAATGCGCATGATACCGTCAACCACTTGGCTAATGAAGTGGAACTCTTACGTCATAACGGACGCAACCTTCAGTTCGAAATGCAACGTATGTTGACCCAACAATTGGATTTAATTAAGTCTCAAACTTTTGAACAGGAGATTGCTTTTGCGACACCTGCCACTGAAGATAGCCAGGCTGAAGAACGTAGTTCTGAGCGTGTGGCTGCCTTAGAGCAAGAGGTAGAGACCCAAGTCACTTCAGATGTGGAAGAATTTGTCCATGAAACTCAAGGAAACTTAGAAGCTAAGGTAACACCTGATAAGGATGACCAAGCTTCTGTTGAAAGTATCCTGGGCCAAACCATTAAAATTGAATTACCAGAAATGATGTAAGACCACTATCTTCACTATACATCCCCAGCGATCTAGGAAGGGTGCAAGCCTAGAGTTCCCTATAGGGTAGATGATCAGCTTACCTATAATGCCCGGTGAACTTAAGTAGCCGGTGCCGCTTAAAGAGCGTTATCATGTAAGAGAATTTGTATGACTACAAATAAAATTGGGTGGTACCACGTTGCGACGTCCCGTTCCGGGGCGTCTTTTTATATTTTTTTTGTAGTTAATACTGTCAAGAAAGGAATATTGTCAATATGAAACTAAAAGAGACCCTCAACCTTGGTCAAACCGATTTCGCCATGCGGGCAAATTTACCAACTAAAGAAGTCGTCCTACAAAAAGAGTGGGAAGATGCGGATCTTTATCAACAAATCCAAGCTAAGAATGCTGACAAGCCGACTTATGTTCTCCACGATGGACCTCCA
Source organism: Abiotrophia defectiva (assembly GCA_963546405.1). Taxonomy (GTDB): domain Bacteria; phylum Bacillota; class Bacilli; order Lactobacillales; family Aerococcaceae; genus Abiotrophia; species Abiotrophia defectiva_A. The sequence goes on along the minus strand of CAUUNL010000035.1, from coordinate 13,568 downwards.
TATGCCAACGGGAAAATCCACATGGGCCATGCCCTCAACAAGATTAGTAAAGATATCATCATTCGCTCTAAATCTATGTCTGGCTTCCGGTCCCCTTATGTACCAGGTTGGGACACACATGGTCTACCAATCGAATCAGCCCTGACCAAGCAAGAAGGGGTTGATCGCAAGTCCATGTCTGTGGTCGAATTCCGCAAACTCTGTCAAGAATATGCCCTACGTCAAGTAGAAGGCCAAAAAGCTGACTTCAAACGCCTAGGTGTGACAGGTGAGTGGGACAATCCTTACTTGACCCTAGCTCCTGAATACGAAGCGGCACAAATCCGTATTTTCGGCCAAATGGCGGCAAAAGGCTACATCTACAAGGGATTGAAGCCAATCTATTGGTCACCATCGAGTGAATCATCCTTGGCGGAAGCCGAAGTTGAATATGCAGACGTAACATCTCCTTCTATCTACGTGGCTTTCAAGGTCAAAGACGGCAAAGGAATTGTGCCTGAAAATGCTGAGTTCGTAATCTGGACTACCACGCCTTGGACCTTGCCAGCTAACTTAGGGATTTCAGTGAGCCCTGTGGCTAGCTATGTTCAAGTCAAAGTTGGTGACCGTCATTTCATCGTTGCCCAAGACTTGCTCGAGTCTTTGGCTAAGACTCTCAACTGGGAAAATTATCAAGTGGAAGCCCAATATCAAGGGCAAGACTTTGACCGTCTTACTGCTTGGCATCCTTTCTATGAACGAGAGTCGCTACTCATGGTGGGGGATCACGTTACCTTAGATGCTGGGACCGGTCTGGTACATACCGCTCCTGGTCACGGGGAAGACGACTACCATATTGGGAAAGCCTATGGTTTAGAAATTCTGTCTCCATTGGATAACCAGGGGCACTACACTCATGAAGCTCCTGGCTTTGAAGGTGTTTTCTATGCTAAGGGGAATAAACTAGTAGTGGAATTACTCAAGGAAAAGGGCGCACTCTTGTCTTACTCAGAATTTGTCCACAGCTACCCACATGACTGGCGGACTAAGAAGCCTGTTATCTATCGGGCAACACCACAGTGGTTTGCTTCTATTGATAAATTCCGTGAAGAATTGCTTAATGCGGTCGAAACGCAAGTTAAATGGTACCATCCATCAGGTCAGCCACGTATCTACAACATGATTCGCGACCGGGGTGACTGGGTCATCTCTCGTCAACGGGCATGGGGTGTACCACTTCCTATCTTCTATGCTGAAAATGGGGAAGCAATCTTAACAGCTGAAACCATTGAACATGTGGCAACCTTATTTGAAACACATGGCTCTAATGTCTGGTTTGAACGTGAGGCTAAAGATCTCTTGCCTGAAGGCTTCACGCATCCTGCAAGTCCAAATGGTAAATTCACCAAGGAAACTGACATCATGGACGTATGGTTCGACTCTGGGACCTCATATGCAGGAGTTTTAGAAGCCAGAGATTATCTGACTTTCCCAGCAGATCTCTACTTAGAAGGGTCTGACCAATACCGTGGTTGGTTCAACTCAAGCTTTACCACTTCTGTTGCTGCTAAGGGCGTACCACCTTATAAGGCAGTATTGTCTCAAGGCTTCGTCTTAGACGGTAAGGGTAACAAGATGAGTAAGTCATTAGGTAATGTTATTGTGCCGGAAGAAGTCATGAATGAACTTGGGGCTGACATTATCCGCCTTTGGGTTCTCAGTGTCGACTCAGAATCAGATGTACGGATTTCTAAGGACATCCTCAAGCAAATTGCTGAGGCTTACCGTAAAATCCGGAATACCATCCGCTTTATGTTAAGCCATGTCTCAGACTTTGACCCAAGCAAGGATAGCGTAGCATTTGAAGACTTACGTCCTGTTGACCAATACATGACGGCTAAGTTCAAGCTTTTTGTTAACGACCTTTTAAGTGCTTATGATAAGTTTGAATTTGCTAGCATCTATAAGAAGGTCATCAACTTCATGACGGTTGACTTATCTGCCTTCTACCTAGATTTTGCTAAGGACGTACTCTACATCGAAGCACCAGATAGCTTGCCACGTCGTCAAATGCAGACTGTTATCTACGGCATCTTACGTGACCTCTTGCCACTCTTAACCCCAGTCCTCTTACATACCATGGAAGAAGCTTGGAAGGAATTACCAGGGGTTGAAGGTTTTGTTCAGTTAGCAGAATTCCCTCAAGCAGTTGATGGGACAGCTTACCAGGACCTCGTGGATCAGTGGAAGCTTTTCTTCCGCATCCAACAAGGGGTACAAAAGGCCTTAGAGGAAGCGAAAAATGCTGAACAAGATCCAATCAAGAAATCTTTTGAAGCAGCGGTGACCCTCTATGTCAATGAAGAACAAGCCAAGGCTTTGAAGGCCTTGAGTCAAGATTTAGATCAATTACTCATTGTCTCTCATCTAGACTTAGTGACCACGCCGGCACCAGATCACGCCTTAGTCTTAGACGATTATGCAGTTTCTGTTAGCCGCGCTCAAGGGCATGTCTGTGAACGCTGCCGGGCAGTTCGTCCGGAAGTGGGCACCATTGCGGAGGCCCCAACCCTTTGCCATCGTTGCCACCAGATTGTTAAGACACATTACCCTGCTTACTTTGAAGCAGAGTAATAATATAGTAAGTAAGAGCAACATTCCTTTCGGATGTTGCTTTTGCTTGAAATGGAGTATGATAAATGAACAAAAAACTTCAGTCTAAAGATGCCCTTTATTTAGGTTCCATGCTTTTCGGTATGTTATTTGGGGCCGGGAACTTGATTTTTCCGGTTCACCTAGGACAAGAAAGTGGCGCTCAGGTAGGACCAGCTGTGGTCGGACTCTTGATTTCAGCCATCGGCTTGCCTTTCCTGACCATTCTCGCTATGGGGATGTCTAAGAGTAAGAGTGTAACCGAACTAGCCAGTCGTATCGGCAAAAAGTTCAGTGTGATTTTTACGGTCTTGCTCTATTTGGTAATTGGCCCCTTATTTGCAGTGCCTCGTTTAGCTAGTACTTCTTATACCATTGGGTTAGCGCCTTTTATCGAGTCAAGTCACCAAGGGCAGGGACTGCTCATCTATTCCTTAGTTTTCTTTCTAGTAGCGGGCTTTCTGTCCTTGAATCCGGGTAAAATCCTAGATTATATTGGTAAAATTCTAAACCCTGCTTTCTTACTGGTGTTAGGGCTACTTTTGAGCCTGACAGTTCTCAATCCGATGGGGCAAGCCGGGCAAATGATGGCCCAGGGGCGTTATGCTCAACAAGCGATGGCGACGGGCTTTCTGGAGGGTTATCAGACCCTGGATGTGCTAGCGGCTTTAGCTTTTGGGATTGTCATGATTCAAGCTATGAATCGTTTAGGTATCCAAGAGCCAGGCGAACTGGCTAGAGGTATGGTCAAATCCGGTGCCATTAGTATCGTCTTAATGGGTCTAATTTATGGGCTCTTGGCCTATGCCGGGGCGACTTCCTTGGGTCAGTTTTCCATGAGTGCTAATGGTGGGGTTGCGCTAGCTCAGATTGCCAATCACTATCTAGGTTCAGCAGGCAGTATCCTATTGGCCTTAATTGTCATTCTAGCCTGCCTTAAGACGGGGGTAGGGCTCCTAACCGCTTTTTCGGAGGCAATGGTAGAATTATTTCCTAGTCTGGGTTACAAGCAATACTTGCTTGCAGTTAGCCTCTTGGCTACCCTGATTGCTAATGCCGGTTTGACTCAGATTATTGCCTGGGCAGTGCCGGTGCTCATGTTTCTCTATCCTCTGGCCATTGTCCTAGTCATGGTCACCTTACTGTGCCGAGGTCGGGCAATCGATAGCCTTTACTACCAATGGGCTATGGCACTGACAGGGGTAGTGGCGCTAATCGATGGAATTCAAGCCATGCCAGATCTAGCTTGGGTACTACCATTGAAAGAATTAGCTTCCACATTCGCTACTTATTTGCCCCTGAGTGGCCAGAGCCTAGGTTGGATTGTACCTAGTTTGTTGGGTTTGGCTATTGCACATTGGCAAGTGAGACGAAAAGTATCGTAAAATCATAAGTGAAAGAGCTTGGGCTTGCCCAAGCTCTTTTTCTATATAAAAAAGAGGGCAGGAACCCTAGTTCCTACCCAAATCCGTTAGTGCCGTTTGGTCATATAGATGTTTTGAACCCGCAATCTAAGCAGGTGGGCACCTAACGACTAACCGCTGACTACCAAGTGAAAAGGCCTGTCATAAGTCAGCCGAATTGGTTCCCTATATCTAAAGAAAAATGTTCGGTCAACACAGTGTATATGTCACGTACACCACAGATCTTCTATACTTTTATTATAGCACGACTTGCTGAATTTGCAAGTAAGCGCTCTTATTTTTTGAGGATTTCTTTAACTTTTTGGTAGTAGTGAGCCAAGGCTTCTTCATACTTACCGCTAGGGTCTGCTTGGAAGAACTGGTGATGAGCTAATTCCTTAGGCAAATATTCTTGAGCTACGATATGACCTGGATAATCGTGGGGGTAGCGGTAGTCAAGTCCTCGACCCAACTTGTCAGCGCCTTGATAGTGACTGTCTCGCAAATGGTCTGGGACTGGGGCGACTTGTCCTTGGTCAATCGCAGCCATAGCAGACTTGATAGCACGATAGCTAGTATTGGATTTTGGACTCAGTGCTAGGTCGATAACTGCAAAACCTAAGGGAATGCTGGCTTCTGGCAGGCCTAGCTTTTCGGCGGCTTGAATGGCCGCAACCGTTCGTTGCGTGGCAGCTGGGTGGCCTAGACCAATATCCTCATAGGCAATCACTAGCAGGCGACGGCAGGCGACCGTTAGCTCACCAGCAGTCAGTAATAGGGCTAGGTAATAAAGGGCAGCGTCGACATCACTACCACGGATAGATTTTTGTAGGGCGGAAATGACGTCGTAGTGGGCGTCACCATTCTTATCATGTTGAAGTCGGCGACGTCGCAAGCAATCACTGGCAACTGCCATGTCGATGATAATTTGCCCATTTTGGTCCGGTTCAGTTGACAGGACTGCCAGCTCTAAGGCGTTAAGGCTGGTCCGAATATCACCGCCCGAAACTTGGGCAAAATGTTCCAGAACGCCATCCTGGACTTGTACAGGGTACTTACCGAGTCCACGTTCTCGATCGGCTAAGGCCCGAGTCAAACCCAGGCAAACCTGCTCAGGACTGAGGGGCTTGAGTTCAAAAATTTGCACACGACTTCTAATAGCGGGGTTAATGGCAATATAAGGGTTCTCGGTAGTCGCCCCAATTAGAATAATCCGACCGCTCTCCAGATGCGGTAGTAGGAAATCTTGTTTAGTGGTGTTTAAGCGGTGAATTTCATCCAAGAGAAGGATGAGGGTGCCAGAAAATTTGGCTTCTTCTACTACTTGTTCCAGTTCTTTCTTACCATCAGTAGCCGCATTCAGGGTGCGGAAGGCATAACGGGTTGAACCCGCAATAGCACTGGCAATGGAAGTTTTGCCGATGCCGGGCGGTCCGTAGAGGATCATGGAAGTCAGGCGCTTGGCTTGCACCATGCGGTGGATAATCTTACCAGGGCCAACAAGGTGCTCCTGGCCAAGAATATCTTCTAGTTGGCGCGGGCGCATGCGATAGGCGAGTGGTTGGAGCATGACAGGCCTCCTTTCGTTCTGTTATCTGCCTATTCATCATACCGCAAAAGACCGAATGAGACAAATCTTCTGACCAAACTTATGGATAGGCGAAAGGCTGGGAGTGTGCTATAATAAGAAGGAAAGTCTAGTCTGAGAGGAGGAGGCCAAGATGGCTATTTATCTTGATTATGCAGCGACAACACCTGTTCGTCCGGAAGTTGTCAAAGCTATCACAAGCTCCTTATCCCAACTTTATGGGAATCCCTCTAGCACTTATCAATTGGGCAAGTCTGCCAAGTATGCCCTCAATCAGGCTCGTGAGTCCATTGCTCAGGATTTGGGTCTAGCCTCCGCCACATGCCTCTACTTCACATCAGGGGCGACGGAAGCTAATAACTGGGCTATCTGGTCTCAGGCTCAAAGCGCCCTAGCAGCTGGTAAAGCCCGCCATATCGTGGCCTTAGCAGTAGAACATCCCTCTGTGGATTTAGCCCTCAAGCGATTAGAGGAGCAGGGCTGGACCATTTCCTGGATCCAACCCCAAGATGGGGGCAGTGACCAAGACCTGATTGACCAATTTCTAGCGGCTAGTCAGAAAGGTACCAGTGGCTGGGTAGCCATGGCGGTCAACAATGAAGTAGGCGCCATTTATCCCATTCCAGGATTGGCGCAAGAAGCTCGTCAGCGCGGTTATTTTTTTCATGTTGACTTGGTTCAAGGGATTACTAAACTACCTTGGGAACTAGACCAGATAGCTACATCTTGGAGTCTATCAGGCCATAAACTAGGTGGCCCTAAGGGGATTGGCTTACTCTACTTCCAAGCATGGCAAGGTCAACTAGGCTTGCAACCTTACTTAGTGGGGGGCGGTCAGGAAGCTGGTATGCGAGCTGGAACTGAGAATCTAGCCTATATTCAGGGCTTGGCTCAAGCTATCCATCTATCTCTAGCAGAAGCGGAACAGCGACAAGCGCATTTGGCAAACTTGGAAACTTATTTCTTGGAGGAGCTAACTCGAGCAGGAATTGACTATCAAGTCAATCGCCCACAGGCTCATCATTTGCCAGGCTTCCTTAATCTCTGGCTCAAAGGCCTCAAGGCTAGTCAGGTCCTAATCCAATTAGATTTGGCTCAGATTTATGTTTCGGCTGGGTCAGCCTGTTCGGCAGGTAGTCTAGAACCTAGTCGTGTTCTTAAGGGTTACTATCCTGACCAGGAAGACCGGCAGCGTGAAAGTATTCGTCTGACCATGGGCTTGGGCCTAACGCAAGCGGACTTAGACCAAGTGGTCAAACAACTTGGCCTCTTAAAAGCAAGACAACAAAAGTAAACAAGAAAGGCGATGAATTATGGCATTCACCAAACAAGCAACCTTAAAAGGTTTTAACCGTACCTTCGAAATCAATCCAGCCTGCAAACCTTATACTTTGCGGGATAATGGCTTTACCGAGTCAACTGGCGGTAACTTCCAATACAAACGTCCTCTAGATAGCCACCACCGTGATGGCTTGGTGCTCAAGGTCTTGGTTAACAAGGACTTAAAGACTCTCAAAATCTCAACCGTTAATAACAAGGGTTTAACTGCTGTCGATGTGACCAAGTTAGCTCATAATGAAATGGTTGTAGAGAAGATTAACTTTATCTTTGATGGCTTTGTTGAGCGTAACGTTTTAACTGAAGTCTAGCCTAAGTGAGGAGAACGGGAGAGAGCTTTCGTTCTCTTCTTCTGTTATCAATTAAGTACACATGTCAGGATGCTCTGCCTTCCACGGAGTTATCCATAGAGAGAAAGAAAGGAAAAGAACAATGTCAACAAATGGAAAACGTGTCGTTTTGGGTATGAGCGGAGGCGTAGATTCTTCTGTCGCCGCCTTGCTACTCAAGGAGCAGGGCTATGAAGTCATCGGCCTCTTCATGAAAAACTGGGACGATACTGACGAAAATGGTCACTGTACAGCGACTGAAGACTACCAAGACGTAGTCAAAGTCGCGGAGAAAATTGGAATTCCCTATTATTCTGTTAACTTCGAGAAAGAATATTGGGACCGGGTCTTTGAATATTTCTTACGCGAATATCGGGCGGGTCGTACGCCTAACCCAGATGTGATGTGTAACAAGGAAGTCAAATTCAAGGCCTTCTTGGATTATGCCATGGAATTAGGGGCGGATTATATTGCCATGGGGCACTATGCCCGTTCAGAACGAGATGAAAATGGGGTAGTCCACCTCTTGCGTGGCCTAGATAATAATAAGGACCAAACCTACTTCCTTAGCCAACTGTCCCAAGCCCAACTCCAGAAGGCGCTCTTTCCTTTGGGCCATTTGCAGAAGTCTGAGGTTCGTGCCCTAGCAGAAGAGGCCGGCTTGGCAACTGCCAAGAAGAAGGATTCAACCGGTGTCTGCTTCATTGGAGAACGGAATTTTAATGAATTTCTTTCCAACTACCTACCCAATAAGCCAGGTAAAATGGTGACCCTAGATGGTCAAGTCAAGGGCGAGCACATGGGGCTCATGTACTATACCATTGGCCAACGTCAAGGTCTGGGAATTGGTGGTGGGGGCACTAGCAATGAACCTTGGTTTGTCATTGGTAAGGATCAAACCACGCAAACCCTTTATGTAGGTCAGGGTTTCCATCATCCAAATCTCTATTCAGACTATCTGACGGCTAGTGAAGTGTCCTTTACTGCGCCTAATTTGTCGGATGTGCCAGAAGAATTCCATTGTACGGCCAAGTTCCGCTACCGCCAACAAGATATTGGAGTGACGGTTAAACTTAGCCAAGATAAGACTCAGGCGACTGTTATTTTTGATGAACCAGTCCGGGCCATTACACCGGGGCAGGCAGTGGTCTTCTATGATGGCCAAGAGTGTCTAGGTGGCGGGCTGATTGACGCGGCCTACAAAGATGGGGTGCAACGCCAATATGTCTAAGGAGCAACTTCGTTGGACTGAGACTATTCCGACTGTCCAAGACTATCTAGATTTGCGTATTGCCACAGGCATGGGGACTAAGCCTCAAGAAGTCGCTGAACGTGCGCTAGCTAATTCCCTCTATATGATTTGCGCCTATCAGGGGCAGCGGCTCGTTTGTTTTGCCCGGATTGCTGGGGATGGTGCCTTATCTTATATCATCAATTCGGTCATGGTGGCACCTGAATTCCAAGGTCAAGGACTGGGTAAGGTCCTGATGCAAGCTGTCTCGGACTGGCTCGTAGCGAATGCGGATGCGTCCGCTTATGTCTGCTTGATGGCCAAGGAACCGGCCGACCAACTTTATCAGCAGTTTGGTTTTCAAGCTATTCCAGGCAATATTGGGATGCGGTGGATTAAGCCCTAAGTCTCATTACTTAGCGTTAAGAAAGGAGGCCGTCTATGGCTGAGCAAATACATTTGATTGGCGAAGTTGAGTCGGTCTTCTTCGAGAACCCGCAGAACCTTTATAAGGTGCTAAGGGTCAAGGTGTTAGAGTCGGACAGCGACCTAGTAAGCGAGGACTATGTTACCTGTACGGGTCAATTTGCAGCCTTGCATCTCGATACGGCCTATGAATTCTTTGGCCAAGTGACCGTGCATCCGCGTTATGGCGAGCAATTTGCGGTTAGTCGCTATCAACAAGTAGCGCCGACCTCTGAGGCTGGTCTCGTAGAATTCCTTTCTAGTGCCCGCTTCACGGGGATTGGTAAGACCCTTGCCCAAAGAATCGTAGATCAGCTAGGACTGGAAGCCATTGATTTAATCTTGCAGGATCCGGACTGCCTCAAATCGGTCAAAGGCCTAACACCAGACAAACGCCAAGTGCTGGCCGAAACTCTGCGCCAACACCAGGGGACTGAACGCATCTTCTTGCAGCTAACAGAGTGGGGCTTTGGACCTAAGTTGGCGGATAAAATTTATCAGACCTTTAAGGACCAGACGCTGGCCACGATTGAGAATAATCCCTACGCCTTAGTAGCCAAGGTAGAAGGGGTTGGCTTTAATAAGGCCGATGCCCTGGCTGAACAACTGGGCATTGAGGCTGATGCTGTCACGCGTTTGGTGGCGGGACTCTATACGGCCGTATCTGAAGTTTGCTTGCGGTCAGGGGATACCTATGTCCAGCGACCACGCTTGTTGGCGCTTGCTACCAAGATTCTAGAACGTAGTCGGGCTTATCTGATTGAGGAAGAGCGCCTAGCAGAAGCCTTGGACCTGGCTATCTTGGAAGGGACGCTCTATTCCTTGGATCAAGGCATTATGTTGCCAAGTCTCTACCACGCGGAAATGGGCATCGTCCGACGTATTAGTGATTTCTTCCAGTATGAAGAAGTGGAGACTTTCAGCAAGACAGAAATTGAAGACAAGCTGGATCAGGTAGCCCGCGAGACGGGAATCGACTATGATGAAACCCAACGCCAGGCCATGATTCTAGCCATGCAATCGCCACTTTCGGTGATTACGGGTGGTCCAGGGACGGGGAAAACAACTCTGATACGTGGAATTTTGACGCTCCACCGTCTCTTGCATGGCTATCATCAGGGCGATGTGACCAATCCTTATCAGACTGGCCCCGTCTTGTTAGCTGCGCCAACGGGGCGAGCAGCCAAGCGTATGCAGGAAATGACCGACATCCCAGCTTCCACCATCCACCGGCTGATTGGTTTCAATCGTGAGACCACCGTGGAGGGCTTTGATCCGACGCCACTGGAAGGTCAGTTACTGGTAGTGGATGAAATGTCTATGGTAGATACCTGGTTGATGAATTGGCTCTGGATGGCTATTGGCTACCGAATTCAAGTCATTCTGGTAGGGGATAAGCATCAATTGCCTTCGGTCGGGCCAGGTAAAGTCTTTTCAGACCTGATTGAGTCTGGGGTGATTCCTACTATTAGTCTGACTAAGATCTATCGCCAAGCCCAAGATAGTTCCATCATTCAACTAGCCCATCAGATTCGCCAGGGGCGCCTGCCTCAGAACCTAATGGAGAGGCAGCCTGACCGTTCCTTTATTCCTTGTAAAACCCAGCAAGTAGCTCAAGTGGTGGAACAGGTGGTAGGCCACGCCTTGACTAGGGGCTTTGATGCCAATACCCTGCAGGTTTTGGCGCCTATGTATAAGGGACCTGCCGGTATTACAGCCCTCAACCAACTCTTGCAAGGGCTCTTCAATCCGCCTAGCCGCAAGAAACCTCAACTAGAGTATTTTGACCAAGTTTTTCGTCTAGGGGACAAGGTACTTCAGTTGGTGAACAATGCGGAGGAAGGCGTCTATAATGGGGACATCGGGAAAATCGTCGGTGTCTTCTCAGCACAGGCGTCTAACAGCGGGAGCGAAGAGGTCGTGGTGGCCTTTGATGACGATAAGGAACTGACTTATCGTCGGTCAGATTTCGATCAGTTAACTCTAGCCTACTGTTGTTCGGTCCACAAATCCCAGGGGAGCGAGTATCCTTTGGTGATTCTGCCTCTGGTCGATGCCTACTATCGCATGTTGCGTCAGGACTTGCTTTATACAGCAGTCACTCGAGCGCAGTCTAGTTTAGTTTTGGTGGGGGACCCGAACGCTTATGTCCAAGCGGTTAGTCAGGATCGTGATCCACGCCGTACCAACCTTAAGGACCTGCTAGAAGTTAAATTAGCGGGGGTGACGCAGGGAGAGAAGGTAGAGCAGGAGCCAGCTATAGAGCCGGATCAAGTTCCAAGCTCTGAAGCTGAAAAAGCTTTGGCCAGTGAAACAGCTCAGGCCTCGCCTCAAGCTAGTCCTGTGGCAAGTGTTTCGGTTGCGGTGCAATCAAGAGACTGGGCACCTAAGCAACAAGAGTCCTTCCGCCTAACTCAGGATTTGATCGACCAAATTGATCCCATGATTGGCATGGAGGGCATCAGTCCTTACGACTTTGAAAGTCAGACTTGCTAAAGTCCTTTATTCTTAGCGAATAAGGGGCTTTTTTAATGGGTTGAGTTTGTGAAATAAACGCTACCAAGTGCAAAATAATTGTCTATTCTACTGAGCATGATATAATCTAGGTATACTATATTCGAGGAGGAATGACCATGTCATTTACATTACCAGCCTTGCCATACGCCTATGATGCGCTTGAACCAGCTTTTGACGCGCGCACCATGGAAATTCACCACACCAAACACCACCAAACCTACGTTAACAACTTGAATGCAGCCTTAGAAGGTCACGCAGACTTGGCAGCTAAGTCTATCGAGGATTTAGTCGCTAACCTTAAAGATTTACCTGAAAGCATTCAAACAGCAGTCCGTAACAATGGTGGGGGTCACTTCAACCACAGCTTCTTCTGGGAAAGCCTACAAGCACCAAGTGCAGAAGCTGCTATTCCTGCTGACCTCAAGTCTCGCTTAGAAGCAGACTTTGGTTCTGTTGAAGCCTTCAAAGAAGCTTTTGCTAAGGCAGCTGCAACTCGCTTTGGTTCTGGTTGGGCTTGGCTCGTAGACCGTGACGGTCACTTAGAAGTGTTATCTACTGCTAACCAAGACACACCTTTAGAATTAGGGCTTAAGCCACTTTTAGGTTTAGATGTGTGGGAACATGCTTACTACCTCCACTATCAAAACCGTCGTCCAGACTACATCCAAGCCTTCTTCTCAGTAGTTAACTGGGATAAGGTAGCATCACGTTTGGGCTAATATTCGACTAGCGCAGAGAGAAGCTGAGACTTAGGTCTCAGCTTTTTTGTATATGGACAGAGGAAAATAAGGGCTAGTAAATAAGATACGATAAAGTTATCATAACTTAACATTATTTACTCTCCACTTGAAAACACGAACAAATTTTCGTATACTAGAGGAGAAGTAAGATAGGGGAGAGGAGGGGCATCATGCGTTATGGGATTTTAGAGTTTAAGGATCCGGTGCCGGACACATCGCGTAAGATACTGCATGTGGATATGGATGCCTTCTATGCCAATGTCGAGGCGCGGGATAATCCAGCAATTGCTCATAAACCCATTGTGATTGCCAAGCATCCTAAGTTAACCGGTGGTCGTGGCATCGTCTCTACTTGTAACTATAAGGCGCGCGAATATGGGATTCACTCGGCTATGACAGCTGCTGAAGCCTTCAAACGCTGTCCCCATGCAGTCTTTATTGCGGGCGATTGGTCTCACTATCAGGAAGTGTCTCAGCAGATTCGAGCGATTTTTGCCCAGTACACGGATTTGATTGAGCCCATGTCCCTGGATGAGGCCTACCTGGATGTGACTCATAATAAGCTGGGCATCCAAAGTGCGACCTACTTAGCCCAGCGCATTCAAGCCCAAATTAAGGCAGAACTCAATCTGACCTGTTCAATCGGGGTATCCTATAACAAGTTCCTAGCCAAAATCGCCTCTGACTATCGAAAGCCCTTTGGCATTACGGTGGTGAGGCCTGACCAAGCCTTGAAATTCTTAGATGACCTACCCATCGATAAGTTCTATGGAGTGGGACGGCAGTCGGTCCCTTATTTCCACCAGAGGGGGATTATGACGGGGGCAGACTTGCGAGCAATTGAATTAGAAGATTTGATTGAACATTTTGGGAAAATGGGCAAATCCCTCTATTACAAGGTGCGCGGGGTCCATGATGCGCCGGTCCAGCCCCATCGTGAGCGCAAGTCCATTGGCAAGGAGACTACCTTCATTCAGTTTCTGGCGGAAGAAGAGGGGGTTCTAGATGCCTTGACCCAGCTGACCAAGCGGGTGGTGGAAATCTTAAAGGCCAAGAAATTCCATGCCCAGACTGTGACGCTTAAGATTCGCTATGATGACTTCGAGACCTTAACGCGTCAACTATCCTTGGGCTCTCCTAGCCAAGATGTGGAGGTGATTAGTCAGGCAGTGCAGGAACTCTGGGAGCTTCACGGTCATTTGCACAAGACTGTCCGCCTACTGGGGGTCTCTACGGCTGGGCTAATCCAGCTCGATAAGGTCAATACACAATTATCTTTTGAAAAAATGTAAAACAGGTCTGTTACTTTTTAAAATAACTGTTATA
>CAUUNL010000034.1:0-19380 GCA_963546405.1 Abiotrophia defectiva | reverse complement strand
ATAATTTTTACTACATTAAAGATGGGTTCATGTTAGAAGACCAACTACTGGAAATTGATGGTGCTACTTTCTTGCTAGGAAAAAATGGTGAATCTCTTTACCGTTGGCAAAAAGTAAATGGCAAATGGGCCTACTTCTACTTTGATGATGGTACAATGGTTAAAGACAAGATTGTCATTGGTAAAGATGGCAAACTCTACTACATAGACCGAGACGGTTACTTAATTACCAATTTCGATGCTCGATTCGCTGCTGATGGCGAGTTAACAATTAGAGGTAAAGCAATTAACGCATCCATCATAATTGATGATGGAGATGCAGATAATTGATGAATTCCTATATATCAAATCCCCTAGGTGTTACCTAGGGGTATTTTTTATTATGGGCGATTATGTTGTGATAGTTCATTTGATAGTGTATGATATAAATATCAAGGATGCTTCCCCTCAAAAGTGTTCTTGTTATGACGTTTGTCGGCTGGTCCCTCTACTAGTCGGCATTTTTTATATACAAAAATAAGTCAATGTGATACTATGTAGTTAAAATAACAAGTTGAATCGAGGGATATTATGAATAAGAAATTGATTGAATCTTTTATTCAGAACCATGCTATACCGATTGAAATTATTGGCAGAGAAACAGGGGTATCAATAAAGCGTTTGAATTTGGTCCGAGACGGCATTTTGAGTGTAGACGAATTATCTACCGAAGAACTGGAAAAAATCGACTGTATGATAAAAGAAACTGGGTATCGTGTTAGTGTGAACTACTCAGAGTTGATAGAAGAACTTACACATGATAAGTTTGAAGGTTTGATTGGCGAACGCGTGATTGTCGAGCGCAAGATGAACGAGTTAGTAGGACGGCCTATCCCTGTGGATTATTATTTCTCAATCGGTGAAGTACCGATTGGTGTCAAGACTAGTCTTGAGTCATACGATGACTTGATGAAAGAACTGGATGACCTAAACCGCATTGTCTAACTAGTAGCAGAAAAGTAGCAAAGTCTACTTAAAAGTATGATTGGTTATGATAGGTAGTGACGAATAAAATATTAAAAGATGCTTTTATAACGCATTTCTGATAGGTTATGATAGTTAGTGATTTGTGTCTAATCATTTTACGAAAAACCATCTGTACGTCGTAAGAAGAAATCAGAAGCAGCTCGTAAACGTAAGTTTTAATAACATTACGCTAGCTTATAAATAGCGATACATAGCGATTTAAAACACCCGGTGGCCAAGGTCATTGGGTGTTTTACTTTACTTGCAAATTTAGACTGAAAAGGGGATAATAATAACATCATTAGGACAAGGTGGGATGACCATGAATCAACAAGTAGCTGATTTTTGCCAACGGTATTTTACAGACCGTCGTGGTAGTAACTGTAAGAAATGGGACTTAAGTCAAGAACTTTTCGGAGCACCAGATTTACTGGGGATGTGGATTGCCGATATGGAATTTAAGGTGCCTGAGGCAGTCCAAAAGGTTTTACATGAGCGGGTAGACCACGGGATCTTTGGCTACTCCTATCCTTGCCCTGAATACTATCAAGCCTATATCAAGTGGCAGCAAGAAAGAGCTGGCGTACAGATTGAGTCTGACTGGATTCGTTTTTCACCTGGGGTGGTTAGCAGCTTCTATTGGTTGGTTCAAATCTTGACCCAGCCGGGTCAAGGGGTCATGATTATGACGCCTGTTTATCCACCTTTTCACGGCGCCGTTAAAGACACGGGCCGTAAATTAGTGGATTATCAGTTGCAATTGCGCAATAACCGCTATGAAATTGACTTCGATGCCTTGGAGCAACAAATTGTAGTGGAAGAGGTCAAGTTACTTATTCACTGCTCACCGCACAATCCAACAGGTCGTCTCTGGAGCCTAGAAGAGTTGGAACAACTCCTAGCCATTTGCCGTCGTCATCATGTTTATCTGATTTCTGATGAAATCCATCAAGACTTTGTGTCTGCAGGCAATCAGTTTGTTTCTGCCTTAGATGACCACTTAAGCGTCTATCGTGACCTAGTCATTGTTTTAAACTCACCCTCTAAGACCTTTAACTTAGCAGGTTTGCTTAATTCGCATGTGGTGATTCCAGATGAAAAATTAGGTCAAGTATACGACCGAGGCGTGGCACCTTATCAGCAAGCCAGCCACTCCCTGATGGGATTATTAGCTACACAAGCTGCCTATGAATCAGGTAGCCAGTGGTTAGAAGGTCTTAATGCAACAGTAGACTACAATGATGACTACTTACGCCGAACCCTATTAGCCGCTTTCCCGGATTTGGTCATACCTGAACGTCAAGCTACTTATGTCACCTTTATTGATTTAGGCGCTTACTTGCCAGCTAACCAGATTAAGGACTTCATGATTCATGAAGCGGGGCTGGCGGTTAACTTTGGGGTGACCTTTGGCCGTCAAACTGCCACCTTTGTTCGTCTCAATTGCGCCACCCATCCAGATTTTGTGGCAGAGGCTGCAGACCGCATCATTTCAGCTTTGAATAAGCGATTAAACCAAGAGTAAAGGAGTTTACTTATGTCAATCCAACGTATTATCTCAGACAAATTACCTAAAGCAGTTGGCCCCTATTCGCATGCTAGCTATGTCAAGGGTTGGCTCTATGCCTCAGGTCAATTGCCAATCGATCCTGTATCTGGTAATATGCCAGCTACTATCGGGGACCAAACCCATCAAGTATTTGCCAACCTCAAAGCCTTATTGGCTGAAAAGGGTATGACCTTTGACCATGTAGTTAAGACAACCGTCTTTCTTAATGATATTGCTGATTTCGCGACAGTCAATGGGGTCTATGGCCAATACTTTAGCCAAGAACATTATCCAGCTCGCTCAGCCTTTCAAGTTGGGAAACTTCCACTCAATGCTGGTATTGAAATCGAATTGGTAGCCTATAAGGAGGAAGCCTAATGACTTTAACAGAACGGATTAACCAAGATATTAAAACTGCCATGAAGGCCAAGGACAAAGACAGCCTTAAGGTCTTACGCATGCTCAAGGCAGCGCTCCAGAAAGAGGCGCTAGAGCAGCCTGAGCCACTTAGTCAAGACCAAGAGATTACCATTATTTCCCGGGAACTCAAGCAACGTCGTGATTCCTTGGCTGAATTTGAGAAAGCAGATCGCGAGGATTTGGTGTCGGCAACCCAGGATGAAATTGTCATTGTCCAAAAATACCTGCCAGAACAGCTAAGTCCTGAAGCTTTAGAGGCTAAGGTTCGCGAGATTATGGCGCAAGTAGGGGCCACTAGTAAGGCCGACTTTGGTAAGGTCATGGGGTTAGCTGCTAGCAGCCTTAAGGGTCAAGCTGAAGGTAAGGCCATCAATGAGACAGTTAAACGTCTCTTAGGCTAACTTATACACAACAGGAGCTAAGCTCCTGTTTTTCTTTTAGACGGAGAAAATGTCACAAATCATGACTTTTAGAGCAAGACAAGGTATAATAGAATCAGCCTAGTGTGTTCACTAGTATCTAGCCTGACGTCGTCTGAGACGTGAAGAAAAGAGGGATTGCTTATGACGGAACAACACCCACATAGTCAGACATTAATTATTTCCAATCCGGATTGGCTTTTAGCCATTTTGGGCAATCAAGATCACCATATACAATTACTTGAAGAACACTTTGAAGTGCTTATCACGACGCGTGGTGAGCAATTAACCATTACGGGGCGTCAAGCAGCTGTTGAATTAACTTTAGAAGTCGTTAACCAATTAGTGCAGTTGCTAGAACGCCATATTACACCGCACACCATGGATATTGTGACGGCGATTAAGATGGCCCAGAACAATACCTTGGATTACTTCCTCAATCTCTATGAGGAAGTCATTGGCCGAGCTGCAGATGGTCGGGCTATTCGGGTCAAGAACTTTGGTCAGCTACAATATACACGCGCTATTGCCAAACAGGACGTGGTTTTCGGCATTGGGCCTGCGGGGACAGGGAAGACCTTCTTGGCCGTGGTGCTAGCGGTTCAAGCCTTGAAGGAAGGCCGAGTGAAGAAGATTATCTTGACGCGGCCAGCAGTAGAGGCAGGGGAGAGCCTGGGCTTCTTACCTGGTGACCTCAAGGAAAAGGTTGACCCTTATTTGCGTCCGGTTTATGATGCGCTCTACACCATCTATGGGGCAGAACAAACTAACCGTCTGATGGAACGTGGTGTGATTGAAATTGCGCCTTTGGCTTATATGCGGGGTCGTACTTTAGATGATGCCTTTGTTATCTTAGATGAGGCTCAAAATACCACCATTGCCCAGATGAAAATGTTCTTAACGCGTTTAGGTTTTGGCTCTAAGATGATTATTAATGGGGATAGAACGCAAATCGACTTGCCAAAAGGGGTAAAATCAGGTTTGGTTGATGCCCAAAGTAAGCTTAAGGGCATTGACCGCATCCAATTTGTGACCTTTGATGCCTTTGATGTGGTGCGTCACCCTGTAGTGGCAGATATTATCAAGGCATACAGTCGCAAGTTGCCCGATGAGAACATGGGCGAAGTGTAGGTGATAGCCATGAATCGTCGATTAGAGCGGCTTCAAGCCAAGATGGGTCTGAGCTACCAAATAATGGTTGGCCTGATTCTGGCTATTTGGCTTTTGCTTTTAGGCTATTCCAGTGTCCAACCTAGAACTTATAATTTTGCCCTTAACCGAGTAGCTGATATTACCGTTCGGGCTCCTAAGACAGTAGAAGATACTGAACGAACAGAAGAATTACGCCAGCATGCACGCAGTCGTGTTTCCGATGTTCGACTTTACTCACCCGAAGTTAAAAACCAACAGGTTGATTTGTTGAATCAGTATTTTTCATTTGTCAAAGGCGTAAGGCAGAAGGATTATCGTGCCAGCGACCTTGAGTCGGCTGCCCGCGCTCAAGGCTGGTCTGATAATGACCTTGAGACCCTTAAGGCATCCTTTACTAGCAACAGTCAACGCCTCTATTGGACTCAATTAACGGAGGCAGAGCGACTCTTGCTCTATAATCAAAGTTTAAAACAAGGGTCAGTTGCCCTCATGAGTTTGAATGAATCCTTACCAGATAATGCCCGTAATCTTTGGCTATCACTCGATGATAAGCAGTTTGAAACTATGTCGACTTATGTGGTTGATTTGCTGAGTCAAACCTTAAGTCAGGAAATTGAGCCTGCTAATACTGCGGCTAACTTAAGCAAGCTACGGGCTAGCCTTCGGGAAGCAGGGCAATATAGTCAGTATCAGTCGGCCCTGGTAGACTTCATTCAACCATTTATTGTACCAACCCTGGTTTATAACCAAGAAGAAACTAACCGCTTGAAAGAAGAAGCGGCGGCTGCCGTTCAACCAGCTTATATTCTTCAAGGTCAAATTATTGTCCAAGAGGGGCATGTCATTGATTCGACTGTCTTGCGTCAACTCAAGCTTTTTGGTTACTTGGATGCTAGTGTAGGGCGCTATAATGCTTATATCTTTTACGCCTTGATTATTGCGCATTTCCTCTTGCTCTTAGGATTGAATACCGAAGGCTTCCGTTTCAAGCAAGCACCAAGTGCCAAGCGTCAAATGGCTATGACCATCTATGCGCTAGCCTTTGGGGGGCTGTTCGCCGTCTTGAAGGCTCTCGAAGTACTTCAAGTAGGGGGCTTTGCCTGGGCGACGCTCTTGTTACCAATTAGTTTGTGGCCACTGCTTGTAGTACCCAAAACCAGTATGCGCGATGGCTTAATTGGCTTGGTATCTTTCAATGTGATGGCACTTTTCGTCTTGAGTGATGTCTTTAATATTTTGGAAAGTCTCATGCCTCTGGTCTTTTATTGTTTTACTGGTTTAATTGGTATGATTTTGGTAAATGCCAAGGTTTGGTTAGGGCGTAAACGACGTTTTGTTCCTGCCTATATTGGTCTACAGTTATTGACCATTCTGCCTTTATTACTGGGCTTTAACATGGATTTAACAACCTTCCAAGGTCGACGTATGGCAGGGCTAATGCTGGCTAATATCCTGATGACGGTCATTTTTTTCTTGTCCTTGTCTCCTTACTGGGAGCGCATCTTTAACCCAAGCGCAGAATTAAGTCTACAGCAACTAGCCAACCTTAATCATCCTTTGCTTAAGGACTTGATTGAGAAGGCACCAGGTACCTACCACCACAGCATGATGGTAGCTAACCTTAGTGCCAATGCGGTTGAAGCCATTGGCGGAGATTCCCTGCTAACGCGGGTCGCTAGCTATTACCATGATGTTGGGAAGACACTGCATCCACTCTTTTTCGTTGAGAATTTGCCTGCAGGCGTTGAAAATCCACATAAAATGATTAAGCCAATTGAAAGTGCCCAGATTATCACAGGTCACGTGACCGCTGGCGTAAAAATTATGGAGGCTCATGATTTGCCTACTTCCATTCAGGATATTTGTTGGCAACACCATGGGACTACACTGGTAAAATACTTCTACTATCAGGCCCAACAGGAAGGGCATCCCGTAGATCAGGCGGATTTCCGTTATCCAGGACCTAAGCCACGGACCAAGGAGGCGGCTGTCATCATGATTGCTGATTCGGTTGAGGCTGCTAGCCGTACTCTTAAGGAGTATAGTCAAGCAAGCATAGAAGGACTTGTAGGCGGTATTATCCAAGGTAAAGTGGCGGATGATCAGTTTTCTGACTGTGACTTAACCGTTTATGAATTAAAAATCGTACAAGCCTCTCTAATTCGTGGAGTCGCAAGTATGTATCACACCCGTATAGAATATCCTAAGTAGGCCATTTAGGATTAGAAAGGACATTTATGTTAGTTGATATTATTGATGACCAAGCATACCTGGCATCTGGTCAAGAAAAATTGCTTCATGAAGTCATTGAAGCAGCTGCAAAGTATCTGAACTTGCCTGAGGGGATTGAACTGGATTTGTCCATTGTTTCCAATGAGGAAATTCAGACTCTCAACCGTGACTACCGTGGTTTGGACAAACCGACGGATGTTTTGAGCTTCGCCTTGACCGAAGTAACCAGTGAGTTTGATGTGGACTTCGCCCATCTAGATCTTGCTGAAGAGGAGACAGAAGATTTAGATGATGTTGATTTTGAGGAAGAAGAAGCTATCCCTCAACACTTGGGAGATATCATCATATCTTACCCTCGTGCCCAAGAACAGGCTCAGGACTATGGGCACAGCCTAGACCGTGAACTGGCTTTTCTAGCAGTTCATGGCTTCCTTCACCTCAATGGTTATGACCATCAGACAGAAGCAGAAGCGCAGGAAATGTTTAGAATCCAAGAAGAGGTGTTGACGACTTATGGTCTCACGCGATAAACAGCCCTACAAGCATCATGCCAATCCAAGTATCTTGGCTTCCTTCCGCGCTTCATTGTCCGGTTTGGGCTATGCCTTAGCTAATGAGCGTAACCTCAAGGTTCACGCGGGGGTAACCGTCTTGGTTTTAATCATAGTAGGCTTGCTAGGCGTCAATGCCATTGAGGCTAGTCTCTTGCTGCTTGTTACAGGATTGGTTTGGTGCACGGAACTGGTCAATAGCGCCGTAGAGGCCACAGTTGACTTGGTAGTTGGAGAACAATTACATCCCTTGGCTAAGGTTGCCAAGGATGTAGCAGCAGCTGCAGTTGTTGTGGCGGCTTTGGTGGCAGTAGGAGTGGGTTTCCTGGTCCTAGGTCCTAAAGTCTGGCATATGCTAGCCATTCTGTTAGGTCTTGCTTAAGTCTTAGAGAAAGAGAGTGTGAAACGTGAGTAAAGAAGCATTCAAATCGGGGTTTGTAGCTATTATTGGTCGTCCTAATGTGGGGAAATCAACCTTGCTGAATCGTTTTGTGGGGCAGAAGATTGCTATTATGTCCGATAAAGCCCAGACCACTCGGAATCGAATCCAGGGAGTCTTAACTAATGACCAGGCTCAAATTGTTTTTATTGATACCCCTGGTATTCATAAACCTAAACATGCCTTGGGTGACTTCATGGTTAATACGGCTTATAGCGCCCTCAAAGGGGTAGATGCCGTCTTATTTGTGGTCAATGCTGCAGAAAAGATGGGGCCCGGCGATCGTTTGATTATGGAACGTATCCAGAATGTTAAGGTACCTGTCTTTTTAGTCATTAATAAGATTGACTTAGTTAAACCGGATGATTTATTGCCTATTATTGAAGGCTACCAAGCAGTTAGAAGTTTTGACCAAGTCTTTCCAATTTCGGCTACGCAAGGCAATAATGTGCCGGAATTGGTGGCTAAGTTGCAAGAAGCACTCCCGGAAGGACCAAAGTACTATCCAGATAGTCAAATTATGGACCATCCCGAATATTTTGTAGTGGCCGAATTTATCCGTGAAAAAATCTTACTCCTGACGCAAGAAGAGATTCCTCATTCCGTGGCAGTTCAAGTGCAAAGCATGCAACGCAACGAGAATGGCAAGATTGAAGTTCAAGCTTCTATTATTGTGGAGCGCAAGAGCCAGAAGGGCATTATCATTGGGGCCGGGGGGCAAATGATTAAGAAGATTGGCCAATTGGCCCGGCGTGATATTGAGCAATTATTGGATGACAAGGTTTATTTAGATTTGTGGGTCAAGGTTCAGAAGAATTGGCGCGACCGTCAAACCAATCTTAGTGATTTTGGCTATCGCCCAGATAACTACTAGACAGATGGATACAGAAGGGAAGAGGACGCATGAATGAACGATTTGAGGGCATTGTCCTCTTCAAGCGCCCTCACCGCGAACATGATGGCTTGGTCAAGATTTTTACCCAAGAATTTGGGACTAAGATGTTCTTTGTGCGCGGTCTTTATCGGGGCCATCATCGGCTGACAAGCGCCTGCCTTCCTATGACCCATCATGCCTATATTGGTGACATTCAAGATGAAGGTCTCTCTTTTCTTAAAGAAAGTCAGCCGATTCAGCTCTTCCAAGCTCTGCAACAGGATATACTACTTCAAGCTTATGGCATTTATGTCCTACAGCTAGTAGATGCTGCACTGGAAGATAATCAAGCCAATCCCAGAGTCTACCAGCTTCTATTGCAAGTGCTTGAGGCCTTGAACCAGGGTTTAACGGCTCAAGTCATTGTGGCCTATCTCGAGATTCACTTACTGCCTATCTTTGGCATTCATATTCAGTGGACTTCTTGTGCCGCATGTCAAACCAATGATCGGCCGCTAAGGTTCAGCCTTAAGCGTCAAGCTGTTTTGTGTGACCGCCATGCCTCTTTGGATATTCATTGCCTAACTGTTTCAAGTCGAGCAGTGCACGTAGCAAGCCGTCTATCCCAAGTGGATTTGAAACAAATCCAGAATATTAACTTAAGTGATCAGACGCTTAAGGATCTGCGAACACTGATGGATGCTATCTATCAAGAATATGTCGGTATTCGTCTCAAGAGTAAATCCTATTTGGATCAGATTATTCAGTTGGAGTGGCCTAGTACTTAGTTTAGCCTTTTTCATCCTAAAATTGGTGATCATCTTATAACAAATGTCCTAGGTTCGAGTCAGTCAGCAAAGCCCTAAAAGTTTAAGAATTAGGAAATCAGGTGAATAATTCGCCTTTTCGTGGTAAAATAGGTGGAGACAAATTTCAATTAGCAAAAAAATGCTAGGGGAGGTTCCATGAAAAACATCAAAACCAATGCCCTCGCGAATTTCTTAGTGCGATTTGCGAACGTGGTGGTGCCTGTCCTCACAGGAACCTATATTAACCGGGTCTTTCAGAACTCGGTAGAATATAACTACTTTAATGCTGGCGACACGCTGATGAACATTTTCTTACCTTTTGCCTCTTTAGGGGTTTATTATTTTGGTGTCCGGCAAATTAGTAAGGTTAAGCATGACCGAGATCAGGTCAATTACTTCTTCTCGAGCCTGTTTTATATTACCGTCATTTCATCCATTTTAACGACGCTCTTCTATATAGGCTATGTCTATGCGACCGTTCACCAGAAGAGTCAGTTGGCTATCTATCTCGTCTTGGGAAGCCAAATTCTCTCTAGCTTCCTCTATATCGAGTGGATGGTGGAGGCCTTCGAGAATTATCGCTTTATCTTAATTAAGACCATCATCTTGCGAATTATTATGATTGTAGCGCTCTTTGGCTTTGTTAAAACTGCCGAGGATATTATCATTTATGCCATGGTCATGTCTGGCGCTCAAATTCTCAACTATCTCTTCGGTTTTGTCTGGATTAAGCGCCAAGTCAAGCTAGTCAAGGTCAAGGTTAAAGGCATGCTGTCCATGATTCTGCCTTTGATTAGTTTGCTACTTATGTCCAGTGCAGTGACCCTTTATACGGCCTTGGACAAGCTCTTCCTATCCTATACAGATTCAGAGGATGCCGTCAGCCTTTATAGCCAAGGCCAAAAAATTTCAACTATGATTGCGACTCTAATTAGTAGTCCGATTTCGGTGAGTATTCCACGTTTGGGATACTATCTTGGCCAGAATAACCGCGAAGCCTATGACAACCTAGTCTACAAAGGGGCACGTCTCTTTGCCTTCTTGATTGCGCCAATTAGTTTAGGGCTCTTCATAACAGGCAATTATGCTGTCTTGCTTTATGGTGGGGGAGCCTATATGGGAGCCGCGACTGTAACAGCCATCTTTGGGATTCGGAGTATTACTTGGTCTATTGAGACCCTTTTCGCTAATCAGATTATCTTCATTCATGGCTATGAACGGAGTTTGACCCTTTATTATTTCGCCTGTGGCTTACTCAACCTAGCCTTCAAGTTCCTACTCCTTAATATGCATTTCTCATCTCCAGAAATCTATATCTTAACCACTTGGTTGTCAGAAGGAGTCCTAATTGCCCTCGAAATCTACTTTATCAAACGCCATGGCTTAATTAAGTTAAAACCTGTGATTGGCAGTTTCTTACGCTATGGGCTGATTGCTGCAGGGTTTATCCCAATCAGCATAGTGGTTAACGCACTATCTCCAGTGCGAATGACGCATTTAAACTTAGCTGTCTTAGTAAATCTTGCCATTTTAATGACCCTATGTGGTATATACTACATCGCGGCCCTCTGGTTACTTAAAGATCCTGTGCTGACCGGTATGGTAGAAGCAGTTGGCAATAAATTAAGAAGAAGGGGATAGACCATGTCAGACTTAATTACGGTTGTAGTTCCTGTCTACAATGTGGAATCATATCTGGAGCGATGCGTGACAAGTATCCGCAAGCAAAGTCATACTAACCTTGAAATCTTGCTAGTCAATGATGGCTCTACTGATAAGAGTTTAGAAATCTGTCAGCGTTTAGAGCAAGAAGATCAACGTATACGCCTGATTTCGCAGGCTAATGGTGGTTTATCGGCTGCAAGAAATACGGGCATTGCTCAAGCAAAAGGGCAGTACATTGCCTTTATTGATAGTGATGATGTTATTTCTTTGGATATGATGAAGACTCTTTATCAAGAGATGGTCTCTGCCCAAGCAGACTTGGCCATGTGCTCTCACTATGATATTTATGATGACCAGATTCCAAGCGGACCAGAAGCAGAAGCACAGACTTGGATCTTTACAGCCAAAGAGGCCATCGGCCATGTGATGGCGGCTAAAGGCTTTACGGTCATGGCACCAACTAAACTTTATAAGCGTTCACTCTTCGATGACTTGAATTTTGAGTTGGGGAAGATTGCCGAAGATGCCTTTATCATGATTCGCTTGCTAGCCAAGTGTCAGCGAGTGGTGGCGACGGATGCTAAACTCTATTACTATATGCACCGTCCAAATAGCATTACCACCCAGAAATTCTCACTCAAGTACCTCAATGTGATTGAGGCTTATCAACAAAACTATGAAATTATCAAACGGGACTACCCAGATTTGTTGCCAGTAGCTATGACACGGCTCTATTGGGCGCATTTCTATGTCTATGACCGTTTGTTGCTAGATTCAGACTATCAAGATGACAGTCTTAAAAAACGCCTACGGTCTTATCTAACAGATCACTTTTGGCAGATTATGCGTGATCCGCTTTTCACCAAGGGGCGTAAACTTAGTATGCTTGCTTTACAGATTAGTCCTGCTCTCTATAAGCAAATCATTAGTAAGAAATACAAAAAGGAGTTGCATGGATAAATGATACGATTTGATTGGATTGAGAAACATTACTACCAAATCAATACTTGCTTTTTATTAGCGTTGATTATGTATTGTATGGCGGGGCTTATTGTTCCCTTACAATTTCTCAGTGCCCATCCTTTAGTATATGGTACCATCACCTTAATGGGGTGCTTATTAGGGCTCTATAACTTATTATCTAAGAAGGTTCATCTCAAACTCAGTTTACTACCTTGGCTAGTTGCTTTCTTCCTCTTGAATATTGTGACAAGTCTCTTGGTGGTTAACTTTGGTTATATGGCAAACTTCAAGAATATGGTCATATTCTTCCTCTATTTCTTTGCCATTTATCCAATCTTTGTTAACTTAAGTCAGGGACAAGCCAAACGTTTGCTGAGTAACATGTTCTGGCTAGTCGTCATCGTCAATACTATCGGTGATTTCATTTCCATTGGCCAATTCGTTGCCTTGATTGGCTATCACGTCAGCGACTATAAAGGTTTAATTATTCGTCAAGGTTTTATTGAGTCCCGTTTATTTGGGATTTTGGCTAGCCCCAACTACTTGGCCATTATATCGCTATTGGTAGTCCTCTTCCTCTTAAGTCAATGGCGTAAGAGTCAGGTGACTTGGATGAAAGTGGCAATTGTCTCGTCTATTGTTATTAACTTCGTTTACATAGTCTTATCAGGTTCTAGAACAGCCTTATTATGCTTGCTTGCTGCTACCCTAATCTACAGCATGGTCAACATCTCCGGCTGGCAGTTAAAGAAACGTTTCTTAACTATCTGTGTGGTCTTTGCTGCTATTGGTGTAGGTGTCTACAGTGTCGACACTGTAGGGGAGTTTTACCTACAACAATCAGGGGGCGTACGTATCTTGAATGACGAGGAGAGCCTATCCGGTAAGCAAAATGTGACCACTGGTGAAGGTACATTAAAACGATCAGATACTGAGGAAACCAATATCTCTAATAACCGTTTCGATATTTGGAAGTCAACCTTGGCTCTAGTTCCTTACCGTCCAATCTTAGGTTTTTCTTCAGGTAACTGGCACAGTGTAGCCAAGTCATATGATGCTAATAGTTATGTGGTTAAGCAACACTATCTCACTCATAACGGTTATATTGAAGTCCTATTCTACAATGGTATCTTAGGTTTTATCACTTTAGGATTCTTTATCTTGGCGTCTACCAAGCGGCTCTTGGTCAAATGGTGGGCCCTCAACAAGAAAGGCGTTAGCCGCCAGGATTTGGATATGATTCTAGCTATGATGGCAGTTATCTTTACTTCCAACTTGTTCTTAAGTTCGACCTTATACGGAATTTCCTTCTTAGGAGTCATTTTATTCGCTATCCTAGGCTATTACGAAGCTGTTATAGCGAAGGATCATGCCGGTTATCGTCAGTTGAATGATCAAGAAGTTCGTCAAGTTGAACTTGAAATCATGGACTATATCCATGCCATTTGTCAACGTGAGCAAATCCAATATAGCTTAGCTTACGGAACTTTACTTGGGGCTGTTCGCCATCAAGGCTTCATTCCTTGGGATGATGATATGGATATTGCCTTAGTTCGTTCTGAGTATGAGCGTCTCTATCAAGCCATCAAGGCAGACCGTCATCCAGTTTTCCAGGTTACGGGCTTCCAAGATGCTTGGCATTATCCTTTCCCATTTTATCGGGTGGTTGATAAGCGTACTTTTTATGATAATAACACTTTAGCATGGCCAAGTAAATTAGGCATTTGTGTGGATGTCTTTCCCTTTGACCAAGCTAAGGGAGATCAAGCTAAAATGGACCGCCTAGATCAGTTTCGGCAACTTTCGGCCTATTCTTGGAATGGCATTCGTAACGAAGAGGGCGGCTTAGGTAACCTTATTCGCTATGCCGTGAATTTCTTCTTCCGTCTCTTGCCACCTCGTATTTGGAACCAAAAAATGGACCAATTAGCACAGAAGGGGTGCGACTCTAATCGCCTTGATTACTTGATGGAGAAGAAACGTCGCGATACTAGTTTTGTTAAGACGGCACATGAACAAGTTCAAGAGGCTGTATTTGAAGATCGTCGCTATCAAATTCTGTCAGATTACGATCAAGTTCTGACGGCTATCTATGGAGCAGATTATATGCAATTGCCTGCAGAAGAAGACCGTGTTCAACACGCGCCATTTACTGCTTACAGGGAGGAAGCCTAAATGTCACTTATGCAATGGGCTAAACGGAGTTTGGCCAGTCTCTTAGGTAAACACAAGGACAGCATTAAAAAATTGCCGATTATTAAGCAGTTAAATCAAAAGGCTAATAAAGAGTTAGATGAAGGGCGACAAGCTCTATTAAGGGCTAACTTCGACCGGATTTTAGAGATTGTCTATGATCAAGACCACTTAAACTTTGATTTATGGTTGGATTTTGGTAGTCTGCTAGGTTACTACCGTGAAGGTGGGCGCATTGAGCATGATATTGATATGGACTTTGCTCTCAAAGTCAGTGACTTAGAGGCCTTTGATGTCTATGAAGGTCATCTCTTAGCTAATGGATTCCGCAAACGCAAGGACTTTACCTATGAGGGCAAAGTAGTAGAACGGGCATATGATTTTAATGGGCTTAACATTGACTTTATCTTCTATGAGGTTACAGAGACTCAATTTTCGAGTGTCACTATTGACTTCAAGATTAATGCCATCGGCCAACCAACTCGCTTGATGGCTTATCGTTATCAATTACCACTAATGGAGATTGTTTGGGCCAATATTGAAGAACATAAAGTAATGGTGCCGCAAGATTGCCATCGCTATCTTTCCTTACTATATGGCGCAGATTTCATGGAACCTAACACTCACTATCATTGGCAAGCTAACCCGATTTATCAGCAAGTATCGTCTGAACCAGCTCAAGTTAAGCTCTTACCTTAAGCAAGAATAGAAAATCCCCGTCACTGAATTAATCAGTGACGGGGATTTTCTGCTATCTAGTGATTGCCGTTATTTTGATTCTGTTGTGTATTCTGCATCTGATGGTTAGAACCTTGATTGGTGGTTGGGTTATTGGTGTTGTTACCACTGACATCAATGCCTTCAGAATAATCACCGTTAGCATTCCAGAGTAAGAACTCGTGAATATTGTGCTTGGCTAGGGCATTAATTTGTGCCTGAACCTGTAAGGTGCCGTATTCTTGGTAGGTGCCTACTGGTTTGCTAGAGTCGGTAAAGTCTTGAATCCATGGGCGACTGATCACCTTATTCTGGACGTTCTTAAGTACCTGTTCCTCTGAGAACATATATTCATCGACTAACTCATAAGGGTGTAAGTCAGGTAGCTCAATTCCAAAGAAGGCTGTACCCCAGTGAGAAGGGTAAATCATACTTGAGATAACATCCAATTGTTCGGCCATTTTAGCAAAGTCCTGACCAATCCCGGTTGTTTCGGTTTGGCCACTGGTAACGGCTGTAATACCGAAGACGTCGGCACCAACTTTAACACCATAAGGCGCCAGTTGTTCTTTGGCGAGTTTCAAGAAGTCGGTAATAGCCGCCACCCGGTCTTCACCTTCAATCTTATTACCACTTGCGGAAACATAGTTGCTGTAGTTGCCTTTGTCGAAGCGTAAATCTTCAGCAAAGGTCTCAAATCCTTCTGGGAAGCGGACATAGTCATACTGAATTTCCTTGAAGCCCATCTTAGCGGCCGCAATAGAAACTTCGATATTGTATTTCCATACTTCTTCTAGGTAGGGGTTAATAAACTGAGAGCCATTGCCATCCGACCAGATACTTCCTGTCTCACGTGAGTGGAAGGAGAGTTCTGGGTGTTTATCCGACATCATGTTATCTTTGAAGGTAACAATACGGGCAATTGGATAAATCTGGTTAGCTTCTAAGGTCTTGAGAGCGGCTTTTAAATCGGCCACTTGAACTATGTTTTCTTTAACCATGGCATTATCAGTGTCGATTTGGGTGACAATTTGGCCATAGTCATCCTTGAAGTCGATAACAGCAGCATTAAGGCCATTACGTTTCATCATGGCGATGACATTCTGGAACTTGGTCTCGTCGGCGATAATCTCAGGTGAAAGATAGATGCCTTTTACGCCGTTTTTAGGATAAGCAATATTTATCCCACTATCGTAGAATAAAGCCTTAGGTAAATTGGTTGGAGTCACGAGAATACGACCATCTTCAATCTTAATTCCCTCATAACGGTTGGTTTTGCCTTGACTCCGCCGATTATTGAAGTCGGCTATCTCATCTGCAGTGTACTTAGCCTGTACCTGAGGGAGAGTCTGATAGGTCGGTTGGGCGGGTTCTTGCTTCTGACATGCGGTCAGAATGAGCATCAAGAGCAGCAAGATAGCGCCTGGTTTGACTGATTTCATGCATTACCTCCTGAAGCTATTTTTTCTGTTCTTTCAATTTAACTAGTTCAACTTTAAGATTGACTAGATTAGCATTTAATTTCTCAAAATGGGGCAGAACCTTGTCTAGATTCATGAGATTTGTTGTAGAGAGTGTGTTAACGTTTTTTAAGACATCAAAGAAAGACTGGTAGTTAGATTCTGGATTAGCAATGGATTTGAATGATTGAGATTCCAGGGCTAAATTCGCCGCATAGTCCGTTACATAAGTAGCTAAATCCTTGTCTAATTGATTAATGGCAGTGCTGATATCTTGGAATTTGTTAGTGGGAAGATTCTTATTATCAGTTCCCTGACTAAGTTCCTTGAGCATCTCTTGAAGGTGAGTCCGCTTTTTATTGATATCATCAATTCTTGATTTTCGTTCTTGAATGTTTTTCTCAACTTGGCTATCATTTTTGTTGAAAAGCGCCAAATCATTTTGGCCTAAGTCTGTTTCAAAAGCTGCTTGTAAATTCTTTTCTTGTGTTTGAATTTCGGTTAAATCATTGAGAATGGCAGTAGTATCCTCTTGAATTAAGCCTACAGCGCGATCTACGCGAGTTAAGGAATTGTCGCAAGCCACAAGAAAAAGGCAACTACAGAGCAAAATCAATAGATATTTGAATCGCTTCATAAAGACTCCTTTACTTTAGTTTTTAGGTGCCACCTAGGTGTTTTCTTCACCATTTTGAGGTATAATAGAACTTATACATCTTTATTATACCAAAAAGAAAACGCATTTAACAAGGAGAACGACATGTTAGTCGCATTGGTTACGATAGTTGGCCTTATAATTGCCGACCAGGGTCTGAAATTTTGGGTTGTTTCAAACCTTGCGGTAGGATCCCAAATTAAGCTTATTCCTGGATATTTCAGTCTAACCTACGTACAAAATAGGGGGGCATCTTGGGGCATCTTACCCGGAGCTCAAGGTCTCTTTATTGCTATTACAGTCTTAGCAGTTACTTTTTTCAGCTATAAAATTTATAAAAAACAAGCTAGCTCTTCCTGGGTCAATTTTGCCTATGGATGTCTAGTAGGCGGTGCATTAGGCAATCTGATTGATCGTCTTGTCAATGGCTATGTTGTTGATATGCTACAAACGGATTTTATCAGCTTCCCAATTTTCAATCTAGCGGATTCAGCCTTGACGATTGGTGTTATCATTTTACTTGTACTCGCAAAAGAGCAAGATTTGAGTTTATTTTAAAGAATGTCGCAAAGAAGGGGTTGCTTATGACAGCAGAGAAATTTCAATTAAAGGGGCAAGCGGGACGTCTGGATAAGATTTTAACCGACTTAATGCCTGGTGAAAGCCGTTCAACTATTCAAAAGATTATCAAAGACGGCCTTGTAAAGGTTGATGGTCACCATCAAAAAGCCAACTTTAAACTAAAGGGAGATGAATGCCTCCTCGTTGAGCGTCGAAGCCTTATAGTAGAAGAAGACAAGCTGCCAGAACCTGAGGCAATGGATCTTAATATTGTTTATGAAGACGACGATATCCTGGTCATTAATAAACCAGCAGGATTGGTCGTGCATCCTTCAAAAGGCCATCTACAGGGAACTCTGGTCAATGGCTTACTTCATTACTTGAACGGAAATCTGTCCAATGGCTCGGATTTATACCGCCCTGGTATCGTGCATCGGATTGATAAGGACACTTCTGGTCTCTTAGTAGTGGCTAAACATAATGCCGCTCACCAAGCCCTAGCATACCAACTAGTCAATCATGATATGCGTCGCTCATATAGGGCACTCGTGCATGGCCACGTCAAAGCTCCGCAAGGTACTATTGAAGCCCCGCTGCAACGAGATCCAGCAAATCGCTTGCGTTGGACGGTTGCTAAAGACGGGAAATATGCTTTAACTCGTTTTCAAGTCTTAGAAAATTATGAGAATGCTACTTTATTAGACTTGGAGCTAGAGACCGGTCGGACTCACCAGATTCGTGTCCACCTAGAGTTTATTGGACATCCACTAGTTGGCGACCCAGTATATCGCAAGGGGCTGGACCATGTCAAAGGGTCACTCGTCCATGATATGTCTGGCCAACTACTTCATGCCTATGCACTTAAATTACAACATCCTAGAACAGGTGAGTGGTTAGAATTTAAGGCGCCACTGCCAGGTCATTTTGAGCAAGTTTTAAGTCAGTTAGCTTGAATTTATGACCAACGTTTCCACAGAAAGGTCGGGTATTCATGAATCCAAATGATAAAATCTTGGATAAAATCCGTAATTTGCTTGAGCTAGCAGAGGACGGTAACCAGGATGAGGAGAGCCAGACAGCTCTCTTGATGGCACAAAAACTCATGCTTAAGCATAAAATATCCCAGCATGAGCTAGATGCGGCCACTAGTCTAGATGTCATTGTCACACGTTCCTTATCTGTGTACAAAACCCTCTTTTGGTGGGAGAAGCTATTGGCACGAACTATTGCCGATAATTTTCGCATTATGCTCTATGTGCAGAGCACGCGATTGCCTCATCAATCAAAAACTCATCGCAAGATCGTCTATATGGGATATCAGTCAGACGTGGATTTAGCCTATCATGTCTTTCAACTAGCGACTAAGGCCATGAAGTATCATGCTGGACAACACCTTAAATTAGTTAGCCAAGATTTGACCTCCTCCCAGAAGCAAAGCCAACGTCGAGCCTATTATCAAGGTTTTATGGATGGCTTAGCAGCAAAATATGAGCGTCAGCGTCAAGTTATGGTAGCGGAAGAAGCCGGCTATTCCTTGGTAATTCAAGTTCCTGAAGAAGTAAGAGAGGCTTTCCGCGCTCAGGTTCAGGGGCATATTGTCTTTAAGCAACCTCATGTCACTGAAGAGGGGTTGGCCTATGAAAGTGGCTATCAACAAGCTAAATCAATGAGTCTTGAGGCTGCTCAGCTAGATTGCGGAGATAATTAGAATTTAATA
>CAUUNL010000033.1:0-20256 GCA_963546405.1 Abiotrophia defectiva | reverse complement strand
AGTCAGTTGCTTCCTGGATAATGCCAGATTCAACAATCGTGCGAGCCTGACGAATGGCATTGAAGATGGCTTGTTCGTTAGAAGAGCCGTGAGCCTTGATAACAGGTGCCTTAACCCCTAAGAGAACTGCCCCACCCTGTTTGGTGTCATCAAAGTTGTCGCGGAGGCCTGATAAGGCGTCTTTGACTAAGAGCGCTCCTAATTTAGCCTTCAGCCCGCCACCCAATAATTGGGATTTAATGAGACTAAAGAGGGTTTTAGAGGTCCCTTCCAGAGTCTTCAATACGGCATTCCCGGTAAAACCATCGGTGACCACAATATCAACTGGGCCATCTAGCAAGGTCTTAGTCTCCACGTTGCCGTAGAAGTCAAGGCTAGTCTCAGCAGCTAAGAGTTCATAGGCCGCCTTAGATAATTCATTGCCCTTGGTAGCCTCAGTCCCATTGTTAAGCAGACCAATCTTAGGCTGAGCAATCCCCAGAACTCGTTGGGCATAGAAGTTGGCCAGAACCGCAAATTGCAGTAAGTTGACTGGCTTGCAGTCAGCATTAGCACCGGCATCCATCAAGACCAAGTAAGGATGTTGACTAGACGCAGTTGGTAAGACTGGCATAAGACCAGGACGATCAATATTCTTAATCCGGCCCACAATCAGTAAGCCACTGGCTAAGAGAGCCCCGGTGTTCCCTGCTGATAGCAAGGCATCAGCTTGGCCTTCCTTGACTGCTTGCGCTGCTAATACCATGGAAGCATTTTTCTTCTTGCGAATGGCACGTACGGGCTCATCATCCCCATTGATTTTCTCTGGGGTATGGATGATTTCGACCCGCCCTGTCGCTTCTAAATATGGGCGAATTTTATCTTGGTCACCAAATAAGAGCACTTCGATGTTATCAAAGGCTGCAATGGCGAGATTTACCCCTTTTACGGCTGATTCAGGCGCGAAATCCCCGCCCATGGCATCTACTGCAATTCTAATCATTCCTTGTCTTCCTCCTTATAGGTTCTTCATATCTATTCAGTCTTTGGCAATCGCTATCGCCAATTCTCGTGCTTTCATCATAACAAGTCCCTGCCAAGCCGTCAACCTAGATCGGAAACAGGCAGTTTGGGCTAGACCTCAATCGCTTGCGTCTGACTCCATTGATTAAGCGCCTGCCATTCGGCTTCTGATAGGCGTTCTGGATGCTTGAGTAAGTCCTGAACATCCTTGCGGGCAACTGTTAAGATTTTTTCGTCTTCAATCAAATTAGCATAGTGGAATTCAGGCAAACCACTTTGGCTACGTCCCATTAAGTCCCCCATACCGCGAATCTTCAAATCTTCTCGACTAATCAGGAAACCATCTTGGTGGTCCACCATAATCTTAAGTCGCTCCTTGCCCTGTTCGGTTGTTGGACTGCCAATTAGGTAACAGTAGCTGGCTAGCTGGCTCCGCCCTACTCGTCCACGCAACTGGTGGAGCTGGGCCAAGCCAAAGCGCTCGGCTGACTGAATGACCATAATGGTGGCATTAGGCACATCGACCCCGACTTCCACCATGGTGGTCGCCACGAGAATCTGAACCTGATTTTGCTTGAATCGATCCATGACAGCTTCTTGCTCTTCCTTATTAAGTTGACCGTGTAAGACGTCGACCTTAAAGTTTGGGAAGCGGTCGGCCAAGCGGTCGGCCACCTCTAGCACGTTCTCTATCTGCTCCAAGTGTTCAGAACTCTCAATCAGAGGGAGCACATAGTAGACCTGGTGTCCGGCCTCTAATTCTTGGGCCACATGGTCTTCTAGTTCCTCTAATTGATCTTCCTTGAGCCAACGGGTCGTGATAGGCTGACGGCCCTTAGGTAACTGATCAATGGTGGAGACGTGCATCTCGCCATAGAGGGTCATGGCTAGGGAACGCGGAATAGGCGTTGCCGTCATTTGAAGTAGGTTGACGGCTATTTTGTCATTTTTATCTACTAGGGCTTGGCGCTGACCAACCCCAAAGCGATGTTGCTCATCAATAATGACTAAGCCAAGTTGCTTGAATTGGACCGTTTCTTGGATCAAGGCATGAGTCCCGATGACCACCTGAATCTGCCCATTAGCCAAGCCATCTAAGACTGCTTGCTTGGCCTTGGCTGTCATGGCACTGGTCAGGAGAGCGGCTTCCAAGCCCATAGAGGCAAAGAGCTGGTTGAAGGACTGGGCATGCTGCTTGGCTAGAATTTCAGTCGGCGCCATAAGGGCTGACTGGAAGCCTCCACTTAAGCTGGCTAGAATAGCCAGAAAGGCTACCAGCGTTTTCCCGCTCCCAACGTCCCCTTGCACCATGCGTCGCATAGGGTGCTGGGCCATGAGGTCGCGACAGATTTCATTGACTACCTGCTTCTGTGCTTGAGTTAACTCATATGGTAAGAAGCTAATCCAAGTCTTAAGCTGGTCATTGTCATAATGAATCTGGATGCCTGGCTCTGTTTCATGCTGCTTAAGGGCCGCTTGCAGACGCCATTGGTAGAGGAAAAACTCCTGATAGATAATTTTCCGTGTGGCTTGGTGATGTTGCTCTTGATTCTCCGGAAAATGCATGGCATAGAGGGCCAAAGGCAAATCTAAGAGCCGATACTGGTCGTTGAGATACTGGGGTAAGACCTCTGGGATGGCCTCTTGATACTGGTTAAAGGAAGCCGCAATACTAGCCACAATAGCGCTTTGCTTAAGGCCCTTAGTAGCATGGTAAACTGGCGCAAACTCCTGGCCTTCCTGTGCTACTTGAATCAGCTTCATACCTAAGAGGGTCTGACGATTAGACTGCCATTTGCCGTAAATGGCCCGCTCCTGCCCCAACTGAATGGCTTGCTTAAGATAGGGTTGGTTGAAGAAAGACACGTTGATAATTTCGTGGTCATTGACCGCCAGCTTGAAAGAAACCCGGCTCTTCTTGCCACCAAAGTAGGCTACCACAGGTGGCGTCACGACCTTGCCTTTAAGGGTGACCTTCTCCTGATCTAAGATAGTCGCCAAAGGTCGCACGGCCACCGACTCAAAGCGGAAGGGAAAATGAAACATGAGGTCGCGGACAGTTGAGACGCCTACCTGTTGGAAGAGCTTGACGCGCGCGGGTCCTACTCCCTTGAGATGATCAATGCTATCTAACCAATTAAGTCCCATAAGCCCCCTCCTTTCTGCTTGTCTGTCTCATTATTATAGCATTTTCATAGCCAGATAGCGACTATTCAAGCTGGAGCCCAAGCTCACCAAGACATAGAAAAAGACCAAGGCATGAGCCTTAGTCTTTTAAGTGTTTTAATTATTCCACTGACATCATGTAGTGGTATACAGGTTGGTCACCTTGGACGATTTCGACTTCTAAGTCATTGAATTTGTCAGTTAAGAGCTCTGCTACCTCATCGGCTAATTCAGTAGTTCCTTCTTCCCCGACAATAATAGTTGCCAACTCAGAGTCTTCATCCACCATGGCTTCTAAGGTTGCCAAGAGAGCATCCTTCAAATCAGGCAAGGACAAGACAATCTTGTTGTTAACTAAGCCCAGGTAGTCATCCTTCTTGATGGACACGCCATCAATCTCGGTGTCACGAATGGAGTAAGTAATTTGACCAGATTGGACGAAATCACGTGATTCATTCATTTGAACCCCATTGGCTTCTAAATCTAAGCTAGCATCGAAGGCCATCATAGCCGTGATCCCTTGAGGAATCGTAGTGGTTGGTACAACGACTGTTGGCACTTCCGCTACTTGGGCTGCTTGTTCAGCCGCCATGATGATGTTCTTGTTGTTAGGCAAGAGGATGATTTGTTCTGCATTGACTGCTTCAATTGCTTTGACGAAGTCTTCTGTTGAAGGGTTCATAGTTTGACCACCGGCCAAGACTTTGGCAACCCCTAGGTCAGTAAAGAGTTGGCCCACACCTTCACCTGCTGCTACTGCAATAATAGCATAAGGAACTTTTGGTGCAGCCTCTGCTGGTGCTTCCTTCATAGCATGTTCTTCCGCTTCTAAGCCACGGACTTGTTCACGCATGTTGTCGACTTTGATTTTGATCAGTTCCCCAAATTCTTGACCCAATTGCATAATTTCGCCTGGGTTTTCAGTATGGATGTGAACCTTGACGATTTCATCGTCCGCTACGACCAAGAGGGAATCCCCTTTGGTGTTGAGGGTGCTACGGAAAGCGTCATAGTCAAAGGCCTTCTCAACAGTTGGGCCTTGGCCAATACGAACCATAATTTCTGTACAGTAACCAAAGGTAATATCTTCTAAGGCCATTGGTGGCTCATTGCCATCTTCGAACATGGCGTGAGAGTGGCCAGGAGCTGCAGGAGCTGCCTTAACTTCTACAACAGTCTCGCCTGTCAAGGATGACAAGAAACCTTCATAGACGCAGAGCAAGCCTTTACCACCAGAGTCTACTACGCCCACTTGTTTCAAGACTGGCAATAATTCAGGTGTCTTGTCTAAGGCCAATTGAGCGCCTTCGACAATAGCTTTCATAACTTCAATAATGTTCTCGGTCTTCTCAGCAGCCTTCTCACCGCGCAAAGCAGATTCACGGGCAACAGTCAAAATAGTCCCTTCGACAGGTTTCATAACTGCCTTATAGGCTGATTCTACCCCACCTAAGAAGGCTTGGGCAAAATGCTTAGCGTCTAAGACTTCTTCTTCCTTAATACGTTGTGAGAAACCACGGAAAATCTGAGATAAGATAACCCCAGAGTTACCACGCGCCCCCATCAAAAGTCCCTTGGCTAAGGCGCCCGCTAATTCACCGACGTGACTAGCTTGACTGGATTTGAGGTTTTCCGCCCCAGAAACGAAGGTCATGTTCATGTTAGTCCCGGTATCGCCATCTGGCACAGGGAATACGTTGAGTGAGTTAATTAATTCGACATTGGATGTTAAGCGTTCCGCTCCGGCTACAACCATAGGCACAAACTCTTTTGCCGTTAATTGTTTCAATTCCAATTTTTATCCTCCTTACCGTTTTATACGGTTGACTTAATCAATTTTTACGCCTTGTACGTGAACATTGACATAGCTGACTTCGAAGCCCAGCAATTGTTCAACACTGTATTTCACGGCTTGTTGAATGTTTTGGCAGATAACTGAGATTTTAGTCCCGTAAGACACTAAGATGTAGACATCCACGAGAACATCATCCCCACGTTGGGTGATGACAACCCCTTTGGAGTAATTCTCTTGTCCTAGAATCTCAATTAAGTTATCACGGAAGAAGTTCTTACTTACCATTCCGACCACACCGTAGTTATCTGTTACGGCAGTGCCGACAACTGTTGAAATCACATCTTGCGTTAGGGACACTTGTCCATTGGGTGTTTGGATTTTGATTGTCATGCGATTTCCTCCTCACATCTAATATATCATATCTATTTTAGCATAAAATGCTTGATTGTGCACTCATTAAGATAAAGACCATTCCAAACTGGGGGCCTGTCTTCTATACTTGTCTAGACAGAGGAGGTCTTACTCAAAAAAAAGCCCCAATCCATGGGACTGGGATCATCGCTATTAAACGCGTTCTACTTTACCTGATTTTAAAGCACGAGCAGAAACCCAAACTTTCTTAGGTTCGCCATCCACTAAGATGCGTACTTTTTGTAAGTTAGCGCCGAAACGACGTTTTGTTTTGTTCATCGCTTTTGAACGAGTGTTACCTGAACGAGCTTTACGCCCAGTGAAATAACATTCTTTAGCCATTCTTGTTTCCTCCTTTTCGCTGCAGGAGCTTAATGTCTCTGCTTTATCATACTGAACTAATTTATCATATTTTCCCTCATTTGACAAGTCTTTGAGGGTGATTTTTTCGGTTTTTACACTTGGTTGACCCAGAAAATCATGACTAGACCCGACTCAAAGGCAATTTCCACAGGCTCCTGACTGGCTTTGTATTCATTGCTAATCAGGGATTGGGGACTAGCATAATCAGTTGTTGGCAAGGTGTACTTGGCCCCATGAATGGTCAGACCTTGAACTGGTGTCAGGCTAATGACTGACAGGTAGAGACAAGGCTCATAGGCCAAGACATGGTGGCCAGGCTCTAAGAAACGCACCTTGTGGTGAGCCTCCAGCAAGCTAAGTCGAGACAAACCAACTTGGAAACGTGGCTGATGGGCCAACCAGATATTAGCCAAGAAATGGTCCAGTCGTCCGCCCCTTTCGCCTAGAAAACCAAGCACTACATAATCTGCCTCCGGCCAGCGGGTCATGGCCAGGTCCAAGGCCAAATGACCATCGGTATCGTCCTTCTCGCTAGGAAAGGCTTGAAATTCCTGACTGTGCGCCTCAATGACTTGACGCTCTGCTTCTGACACCGAATCAAAGTCGCCCAAGGCCACATCCAGAACATAACCTGCTCTGACTAATCTTAGGGCTCCACGGTCAGCCCCTACAAAATAAACTTGGTCATAGGCTTGGATTAAATTTTCAATCTGATCAAGGGCTGGATTAGGTCCACCCCCACAGACAATGACACATGCTGTTGCCACTTAGACTGCCCCCTACTCTATCAGTTAGCTATGCCAAGGACTTGAGCGTCTGAATGGCTTGGGCTGGATTTGAATGCCCGAAGACGTAAGAACCTGCTACTAGGATATCTGCGCCCGCCGCTAGACAGTCAGTAGCCGTCTTGTCATTCACCCCACCGTCAACTTCAATTAGATAGCTATAGCCTTGTTTTTGACGCAAATCAGCCAATTGGCGAACTTTGTCCAAGGTTGCAGGAATAAAGGCCTGACCACCAAAACCTGGGTTAACTGTCATGACCAAGACCTGATCAACTTGACCCAGAACTGCTTCAATGGCCGCAACTGACGTGCCTGGATTAATGACAACGCCCGCCTTGGCCCCCGCTGCCTTGATTAACTGCAGAGCGCGATGAATATGAGGTGTCGCCTCCATATGAACGGTCACCACATCTGCGCCCGCCTTGACCACTTGGTCCACATAGCGTTCAGGATTGGTCACCATCATGTGAACATCAAAGACTAGCTTAGATTGAGCGCGCAAGCCTTGATAGAGCATAGGGCCAAAGGAAATGTTGGGTACAAAATCCCCATCCATAATATCAATGTGTAGGTAGTCAGCCCCAGCTTCTTCAACCATTCGAATAGATTGGGCTAGGTTATTAAAATCGGCACTCAACATGGAAGGTGCAATATACATAAAGTTTCCTCCTTAACGGCGTTTTTTGAGATGGTATTGGGGTTTGCGCTGATCAATTTTTTGGATTAATTGACAATAGGATTGGTAGCGACTAGTAGCCAAGCTTCCCGCTTCTAATGCTTGCTTGACCGCACAACCCGGTTCTTCTAAATGGAGACAGGAACGGAAACGACATTCTTGGCTGAGTTCTTGAATTTCTGGGAAGAGTTGGGTCACTTGCTCCTTCTCAATCTGTTCGAAATCTAGGGCCGAAAAGCCTGGCGTGTCAGCAATCAAAGCCTGATTCAAGGGATAGAGGGTCACTTCTCGTGTGGTATGGCGCCCACGTCCCAGATACTGGCTAATTTCGCCGGTTTCAATGTCAGCTTGAGGTAGTAGCTGGTTAAGTAAGGTGGACTTACCGACCCCAGACTGGCCCATCACCACATAGAGACCTTGGTGCAAGAGTTGACTAAGATTAGCTAGCGCATCCGATGCAGGATCCATGACAGTTACTGTATAACCAGCCGCCTCATAAAGGGCTTGGATCTGGGCGACACGATCTTGGGCTTGTTCCTCCCCTTCTTGTGCTAGCAAGAGGTCGTATTTGGTCAGAATCAGATGTGGCTCAATGCCATGGGAAGTCACAGAGGCTAGAAATTGGTCGACTAGGGAATAGGAGAAGTCCGGCTCCACCAAGGACATGACCACCAGCGCATCATCCACATTGACCACACTTGGTCTAACGAATTGATTACGACGAGGTAGGACCTCAATCAAGCGTCCTAAGGCTTGGTCGGCCTTGGGGTCTAAGCCCTCTTCCCATTCAAAGGTAACATGGTCCCCCACCAAAGGCTTGAGCTGTTGGTGGCGGAAATTCCCCCTGGGCTTGGTCACATAGGTTTGGCCCTCAGACCGCACTGAATAAAAGCCACTAAGAGATTGGGAAATAACGCCTTCTTTGATGATTACTTTGTCTTCTGCCATACTGTCACCCTCTGCTTGATACTGACTTAATGGTACCATATTTTAAGCGCCTTGTCAGTTCTGGCTGACAGGACAGCCTAGACTAATCAGGACTCATATTTTCCCATGAAAAAGAGGCTAGAAGTTTCTAGCCTCTTAGGGTTAATTATCATTTGGATAGACTTCATTACTTTCAGCAATGACTTCGCCATCCCGCATGACGCGGTATTGACCAACGCCGCCTTCCATAATATAGAGCAGAATCTCGATACTACGTGATTCAGAAATCTCAAATTCTTGGGCCAGCGTATTAATATTGTTGCGGCTATCGCCAATGAAGACCTGAATCTTATTCGGCAATGGGTTACGTTGGTTGACGTCCGTGCTAGCATATTTTGGCACGTACTCAATATTTACCCGTTGAACGGCCGTCAGGATCTTCTCTTCCTTGCGCCCTTTAGAAACGGTAACCTTGATGGTATCGCCTTGACTTAAAGCCACGCCATATTTAGGACTTTGGCTGATGACACGCCCTTTTGGAATGTCATTATCGTAGTCTTCGCTGACGTCAACAGTCAATCCGTTAGCTTCCGCGAAGTTTTGCACCATTTCCAGTGGTAGGTTATTGAAGTCCTGCATGGTGGTGGAGTCTGCCACCTTCCCTACAGTAAAGACTAGGGAAGTAGTGCTTGGCACCACCTTGGAACCTGGTTCCACGCTTTGGGCTAAAATCTTCCCATTATTCTCTGGCGTCGAAGCAAAGTCACGACGCTCTACGATAAAGTTAGCCGCGGTCAATTGGGAGCGAACCGATTCATAGTCTTGACCGACATAGTTGCCGATTTCAACTTGTTCTTTCCCGTTACTGATTTCTAAGTCGACTGTTGAAGCCTTACGAATCCGAGCGCCAGAGCCTGGTGTTGATTTAATCACCTGACCCTGAGGAATACTGTCACTCCAAGTCTGCTTAATGGCCCCCACTTGTAGATTGGCTGCTTGAATTTTCTGTACCGCCTCATCCTTGCTGAGTTTGGCCACTTCTGGCACTGAAGTGTACTCGGTCAAGCGCGTGTAGGCGATATAGACCCCACCACAAATAACTAAGAGACTGATGATGGCCAAGAGCCAGGCAGCAATCCGACGTTTACGACGTGGCTTATCCAGAGGCGCCACCTCATCAATGCGTTGATAGGCATCATAATCGATGGGTTCTGGCGCTTCAATTGGCGCTGCAACCGGCGTTTTGACCGGTTTTATAGGCTTCATTTGAACTCGCGCCTGACCACTTGAATTCGGGACAAAGACCGGTTCATTCATACGACTCGCATTAAGGGCCGTCGATAAGTCCGCTAACATACTATGAACAGAATCGTAACGGTTGGCTGGGTCCTTAGCAGTAGCCTTGAGGACTACGTTTTCCAAGCTTTGCGGCACATAGTCCATCTTGTCCCGGATACGTGGGAATTCTTCCTGGAAGTGCTTGAGGGCCACGGAGACAGCTGATTCACCATCAAATGGCACAGAGCCAGTAATCAATTCATAGAGGACGACCCCTAGGGCGTAGATATCTGACTTAACGGTGGCATTGCTACCACGCGCTTGCTCAGGTGATAGGTAATGAACCGAACCCAAGAGCGTATTAGTCTGCGTGATGGAAGTATCCGACAGGGCAATGGCAATCCCAAAGTCGGTAATCTTAATAGCACCTGTCTTGGTAATCAAAATATTCTGAGGCTTAATATCCCGGTGAATAATTTGGTTCTTATGCGCCACTTCAATAGCCGACAGGATTTGACTCATAATCAGTACCACTAGTTCTAAAGATAGGGGTGCATTTTGGCGAATATAAGTCTTGAGATCTGTCCCATCCACATACTCCATGACAATGTATTGCTGGTCTTCTTTCTCCTCGACATCATAGATTTCTACGATGTTGCGGTGCAGCAATTGGCTAGCCGACATGGCTTCACGTTGGAAGCGACGGATGGCATCCTGGTTGTCTTGGAAGTCAAAACGCAGGACTTTAACGGCTACTTGTCTTTCTAAGATTAAGTCTTGGGCTAGGAAAACATTGGCCATCCCACCCTGACCGATAAAGTCTGTTAGCAGGTATCTGCCTGATAATTTATCGCCTATTTCCATTCAGATACCTCCTCTAAGTTTTCAGTGCTTAAGTCTGAAGCAATAATAACGGAAATGTTATCCATGCCTCCAGCTTCGTTAGCTGCTGCAATTAATTGCTGGGCAAAATTAGCCTCTTGGCGCGATGACTGGAAGAGCTCTTCCAAGGCTTGAGGTGACACCATATTAGTCAAACCATCAGAGCATAGGAGCAACATCTCAGCCTCCTGGCTAGGCACGGTCTGAATGGCTACCTCAAGTGGATGAGTCAGACCAATGGATTGGGTGACGGCATTACGATGGGGATGAAGATAAGATTCTTCCAAGGTAATTTCCCCGGCCCGAATCAATTCATTAACCAAGGAATGATCCTCAGTATATTGCTGGAGCTTACCTTCTTTATAGATATAAGCGCGGCTATCCCCTACATGGCCTAAATAGATGGTGCCATCGACTATCAAGGCCAAGACAATGGTAGTCCCCATGCCGTTCAAGTTCTTATCAGCTTGGGCTTCTTGATAAATTTGTTGGTTGACTAGCTTTAAAGTCCCTTCAATCCACGCTGACACCTGTTCAGGTGCTAAGGCCTGGTTCAAATCTTGGAAATACTGCCCAATATATTGGGTGGTACGTTGACTGGCTACGTCGCCACCCAAATGCCCCCCTACCCCATCACAGAGGATGAGCAGGAGTTGTCCAAAATCATTAAGAAAATAATCCGCATAATCCTGGTTGGTTGTTCGACGTTTACCGATATTGGAACATAGTGCAAGTTTCATGTAGTCACCTCTGTTTCCTTCATATGTTGATTTTAGTGCAAGCTAGGCTGACTTAGTCATACGTGCAATGAAGAAGCCATCGGTCAAGTAGTCTTGTGGCAAGACTTCAATCATGCCATCTGCAGTCAGAACTGACGCTCCTTGAACTTCTTCTGGCCCTATCGAACTGAGTTGGAAGTCAGCCTGTCTTTCCAAGAAGGCCTTGACCTGGGCTTGGTTTTCAGCTTGTGCCAAGGTACAGGTTGAATAGACTAAGGTTCCGCCTGGTTTGAGTAGACTGGCAACATGGTCTAAGAGCTGACTCT
Source organism: Abiotrophia defectiva (assembly GCA_963546405.1). Taxonomy (GTDB): domain Bacteria; phylum Bacillota; class Bacilli; order Lactobacillales; family Aerococcaceae; genus Abiotrophia; species Abiotrophia defectiva_A. The sequence goes on along the minus strand of CAUUNL010000033.1, from coordinate 8,926 downwards.
GAAGCTTGCTAAGTGCTTCAATATCGCTTGCTTGCTTAGTATATTTAATTTCAGGTTTGCGACGCATGAGGCCGAGACCTGAACATGGTGCATCCAAATAGATTATATCATAGAGTGTCCCGCTTGGGGGCATAAAGTCTAAGGCATCTGTGGCATGAAGTGATATGATCAAACCCTCTTGTTGGCTTAAGCCTAGGCGTTCCATGTGTCCCGCCACCAAGTCTAGCTTGGCCTGAGAAATATCCAGGGCATCCAAGTGCCCGGCCTCTAGTAAATAGGCCATATGGGTCGCCTTGCCTCCAGGCGCACTGCAAGCATCCAAGAGTCGTTGACCTGCTACTGGCCGGCCGATTGGGGCCACCAACATAGAAGATTCATCCTGAATGGTCAAACGCCCTGCTTGAAAGGCTGGCGACTCTATGATTCGACCATCTAAGCTTTCAATAGCATAGGGCGATAGGTTGCCGGCCTCAACTTGATAGCCGGCTGCCCTTAGCTGGGCCAGGATTTGGTCGCGCTCATTGGGATGAGCTTGAATTCTGGCTGTTAGACGTGGACGTTGGTTGAGGCTAGCCAATAAATCAGCCAAGATTGACTGGTCATACTGTTTTTGTAAGAGGGCCACAATCCAAGGGGCGATACTGTATTGAATGCTGAGGGCTTCAACTGGGTCTGTCACTGTATCCAAGGAGCGTAGTTCCTGACGACGGAAATTGCGCAAGACGCCGTTGACTAGGCCAGCCAGGCCTGCATGGCCATTGAGTTTAGCAATGTTAACCGCTTCGTTAATAGCTGCATGGTCCGGAATCCGCTCTAGGTAAAGCATCTGATAGGCGGTCATTCTTAAGAGGGAGCGAATCCATGGCTCTAACTTCTTGCCTTTGATGAAAGGTTCTAAGTAGAAATCCAGGGTCAAACGATGTTGAATGCTACCGTAGACTAAATTAACCAAAAGCCCTTGATCGACTAGCTTGAGTTCTGTCTGGCTCAGTGCTCGATTGAGAAGAACATTAGAATACTGGTCATGCCAGTCAATCTCTACCAAGAGCTGCAGGGCCTGAAAGCGGACATTATGTTTGAGCCGCTTAGCGGCTTGTGGCTTAACTTTCATGAGCTTCCTCTTCTTCTACTTGAGGCGAAGCGAAAACTTGGCCTGCTAATTGCGCTAAATCATTGCCCTTGAAATAGTCTTCTAGGCTCAGGCGCTTCTTACCAGACTCCTGCCACTCGCGAATGCCATAATAGGAATGATGACCACACTTCACAATCAGGTGTTTACGTTTATAGGCCAGAATGGTACCTGGCTCTGCAGCCTGATCTTCTGGGCTTGGCTCATAAGCCATGGGTGCTCCTGCCCAAACCTTAATCCGTAAGTCACCTAAGACCGTATAAGTCGAAGGGAAAGGATTGAAGGCCCGAACATGACAGTCTACCTGGTGAGCAGACTCATGCCAGTTAAGCTGTTCTTGTTCCTTAGTAATTGAAGGCGAAAAGACCACTTGGCTGACATCTTGCTCCATCGCTGTAATCTCATTGGCAAAAAGTTTGAAGAGAGTATCGAGGAGCAGTTCCCGCCCGATAATAGCCAACTTACCAAAGAGGGCACCCACGGTCTCATCTGATTCGATGACACAGGAACGTTGGGCTAGAATATCACCCGCATCCATTTCCTTGGTCATGTAAATAATGGAAATACCGGTCTCATGATCGCCCTTCCAGATGGCGTAGTGAATAGGCGCGGCGCCGCGATACTTAGGTAGTAGCGAAGCATGGACATTGATAGCCGTGTGGGGCGTTGAATTAATAAGACGGGTGGGAATGAACTGACCATAAGCCGCCGTCACGATAATGTCAGCATCTAAATTAATCAGTTCTTCTAATTCCTCAGAACGACTAATGCGTTCAGGTTGGTAAAGGGGAATATCATTGGCCAAGGCCAATTGCTTAACGGGTGACTGGGTCAAGACCCGCTTGCGTCCGACCGGACGGTCAGGCTGGGTCACTACCGCAATGACCTGGTAGGAGGCATGCTCGAGTAAGCCTTGGAGAATTTCTGCCGCAAACTGCGGCGTTCCCATAAAGATAATTTTTTTCATGTTCGATACACCTCGCTAGTTGAAAAAGAGTGGCTCGTGGTCAATGGTAATATAAATCCCCTGCTTGGCTTCAAGCTGGGATTGGTCTAAGATGGCCCCAAGGCTTTCCTTGATGACTTGACCATCCTTGTACTTGAGCAAGAGTTGGAAATAATAGCGTTCATTAATCCGAGCTATCGCGCCCTGGCTAGGGCCTAGAATCTCAATGGCAGCCCCACTTGCTAAGAGGGCTTGCTTAACTTGATGACTCATAGCTTGGGCTTTGGCCTGATATTTGCTAGAAATAGTAATTAAAGTGGTATAGAAATAAGGCGGATAATGGCCTAGATGACGTCGCTTCATCTCATAGTAGAAGAAGGACTCATAATCATGTTGCTGGGCCAATTGCATAACATAGTGGTCTGGATTATAGGTTTGAATCAGGACCTCACCTTCGAAACGTCCCCGGCCTGTTCGACCAGCTACTTGGGTCAAGAGTTGGAAGGTCTTCTCCCCTGCCCGGAAATCTGGCAGATTGAGGGCCGTATCGGCATTGATTACGCCGACTAGGGTCACGTTCTCAAAGTCCAGACCCTTGGCAATCATTTGAGTTCCTAGGAGAATATCCGCTTCATGGCGACGGAAGCTATCCAAAAGGGCTTCGTGTTGGCCCTTCTTGCGTGTCGTATCCATATCCATGCGGATTACACGTGCGTCAGGAAAATGCTGATTGAGTAATTCCTCAATCTTCTGGGTTCCTAAGCCAAAAGTTCTGAGATAGTCACTATGGCAGTTAGGACAGCGGTCAGGTACTGGGCTTTGGTAGTCACAGTAATGGCATTTGAGCCGATGCTCATGCTTGTGATAGGTTAAGGAAATATCGCAGCGTGGGCATTGAATGACTTGGCCACATTCCCGACAGAGCATATAAGAGGCATAGCCTCGCCGATTGAGTAAGAGTACAATCTGTTGCCCTTTGGCTAGCCGGTCGGCAATCTTGTCTTTAAGGACAGAGGACAGCTCGTCGGTCGTTTGCTGGGCCATCTCCTTAGTCATATCCACTAGGGTAACGGGCGGCAAAGGCCGTCCGTTAACACGTTCAGGCAGGCGCAGATGTTGGTAACGCCCTACTTGGGCGCGCGAGCGAGACTCTAGCGAAGGGGTCGCAGATCCTAGAAGCAGCGGTGCCTGGTGATAGTGACAGCGCCAGATGGCCACTTCTCTGGCATGATAGCGTGGCGTATCTGATTGCTTGTAGGTGGTCTCATGTTCTTCGTCAATGATGACTAGACCTAGATCACGAATAGGCGCAAAAATGGAAGACCGGGCCCCTACCACAATGGTGGCTTGGCCCCGAATAATGCGGCGCCACTCATCGTATTTCTGAGAGTTTGTCAAGCCTGAGTGCAAGACCGCTACCCCAGTTTGAAAACGACTCTTAACCTGACGTACCATTTGCGGGGTTAAGGCAATTTCAGGAACTAGTAGAATGGCGCCCCGCCCCATTTGGCTGGCCTTGGCCATGAGTTGGAGATAGACTTCAGTCTTGCCGCTACCGGTGACACCTTCTAGCAGGAAGGTCTGATCCTGATGTGCTTCTAATGCTTGGGCAACCTGCTCATAGACCACTTCTTGAGCCTTAGTCAAGCTGCGACTATGACTCTGCTCGACCTCCAGATGCGCCAAGGGGTCTCGATAGACGCTGACCTTTTGGGACTTGATATAGCCATGTTTGAGGGCAGTCTTAAGGCTACTAGCACTGACTTGGCTGGCAGCCAAGAGGGCTTGTTGTTCCCATTGGGGCTGACCTGATGCTAAGAGATAGGTCAAGAGCTGGGCTACTTTCTGACTTCTAGCAGGGAGCTCTTGGATGATTTGCTTGATTGACTCAGCCGGCATAGCCAGCTCAATCATAGTCTGAGTCTTAGTAGTGGTCTGGTCTTGGACCTGATAGACCAACTCCAGGACGCCCTGGCCTAATAGTTGCTTGATTTGCTTGCGACTTAACTGCGCCTCTACCTGATCCTTGTCAAGTTGACTCTGATTGAGCCAGTCACTTGGTAGCTCATAGTCACTGAGAGCTTGGGGCTGATGAATCAGAAAGATATTCTGATATTTGACTTTGAGCATGGCAGGCAACATGGCTTGCAAGACATTAATGCGGAAGGCATGTAAGGTCTGGGCCAAATGCTCACTCAAGTCTAGTAGCTCCTCGTTAATAAAGGATTCATAGTCTAGGACTGCTGTAATGGGCTTGAGTGTCCCCTTGAAGTCACTGGTATGGTGAATGCCCACCACAAAGCCAAGCAATTGGCGATTGCCGAAAGGAACTTGTACCCGCATGCCGAGTTGTAGACTATCCTGATAGGCCTCAGGGACTTGGTAATCAAAGGGTCGATTAACTTGGGCAGCCGGAATATCGACAATCACCTTGACAAACATGGGCAGGCTCCTTTCTCCGAATGAATTCAGGGGAATTTGTAGAAAAAACTACTATGATATGAACTGCATACACACGTCCTCATAGTAGTTTCTTGACTAGTCTTCTTTGATATATAATTTGCCGTCAATGACTTCTTCGAGTGACTTACCTACGGCCTTAACTGACTCATACTTGTCTAGTTGTGGGTTCTGGTAGACTTGCAAATCGTGTGATCGTTTGCTAGCTAAAATAATCAAGCTGTATTTGGAAGGTACTTTCTCTAATAATTTATCAATTGATGGGTATAACATCATGGCTAAATCCGCTCCTTTTCGTAATAAGTTTCCATGTCGTGTCGGATTTGATCCACTACACGTTCGACCTTGAGATGTTCTGATTGAATAATGGCATTAATCTTGTCGACTGCATGTTGGACTTGGTCGTTGACTACGACGTAGTCATAATGCTGCATCAATTCGATTTCTTCTTTGGCTGTCGCCATGCGCTCTTGGATGACATGCGCGGCATCTGTGCCTCGCCCTGTAATCCGGGATTCTAACTCTTCCAAGTTAGGTGGTGCTAAGAAGATGAAGATTCCTTCTGGCATACGCTCCTTAACCTTCATGGCACCTTGAACTTCAATTTCCAAGAAGACATCGTGACCAGCCGCTAGGTTTTCTTCAATTTTCTGAATTGGGGTACCGTAATAGTTGCCCACATATTCAGCATATTCTAGTAGGTCCTCATTTTGGATCATGGTCTCGAACTCTTCGCGACTTACAAAATAATAATCCTTGCCATCAACTTCCCCTGGGCGCTGCGCGCGTGTAGTGGCTGACACTGAGTATACATACTGAAACTGATTATTGGCAAAGACTGCTGCCCGCACTGTTCCCTTCCCTACTCCGGACGGGCCAGATAAGACAATGAGTAACCCACGACTTGCTGACATTTCGAACCTCCATACCTTCCATTACTTGCAGTAAATCAATAGTTTTATTCTACCACAAAAGGCCCCATTAGAAAAGTTTCAAGCCCTATTTTTAGGGACTTTTTTGGCTACTTGCTCTCATATTGATCAAGACTTTTTCTAGACCACCCTACCTTCCGTCAAAAGTAAAAGAGGCTGAGATTTCTCAGCCTCTCATCTTATAATTAACGTCGTGTTTGTTTACCTGCATTGCGGCGTTTTGAGCCTGCTGCCCCAACACTTTCCTTAGTTGGAACCAAGCGGTTACGGTTAGCTTCCTTAGTTGCTTGGGCCGTTACATCCTTACGCGGACGACGTGGCGTTACCTGTACGTTGGCCATGTCTTGGTCAATGATTTCTTGGATCTTTGGTTTGACCACATGGTTAGTATAGAGCTGTTGCCCAATCATGAAGACTGCCCCCGCCAAGAAGTAGAGACCTAAACCAGCATCTGTTGTCCAAGTCATCCAACCAAAGAGGATTGGGTTCATCCAGAACATAACTTGACTTGTTTGACCGGCCTTCTCATTACCTGGTGTGCTTGGCATTTGTTTTTGCATGAGCCAGCTTTGAAGAATCGACACAGCAACCACCAGAATCACAATGAGGGTTGAACGTTGCCCTAACTGGATACCTAAGAAGGTAGAGTTTTGAATAGCTGTCGAAGTCCGAATCGCGGCATAAACGGCCGAGATGACTGGCATTTGTAAGAGCAGTGGCAAGCAGCCAGATAAACCACCTAGCATGTTGATGTTGTATTTCTTGTAGACACCCATCAACTCTTGTTGCAAGCGAGCACGCTCTGCTGGGTCCTTACTTGCATTGATTTCTTCTTGAATCTCGTTGATTTCTGGTTGAGCCACCTTCATACGAGCCTGGCTAATCATGGTATCACGCGTCATCTTCAGGGAAGATGGTAGCATGAAGACCCGTGTTAGTAAGGTCACAATGATAATAGCTAAACCATAGCTGTTGAATAAGAAGCCAGCTAAGAAGTCTAGGAAGGCAGCGGTTGGTTTACCCAGGTAATCGTAGACCAAACCATATGGTTGATTATTAGCATCATAGGACACACAGCCTGATGCAATCAATACAACGACGACCAAGAGGGCCATCAATTGCCAGTTACGTTGTTTTTTCAAAATCACTTCACTCATTTCCGAAAGTTTTCACCTTCTAACTATATAAAAATACGCTCTCTTTTTCAAGTATTTTCGTCTAGTCAAGGTAAAATCATCCTCTAGCCCGAGGGATGACGCGTCTTAATTCAATCATAAATAAAAGGATGGGAAGCTTCCCATCCTCTCTAGGCTTATAAATTTTTGGTCAAAACCTTCTTCTTGTTCTTCTCAATTTCTGCCTTGTCCAGCAAGATTGGGAATTCTACATAGAAAATAGAACCATGGTGGAGCACACTCTCCACATAGATCCGACCCTTATAACTATCCACCAATTGCTTGGCGATGCTAAGGCCTAAGCCATTCCCACCTTTCTGGCGGGAACGTGCCTTATCCACACGGTAGAAGCGTCCGAAGACCTTTTGCTTGTCTTCCTGGCTCATACCCTCACCGAAATCTTGAATAGCGATTTCGACCGTCGTGAAGGAAGCACTAACCGCGATATGGATTTCTTGGCGATCGGTACTATACTTGACCGCGTTATCCAGGAGAATAATCAAAATCTGCTCAAAGTGGTTGCGATAGATTTTGACATAGAGCTCCTTGTCCTCCCCTTCCGAGTCCAGATAAAAACGGAAATTAGGGTAGAGCATCACGAAGTTATTGAAGACCTGGCGAGTAGTGGCATAAATTTCGGTCATTTCATCCTTGTAGTCAACTTCAGCATGATCTGCCCGCGACAAGTCCAACATCATTTGGACTAAATCTTTCATGCGGGTTATCTCTTGCAAGGAGGCATCAATGGACTCAGCTAGAATCTCGGGGTCGTCTTTGCCCCAACGATTAAGCATCTGCAAATGGCCTTCTACAATGGCGACAGGCGTCCGCAACTCGTGAGAGACGTCTTCCACAAATTGCTTTTGATTTTGAACATAGCCATCAATTTTGTCCAGGAGGCGATTGATATGAATGTTCAAGTCACTCCACTCGTCATTACTGCGCGGTTTGCGAATCCGGATGGTCGACAAACTCTCTTCTTCCACCAAGTCCAGCGTATTATTAAGATACTCCAAAGGAAGTAAAAGATAACGCGCTAAACCATAGGCAAACACAAGGGAAAATACTAATATGGCGACCAAGACCCAACTACTTAGCTGCTGTTGCTTAGCTAACCAGTCCTGATATTGAAGAGGACGGTAGATAAATTGTAGGGTTCCCCCATTCGCCCCATCCCTTCCTGGCAGACTAACCGTTCCTATGACCAAAAGTTGTTTCTTATATGGATAGATATCCACTTGCGGCGATGCTGCCACAGTCGGCACATCCAGACGACGGGTCTCGTAAACTAATTGATTGGCACTATTATAGAGACGCAAACTAGTTTCAGGATTTTCCAAAGCCGCTAAAAGAGACAAGTCATCTGCCTTTGCATTTTCTGCATTGGTCCCCAGTCGATCAATATCTAATTTGGCTGCCTTAAGAACAGATTGCGTTTGATCCAAGCGCATCTGGCCATTAGCCTTGATGGCGGCGAGGGCTTGTTCTTGACTCAAGTGCCGGTAGCCCATTAAACTGGCAACCCCAATAAGATTAAAGACTAAAAATAATAAGATACTCCACTTCCATTTAAGCGAAAGTGGCTGTTTAAGCTGGAAACTCGGTAATCTCATGACTAGGTTCTCATGACATAGCCTGTCCCGCGAACGGTCTGGATATAAGAATCCTTGCCAGGAACATCAATTTTGTTGCGGAGATAGCGAATGTAGACATCCACCACATTGGTTTCGACTTCCGTTTTGTAACCCCAGACCTTGTCTAGCAGGACTTCACGAGACATAACCGTATTGAGATTTTCCATCAAGTAGAGCAAGAGTTCATATTCGCGCTTAGTCAAATCAATGACTTGATCATCACGTTTAACAATTCTGCCCTTCTTCTCGATAACCAAGTTGCGGTATTTAACGGATGACTGCTGGGATTGATTCTTCTCTTCCTTGTTATGGTCAATGCGACGGAAGAGTGCCCGCAAGCGCGCCAATAATTCCTCAATAGCAAATGGCTTAACAATGTAGTCATCTGCCCCTTGGTCTAGACCAGATACGCGGTCAATAACGGAATCACGCGCCGTCATGATGATAATAGGGGTGTCCTTAATGGGACGAATTCGACGGCAGACTTCTAGACCATTTAATTCAGGTAACATTAAATCTAATAAGATAACATCCCATTCCTGATTAAGGGCAGTCTCCAAGCCCTTACGCCCATCATGACAGATAGCTGTCTCATAGCCTTCATGCTGAAGTTCTAAGTCAACAAAGCGCGCTAGGTTTTTCTCATCCTC
>CAUUNL010000032.1:0-20928 GCA_963546405.1 Abiotrophia defectiva | reverse complement strand
TTAGGGAGCATGCTACAGAATACGTTATCCGTCCGAATATGGATAAACTAATACAGAAATGATATTGAAGTATAGTTATATTTAGACTTAGAGTTATTCGTTGATTAAGTCAATCAAAACTAGGCGTACATACGAATGTATTTCTAGAGTTGTCGGAACTATTAATGCACATATGTAATTCCTAATATGCCAAGCGAGAGGTATGAAGACTACGATATGTACTAAGGTGAGGATATCCATGCTATTCAGAGAATTAATTGAAGCAGTTCAACGTGATGCCAGATTAACCCCTTATTTAGATCTGATACCTAAAAAAACACAAGAAAATGCAGATGTATTTTATGCACCTGTTGACTCGATTAGGCTATATTTTCTATTTGTCGGACAAGCTAGAGCTGTCTGACTATCTAATCGATAAAATGCTAGAAATCTAATTTGACTGAGAGATAAGATGTTTTTTCTGATTTTATGGAGATGAAGGCAAGGTCCAATCTTGAAGTGGGTGCAACCACTTGACTTATTCCCATGTGGAGCGTGTGGAGGGACACCTGAAAGCCTAGAAAAAATCAAGACAAATGTGGATAGAAAAAAGCCTTGGTATCAAGGCTTTTTTCTATATATGAAGACCAAATAGATGGAATTACTTACCAATAGTTTTAGACTTTCTCTTTCAAGCGGCCGTCATTCATGGTGTAAATACGGTCAAACTTGTCTAAAAGTCGTGTGTCATGGGTAATCATGACAACTCCTCTTCCTTGTTCATGGGCAATAGTAGCTAACATATCAGTGACTTGATAAGCCCGTTGGGTGTCTAAGCTAGCAGTGGGTTCGTCGGCTAAAATGATACTTGGATTATTGTAGAGGGCTCTTGCGATCGCAGCACGTTGACGTTCGCCCCCAGAAAGTTCTTTGGGGTAGTTGTTTTTGACCTTTTCTAAATCTAATAGATTGAATAATTTTTGACGATCTTCCTTAACCGACCGTCCCTTATCCAAACGGTCGATTAAGTCTAATTGTTCTTTGACAGTTAAGAAGGGGATTAAGTTAGAAGTTTGCAGAATAAAGCCAAACTCCTTAAAACGTAGAGCCGTTTTTTCTTTTTCAGATAACTGATGCGTATCTTTTCCTTTTACAAGAATATCACCACTTGATGGATTTTGAAGCTGTCCAAGCGTTGTCAAGAAGGTTGTTTTCCCGGAACCTGACGGTCCAATAATGGCCACAAACTCACCGGCATTGAGATGGAAGTTTGTTTCGTGCAAAGCAACCACCTGTAAATGCCCATGCCCGTAAGTTTTCGTTACTTGCTTCATTTCAATTAATTTAGTCATTTTTTTCTCCTTATTCGGCAATGGCAGTAATTGGGTCAACCTTGAGTAAGCGCGGTAATGAAATCATGCCGCCAAGTAACGCCATCAGACCAATCACTAGGCTTAAAGCCCCATATGCAGCCCAATTCGTATAGAAGAAGAAGGTTGCAGGCAAGACGAAGGTGACGGCCCAAATGCCAATTAAGGCTAAGGCAATCCCAATAAGAGACAGAATGAATATTTGGCAAAACAAGGACCAAACAATGGTCTTAGCTTGAATCCCTTGAGCTCGCATCACGCCATATAAGCCTAATTTTTGGATGGTGATAATGTAAATGAAGATTCCGACAATCATCCCAGTAATCACAATCATCGCAATAATCATCCCAGCGAAAACATTTTTCTGTGGGCCATAGCCAGGAAGACGAGAAATCATCTCTTCTACCGTGAGTTGAGTCAATTCGTCTGCAGAAATCATTTGATCATTTTGCAAGACTATGGCCGAAACCGAACGGCTAGAGTCAAGTGTTCCTTGTAAAGTCCAGTAGGTTGTCAAGTTGCTATAGATGACAGGTGCAGTGAAAAATTTACTGTTAGTCGTTAAACCAACAATCTTGTAGTTTGTCTCGCTACCGTTAAGTTGAATCTCGTCTCCCATAGAGATGCCGTAGTTTTTCAAAGATTCGTCAACAACCACTTCATCATCCTTAGTTGGATAATTGCCTTCAGTCAACTTAGGTGCAATGAAGCTGTCCCAGTCTTGGGCAAAGAGCGATACATTGAGTTTTTCAGTATCATCATTGTCTTTAAGATTTGTCACTACAGACATAAAACCAAGCGCGACAGCGTCATCTGAGAGTTTATCTTGGTAATTGGCCTCTGGGATAAAAGAAGCAGTTAAATTATTGTTGGCATAGTCAGATAAAACAACGCCAGTAGCGTTCCAGTTGTCTGCAGCAATTCGATTGATCCTCATCAGACCAAGCGCTAGGCCAGTTAGGAAAAAGACCATGAAGGTAATCAGAAAAATGGTGGATACAATAAGACTATAGCGTAATTTATTTTGCAGAATTTCTTTAATCGCGAGATACATATGAATGCTCCTTAATTGGTTGTGATTTAGCTCTTGGATAGCTTAAGTCTAGCCGAGCCCATTATCTAAAAACATTTGAAGCATTGAATTACTGCTTAGATATCTCTTTGTAACCAATTCTCCGAGTTTAGTCCTATCAATCTACCAAAACAAAAAGGCACTGTCAAGAAAAATAGTTAGTGTTTTAGAGGCATACTAAAGCTATTAACAGATTAAAATAAACCTATGATGATATTAATTTATTCCCATTCTAGCAATATCCCCTGACTTAAAATATCTTGCTAGCCTCGACTAAGGAGTTTTACTCTTCATGAAGTCTCTTTATTCTCTAGGGTTCTGGGAGCCTTCTTCGACAGAGAGTGCTAAAAGGGGTATAATGAAAGGGAAATCAAGACAAGGAGTCGTCGCTAAAGGCTATAAGACGGCACATTTGTGCTAGCACGAAGACGACGATATGTACTAAGATTTAGGAGAGAAGCCATGCTAATCAGACAATTAATTGAAGAAGTCCAAGATGATGCCAGATTAAGTCCTTATCTAGAGCTGATACCTAAAAAATACAAGAAAACGCAGATGGATTTTATGCATCTATTGACCCGATTAGGCTATCTTTTCTATTTGACGGACAAGCCAGACTTGTCTGACTATCTAATCGATAAAATGCTAGCCATTCAATTTGAGGGCGACTATCGTTACTGGGGGCCTGTGCAAAACATCGGCTTGCTTGGCGTCCATATTGATGAGCCAAAATATGGGGAACGTGTGAGAGATTAGCACCCAATCTGAAAGTTTAGATAGTAATACGGGGGAGAAGGAATTTATAATGGCATGGAACCATTAAATTCCAGTTTGAGGAGTAATGGATATGAAAATCCGAGAAGTGAATAAGAATAAAAAGCAGTTTATATCATTATTGTTATTAGCTGATGAACAGGAGAGCATGGTGGATCGCTATCTTGAAAAAGGGACTATGTATGTGCTTGAAGACAATGGTGTAAAAGCTGAATGTGTTGTCACCGATGAAGGTAACGAAATACTTGAAATCAAGAATATCGCAGTCGATCCGGAAAATCAGGGAAAGGGCTATGGCAAAGCACTAATTGATTTTCTTGCTAGTAAATATGCAGATAAATATTCTATTTTGCAAGTTGGAACAGGTGACAGTCCATTGACGATACCATTTTATGAAAAATGTGGATTTGTTCGTTCTCACAAGACTCCCAATTTCTTTACTGACAATTATGACCACCCAATTTATGAGGGCGGTGTACAACTAATAGATATGGTATATTTGCAAAGACATTTATAACTTCCTGTTTGTGGAGTAGACTGCCGTGTTAATGAAGGTAGGGTTCATTTTCTACTATTTACATTAATAACGTTAAATAGTGTGTAGATATGATTCAAAAACTACCGGGATTGATACGGAGCACCTTTTATACTTAGAGACCGATCGTTTCATGTTGAGTGTGTGGCGGTGCTTAAGAGAACGACTAAGCCTGAATAATAGAACCCTAGATAGTTCCGATAAAGCCTTTTCTATGGTAGAATAAGAGACGGAAACTACGACACACACATAAGGAGTTTGACATGTCTAAGAAAGCTGTCCTCATGATGACCTTTGGGTCACCAGAAGCGATTAGCTATGAAGCAGTCGCGGAATTTTTCACACATATTCGTCGGGGTGTTCGTCCAGAAGAAGATGAAATCAAAACCCTATATGATAATTATGTTCGGATTGGTGGCACGCCTCTCCAAGCCATTACCAGGGAAGAAGTGAGGCTAGTAGCTGAGGCCCTAGAAGGGCAAGCGAACGTTTATTTTGCTAATAAATTTTCGCGTCCCTTCATCCCCGATGTCATTGCGCAGATGGAGGCAGATGGGATTGAAGACTGCCTCTGTCTAATCTTGGAGCCTCATTATTCCTATTACTCCGTAATGGGCTATGAGAAATTCCTAGAGAGCCGGACCATCCGTTTTCAAGTCATTAAAGACTGGTATCGCGAGCCCGCCCTTATCAATTATTGGGTAGAGGAGATTCGAAAAATTATCCAAGAAATTGGCAGTCAGACTTATCGGGTCGTTTTCTCAGCTCATAGTGTGCCTGTCTTGGCCTTAGAGTTTGGCGACCCTTATATCGATCAAATCTACGACAATAGCCGCTTGATTGCTGAAGGTCTCGGTCTTGCTCCAGACCAGTATACTAACACTTGGCAGAGTGAGAGCGATATTGGAATGCCTTGGATTAAACCAGATGTCTTGGAATATTTGCGGGAGCAAAGCCAGCATCCCGACCATTATATCTTTGTGCCGATTGCTTTTATTAGTGAGCATATCGAGGTGCTTTTTGATAATGATGTGGAGTGTCAAGAACTCTGCCATGAATTAGGCGTGGGCTATAAGCGCCCCCCTATGCCTAATACGGATTCGCGTCTGATTGAGGCCTTGCTGTCAACGGTTGCCAAGCATCTCCACGGGGACTACAAAATCTATCAAGCTGATGAGACTACTTTTGATGAGTTAGAGGCGCCTACAGACAGCGATGCCATTCTAAAAGAAGACCAAGACATCCAGATGCCTGATTTTGTTAAGAAACTCATTGCCAAAAAGGGACGCGAAAACGTCAAGATGCCATATCTAGTCAAGAAAATGCTGGAGAAGAAATTCGGCAAGAAGTATGATTAAACAGCCAAAAAAGCCTCCTTAGTTGTATAAAAATCTAACTAAGGGGAGCTTTTTTTATGGTTTGTGTCTCTTTCCAATCCCCACACCCCATAAATTCTGCTCCTTTTTTCTAGGGTGGCCTAGCTAACTGCACTGTATAATCAAGCTATCAATGAGAAGGAGGCAGACATATGCAGATCTATTTGGGAGACGTATCCCTTTGTTATACCTATTCTTTAGCCATGGCCTTGGAGGCCTATGGTTATGACCTGAGGCCGGAATATCTCGAGGCCCTGATGTTGATGGGGAATGGGGCTTCCATTGTCAAAGACGATGCAAAGCACCCATTAGTGTTCTTCGATAACGGCATGCCGGATCTTTCGATTTCTCACGTCTTGGAAATTTTGGGTTTTGACTATGAAGAATATTATCTAAGAGAGGGGCAAGAAGTCGATTTGGATTTAATCAGAAGCAAGCTCAAAGCTCTTCTAGCTAATGGGCCGGTAGTGTTGGGGCCACTCGATATGGGGCATCTGACCTATAATCCTAACCACACTCACTTATACGGAGTGGATCACTTTGTCTCAGTTTATGATTTAGATGGTGACTATCTCTACTTGCATGATCCAGCAGGTTTTGCCTGTATGAAGATTCAGTTCGAAGACTTTCTGCCAGCCTGGCAAGCCCAGGAAATCGACTATAAGCGGGGCGCCTATTCTATGTGGGGTAATTTCAAGCGAGTCGCTAGTCCAGACGCGAGCGCAGTCTATCTAGCCACCTCGCAAATAATGGCCCAAAGATACCTGCAAGGGCAAGAAGGTGTCCTCTCAATCTACGCGGCGGCAGTGGCAAAACATGGCTTGAATGATGAGCAAAAGCAACTGCATCAGTATTTCAGCTTTAAACTGGCGGCTGTCAGAAATCTCTACTTGAGTAGATTTCTAGCAGAGCACGATGGCCTGCAATCAAAAATAAAAGAAGACTTAGCCTCTTTATTCGGACAAGCCCACCTGTCTTGCCTAAAGGAAGATTATGAAGGCTTGTCCCGCCTCTTGTTTGAGATAGCGGAATTAGATGACCAATTTAGAGCTCTATGCCTAGAAGCTAGAGATAGTTAAGTTTTAACCTCATATCCAAAATAAACCGGAGGCGTCTTTACAGGCAGACCTCCGGTTATTTCATTTCCTATTTCGCCATCTCCTTCCTCTGGTGGATTTCAAAGCCAAGTGCAACCAGCAATAGTAGTAGTCCGACTGGCAGGTAGAAGGTCGGATAGACTGAATGGGTGCCGTAGATGTCGAAGACGCCTTTTAGGAAGGAGCCGAAGATGAGGGTGAGGACACCCATTTTATAGGCCGCTTTGGCGTTTTCTGAGCTGAGGAAGTACTTATGAAGTTTTTGGGCTAGTAGATTAGGGGTTAGCCCCAGTAGGAGGGGAATCAGGAAGAGTAGGTACATGAAGGGCGAGTAGACCTGATGGCTGAAGCACTCATAAACCGTTCCGATGATCAGGCTACTAATGGTGACTGATGCGTAGAAGATGACTTCCTTCTTTTGGTGTGTGGCTTTATAGGTAGACAATGTCGCTCACCTCTCTTTCTTCAATATTGTGACCGTTGGTGGTTGGCTTGTTAATAATCTGACCGTTGAAGTACATGGTAGAGGAGCCGCCACCGTCTAGGTTATAGGCGGTTGTGACCTTGAGTTCCTTCATGAAGTCAGCTAATTCCTTAAGGGATAGGCCCTTGCTTTCATCTGTGCGTCCATCAGAGACGACCAAGACATAATGCTTGTCATCGATGAT
Organism: Abiotrophia defectiva; assembly: GCA_963546405.1. Classification (GTDB taxonomy): domain Bacteria; phylum Bacillota; class Bacilli; order Lactobacillales; family Aerococcaceae; genus Abiotrophia; species Abiotrophia defectiva_A. The sequence continues at coordinate 14,057 of CAUUNL010000032.1, read as the reverse complement.
ACCGATGGCCGTTCGTGGGTTGCTAGCCATGGCCTTGCCTACTTCGTCGGCACTATCGACGGCTACCTGGCTGTTCTCAATCAGGGCCGGCCCGAAGGATAGGACCTGAACAGCGCCCTTATTGAGCAATTCTTGTGCTGTAATATGGCCTTCTCTGATAATCTCGAAGCTGCCATCCTGGTAGATGACTAGGTCCTCTTGGTTGGCGTCTTGGCTATCACTTCGTAAGAGTTGCCCGTTGCGGATGACATAGCCGGAATCTCTGGCCCCGTAGTAGTCCCCGTTGACCGCCAATACGGCATTGACACTCTGAGCCGTAGTCGAGGTCTTGGCCTTGACGTTGCGACCATAGGTCTCGTCAGCTAGCGCCGTCTTGATAGAGGCGTCGCCTTTAATGGTGACGGTGGCTACGTGAATCTGAGTCGAATTGCGCTCGTAGGTCTCGATGACAATGGCCTTGGTGTCATCTTCATAGGCAGTCGCCGTATTAACCGTGGCGGTGCCTGTGCTGCTAGAGCTAGCGGACTGGCTAGTGGTCGTAGTTTCATTGCTGAACTTGGTATAGCTCTTAGAGATGAAGAGGGTATCCAGGACGGCCAGGCCAGAGGTCCCGACTAGCAAGATTGTGTAGGCCAGGGTTAAGGCCTTTCTGAGTGATTTTTCTTTTAGCTTATTTGACATAATGCACACCTTTCTTTCGCCCAAAAATCAGCTTCTTCTGGACTAGCCAGTTGAAGAAAAACATGCCGATTTCTGTTAGGATTTTACCGATGAGGGGGCCAATCCCAATGCCGTAGCTCAGGCCCATGAGGACCAGCGTGTTGAGGCCTAGGGATAAGCCGACCAGTAGGGCGTAGGCGCCTAGTTCCTTGAGGACGGGTTGGTCGCTAGCGAAGACTAGTTTCTTGTTGACCAAGAAGTTGAAGCCGGCGCTGATTAGTCGTGCGATGACATTGGCCGTTACCATTGGCACGCCGACAAAAATTTGCAAGGCATAGAGGCTATAATCTAGAAAAAAAGAGAGGAGGGAGGAGAGGCCGAAGCGTAGAATCTCCTTGTAGATGCGGAAGGAATCTCGCAAAGGATTGAAGTGCGAGCCCTCGTTCTTATTCTCGTAGATGGTCTTAATCTTGAGCTCGTAGAAGGGGCGTTTTTCCTTGGCCCATACCATGAGCACATTCATCTCGTATTCGAAGCGTGAGCCTGAGATTGCTAGCATCTTATCCAAGTGGATGCCAGAGAAGCCGCGTAGGCCTGTCTGGGTATCGGAAATCTTGCTGCCGCTGGTTAGTTGGAAAATTTTTAGGGTAATCTTATTGCCAACCTTACTTCTCAGCGGCACCTCTTGGCCGTCAAAGTTCCGGACGCCAAGTACTAGGCTATCTGAATCCAGAGCTGCGCGTCTGGCAATTCTTATAATATCCTCAGGACTATGTTGTCCGTCGGAGTCGGCTGTAACGACGGCCAGGTCTTGGTCTGGGTAGTTTTCCTTGATAAATTGGTAGGCTGTCTTGAGGGCAGCGCCTTTGCCCCGGTTTTCAGCATGTCTCAGCACTCGAGCTCCTGCCAATTGGTTGAAGATAGGGAGGTATTTCTCCCCACTGCCATCATCTACGACGATGACGTCTAAGTCTTTGGCGACTAATTCTGCTGTTAGCTTTATTAATCTTTCTTCTGGTTCATATGAAGGTATGACGACGATTGTTCTCATTGTTTTACACCGCTCACCTCTGGGGGGAGCTTTCTCCTTTCCTTAGTTCTAACTCTAATGTAAAGCATGAACCTAAAAGCTACTTAAAAGCAGTGGAAAAAAATGAAGAGACTATTTAAAATAGGGGTGAGTAGACAAATGGGCTTAAAGATAAGCTAGAAAAATTAAAGGGGAATAGCATCAGATGAAAAACTGGGAAGACCACATTCCAAGCAATGTTCAAAACAAGTTGGATGCATTAGGTGATGAGGGGCTACAATGGAAAAAGGACTTAAACAAGGTTATTGATTGCATAGCAAAAGAGTGGAGCCTTTCTTTGGAGCAAATCCTCGAAGGAGGCTCAGAGGCCTTTGTAGCAAAATGTGCCTTGAGAAATCAAGAAAAGGGGATTCTCAAATTATTTATGCCTCAATTGGAGGGGAATTCCGAGTTTGAGCAACAAGTAGAGGCCCTTAGAGTTGTAAATGGAGCGGGATATGTCAAGTTGCTCAAGCATGATGTCAAGAGGAAAGCAGTCTTACTAGAGTGTTTGGGTGAGCCTTTGAGTGAGTCTGACTATTCTATTAGAGAGCAAATGAAGATAATTTGCGGGCTACTTAAAAAAACCTGGATTCCCCTCGATGAAAAACAGGAGCTAAGACTGATGGGACAATTAATTGGGTGGTTTCAAGACTTTATCCTGTCCACTTGGGAAAAATTAGAGCAACCATGCAGTAAAGAAATCATTGAACGGGCGATCTTGTTTTTAGAATCAAGAAGAAAGAGCCTGTCTTCATATCAATCTGTGCTAGTCCATGGGGATCCACATGCTGACAATATACTGAAAACACTAGATTCCAATGAGCTATCTTATAAATTGATAGATCCGGATGGAATCCTAGGAGAACCTGCCTACGACCTTGGAATCCTCGTGCGAGAATGGGTGGAGGAGTTAGTTGATGCTCCTTTGGAAAAAGCTATTGAGAGAGTTCTCTTACTTCATAATGAAACTGGAGTTGAGAAGCAGAGCATCTGGGAATGGGCATTCATTCAATCTGTCTCAACAGGGTTGTTTTTAAAAGTAATTCAAGAACACGGCTTAGGTGATAGCCTCTTAAGAATTGCTCAGGAATGGTTGCGCTTTGAGCAGTTCCCAGTTCCAGTATAAATTTTGAGCTAAAAGGAGCTTGGTAAGTCCTTTTCTTCTATTAAAGTGCTATAATAAAGTAAGAGCCATCTAGCCTACTAGATAGAGGCTAGATGGCAGCTATGAAGATTTTGGAGGCACTTATTTATGGGATTTTTAGGGTATGATAAGAATGAAAAACTAGCATTTAACTTCAAGAAAGCCTGTGGCTTATGGTTAATGGCCGTCGCGTCGGTGATTGCGGTGGCAACCTTGATTGGCGGCAAGCAGATTATCAATATGCAGGTTTTCAGCATGGGCTACATTGCCAGCTTTTTCGCTATTAACCAGAATAAGACCTTGCTTAATAAATTATCAACGGGTAGCTCTAGTCCCTTCCAGAAGAAAGTAGCCCTCTATGCAGTCATTTTACTCTTTGTCTTAATGGCTATCTTAGGCGGTCCCTTCTTCGCAACGGAGAACTGGCGCCTCATCTGGCTGGGAGCCTTAATGGCTACCGCACTGCATTTCTTCCCCTTCTATTTCGTCCATGGCAAATCTATGATTTATTTAGCCCTGGTATGTGCCATCAACATTGCGGTGGGCTATCTTTTCCCTAATATTTCCATGGTGGTCATCGCCTATGTGGATGCTGCCATCAAGTTCGCCTTTGGGGCCTATCTCTACTTTTTGTCGCGACCATCTCAACAAGCATAAAATAGTTCATTATACCTTTTAATTTGTCGTTAAAAGGTATATTTTATAAGCATTTGGTTATTTTTGTGAGGTGAATATGATGATTAAAAAGCTAGCAATCGTCAGCCTATCAGCTGGGGTATTGGGCGAAGATTTCGTCAAGCATGAGCTAGAAATTGGCCTTAAAAGACTGACAGACCTTGGTCTAGAGGTGAGCTTTATGCCTAACGCGCTCAAGGGAATTGACTATTTGAAGCAGCACCCGGAAGCACGGGCGGCCGATTTGTTGCAAGCCTTTAGAGATCCAGAGATTGACCTGATTCTCTGTGCCATTGGTGGCGACGACACTTATCGACTCTTACCCTATTTATTTGAAAACGGAGAGTTGGCTAGTGCTGTGTCCCACAAGGTCTTCCTCGGTTTCTCCGATACGACCCTCAATCACTTGATGTTGCATAAAGTCGGGCTCAATACTTTCTATGGACAATCCTTCCTTGCGGATATTTGTGAGCTCGACCAGGACATGTTTCCCTATACACGACAATACTTTGAGGAATTAATAAAGACAGGTACAATAAAAGAAATCAGACCGAGCGAGTTGTGGTATGAGAGCCGGACTGACTTCGGCGTCGACCAAATTGGCAAGCCTTTGAAGTCTCACTCGGACCATGGTTTTGACTTGCTTCAGGGGAATCCAGTCTTCTCGGGTGAAATTCTTGGAGGCTGCCTTGACTCACTCTATGACATCTTTAATGGGGAGCGCTATGCGGATATGCCCCTAGTCTGTAGTCGATATGCCTTGTTTCCTAACAAAGAAGATTGGGTGGGGAAAATCCTCTTACTGGAATCTAGTGAAGAAAAGATGCCACCTGAGAAATTCTATAAAGCACTCACTCTGTTGAAGGAGACAGGTATCTTCGATTCGATTTCCGGCCTGCTAGTAGGCAAGCCCATGGATGAGGCATATTCGGAAGAATACAAGCAGCTATTGGTCGACGTCATCGCTAAGCCAAGCTTGCCTGTGGTCTTTAATCTCAACATTGGTCATGCTCAACCCCGCTGCATCATTCCCTTTGGCCTGAAAGCGACCGTAGATGCGACCAATCAGGTCATTAGGTTTGAAGGATAATTGGAAAATTGAATAGGGCGACAGCCTTCAATGAGGAAGCTCTTGGAACAAGTCCAATAGATGGCATCACAACTTATTTTGACAAAAATATCAGCTAGAGGAGAGACCTCATGTTCAAACACACCAAAACCATCATTCTATCCCTCGGCCTCGTCTTAGCTCTAACAGCCTGCAGTCCTAAGCCAAGTGGCCAAGAAGCGAGTCCCTCTCATCCTAGTTATTCTAACCTTAATAGTCCAAGTAGCCTGGAAGAAGTGAGAAGTCTCTTGTCTGCTCATTTGGACAAGGATAGTGTCGACGAATTCCTCAAACTGGTTAAGGACTACAATGACATTGTGGGGCCGATCGGGCTCAAGGGTGACTTCACCGAATTCACCAAGACAGACTACGATGTGGCTAAGATTAACCCGCTCTGGCATGAGCAGAAGGGGGATTTTATCGGGACTAATTGCCGCATTAACAGCTATACCTTGCTCAAAAATACCATTGAGATTCCGCCTGTCAGCCAGGATGATGAGCTGCTCTTCATGGATAATGACGCCATCGACAAGGGGCATGTCATGGATGACAAGGATAAGGCGGCCTTCAATATCCTCTTTTCTCGGGTGAAGACCGAGGCTACCCAGGACGTCAAGGTCCACGCCAAGCGTATGGCGCAATACCTGTCCCAGTTCAAGTTCAATGATAAGGTTAGAATGCTGTCAGTAGTCTTACATGATAATTTGGATGGCGACAGCCTCTTCATCGGCCATGTCGGCGTCTTAGTCCCAGCCAAAGAGGGCTATCTCTTCCTAGAGAAGCTGACCTTCGAGGAGCCTTATCAGGCCATTAAATTTGCCAGCAAGGAAGAGGTCTATCAATATCTGGGGACCAAGTACTCCGACTATACTGGCCCTGGCTTGGCCAAGCCCTTTATTATGGACAATGATCAATGGGTGGAAGAGCCTCAATAGGTGGAGAGGACAGGTAGGCGGCCGACTCGTTTCGGTCCGTTTAAGGAGGAAATAGAATGAATGATAAATGGCTAGATTTTGCCATGCAAATCCAAAGTATTGCGCAGGCCGGCCTGACTTATGGTAAGGACCCCTATGACAAGGAACGTTATCAGGCCCTGCGCCAGATTGCAGTGGAGATGCTAGCATTCAAGACAGATCTGCCTACGGATAAGGTCTATCAGCTCTTCTGTAATGAAGTGGGCTACCAAACGCCCAAGGTAGATACCCGGGCGGCCGTCTTCCAAGACCATAAGATTTTGCTGGTTGAGGAGAATAACGGCACCTGGTCCCTGCCGGGTGGTTGGTGTGATGTCGATCAGTCGGTCGCAAGCAATACGCAAAAAGAAGTCAAAGAAGAGACCGGCTTGACAGTGTCAACAGAACGTTTAATTGCCCTTCAAGATTGGCGCAAACATAATGTCACCAATTATGCCTATGGCGTAGTCAAAATTTTTGTCTTGTGTCAGTATGAGTCTGGTGAATTTGAAGAAAACATCGAAACAATCGGAATTGGCTACTTCGGCAAGGATGAATTACCAGATAAGCTAGCGGTTGAGAAATGCACCAAAGATCAAATTCTCATGTGCTTTGATGCCTATGAGCATCCGGAGCGTCCAACCTTGTTTGATTAGCCTAGAAAGGAGCCACCCATATGGCCAAGGATCTGAGTCAATTATCCTTAGAAGAACTCTGGCACTTGTTTCCTATCTTCCTAGTGGCTCCTAAGCCCCAGTGGGAGACCAATTATCAAGAAATGGCCGTGCGATTGGAACAAGTGCTAGGAGATTTGCCTCTGGTTCGTAGCAGCCACATTGGTAGCACGGCCATCCCGGGCATCTGGGCCAAGGATATTGTTGATGTCTTGGTCGAGTTAGCACCCCAGGCTGATTTGCGCCTAGCCAGTGATCGCCTGATTCAGTCTGGCTTTCTTAAAATGTCAGAGTCAGAGGGGCGGGTATCCTTGAACTCGGGTTACACACCAGAGGGATTCGCGGACAAGGTCTATCACATTCACTTGCGCTACCAAGGAGATCACGACGAGCTCTACTTTAGGGACTATCTCAGGGAACATGCCCAAGTAGCCAAGGACTATGAGGCCCTCAAGTTAGCTCTCTGGTCTCAGTATGAGCACAATCGTGATGCCTATACCGATGCCAAGACCGACTTCATCCAAATTTGGACGCGCCAAGCCCGTCAGGACTATGGGGCGCGCTATGACAAAGGAAAAATAGACTAGTAATGTAGCTCTAGTATCGCAACCAAAGGTAGAAAGGGAAGGAACCAGATTAATGTGGATACCTTATAAAAAAATAGTCTTCTACGGCGCCTATCTGCGCCAAGTCCAGAAAGAAGCAGACCGTCGCTTGTTAGCAGAGTATGACCTCTCTAGTGGTCAGCTGACTTGGAAAGAGGAAAGTCCCACTGACCTAAGCCGGCGTGTGGCCTGGACCCTGTGGTCTCTAGGCTTGGTCATCTTGCCCTTGCTAGCCGGGCGCATCATTCGTTGGCTAGGTTATGATGCGGGGCGTCAGCCACACTACCCGGATAGATATCTAGGTAGCCTAGGGGCAGTGGCCTTGCCTCTGTTATTGGGGCTCTTGTTAGCGCTAGTATATGAAGGCGTGGCAAGCCATCTCAGAGCACAAGTCAAGTCAGTGCCAGTGCCTGACCTGGCTACTCAGTGTGCCATCTTAAGTGATTTTCGTGACCAAACCCTGCGTTTTAATGGAGCCTTACCGGGACGCCAGCGGCCTTATCTGGTCAATAGTCTCTTGTTATTAGGCTATCTCTTTGGTCTGGTGCCGCTGGTATGGGGGCTCTACTGGCAACCCGTCCTAGTCTCGTCCTTTGTGGCTCGTCTGGGAATTCTGGCTTTTCTCCTATCCTTGCTGCCAAGCTTTATCTTGACCCTCATGCTTAAGGCCTGGGTCATCCAGCGCCTCTTGCGTAATATAGACCAGCAAGCTTAAGCTTTCAATAATGTAAGATAACCCGGCTAACTGTAAGCTCAGCTTATGGTTGGCCGGGCTTTTTGGGGCTAAACTTAAGCTAAGAAAACTTAAAGGAGCATTCCCATGAAGAAATTAAATGCCAATCAAATCAAATACCTGCTAGCTGCCCTGATGGTATTGGACCATCTGCCCCATGTGCCTGGCCTGGTGCCGCCAGTCTGGGAGGCTATCTTCCATGCGGTGACACGCTGTGTGGCCGCGGGCTTTGCTTATTTTGCGGTAGAGGGTTTCCTCCATACCCGCAATCTGCGTGGCTATCAAGTTCGTCTCTGGGGTGCTGCAGCCATCATGGCAGCCGGCAACTGGCTACTTAATAGCCTCTTGGCCGAGCGCGGGGTCCATATCAGCAATAACATCTTCCTGACCCTAGCCTTAGGGGTAAGCATTTTGGCTTTGGCCTTCCCCCGTCAAAGTCTGACGACACAAGCCAAGCGCCTCCGTTGGGCAGGTGCCGGCTTGCTCTTCTTAGTCGGACTCTTGCTGACAGAAGGGGGCATGGTGGTGCTACCCTTTATTTTGATTACTTACTGCTGCCGTCAGCGCCAGGTGCTACGGAACTGGCTTTATCTGGGGCTAGCCCTAATCCTATTTGCCCTCTCTTACTCCACCTACGATAGCTGGCAGGAGACCCTCACCATGCTGCTCTACAACTCTGATTGGCTTTTCATTAGCGTCTTGCCACTCTTAGCCCTCTACAATGGCCAAAGAGGCAAGCAATCAGCCTTCAACCGCTACTTCTTCTATGTCTTCTATCCGCTACATCTCTGGCTTTTGGCTTTGGTGGCGGCTGGTCTTGCTAAATAGGGCTTTCCTTGCCTGACGAGCTCAAATAGGTTAGACTAGGGCTAGGTACTCCAGTAACCAAGGTGACTCCCCTCTGCATCGGTCACCCAAGGAGGTAAAGCATGAAAAAATTACATCTAGTCTTAGCCAGTCTAGCAACCGCCACTAGCTTCTTATTGGCGCCTCAAGTAGCCTGGGCTAACCAATCGGACGATAGCCAAGAGTCCAGTTCCGCTCTTTCAGAGTCTAGCAAGGAGTTAGAAAACAAGGAGCAGGAAGAGACCTTCTTTAAGACGCTTTTGAAGGTGGAGCCAAGTGCTATTGACAAGGGCCAAGATAAGATTTTTGAATCATCCAAGAACTGGATGTATGAGGCCGTGGATGGCAAGGAGCCCCCTAAGCCAACAGAACGACCCTACAAGATTCCCGAGGATTGGAAGATGCATCCATCCTTGACCAAGGACGACCGTCGGGATATAGGTTATCGCATCATGACGCCTGGCATGAAGGGCTATGTCAATCTCTATACCTTAGAGGCTTATACGACTTCCCCCCTCAAGGGTGGCAAGTTGATTACCGATAAGGAACTGGAGGAGCATCTAAAGTCAGACCGACCAGATGCCATCTTCCAAGAATCGATTGAAATCGATGGCAAGCAATTTCAAGCCCGCTATGAAGTCGAGCCCGAACACGACACGGCTTGCCTAGTCTTCTACCGACTAGAGGATACGGGTAGCCAAGATGATTCCGTCTTAGTCGGCGCTCTCTACTTCCCCTTAGAGCGAGACCAAGACCTAGAAACGGCCATCAGCCAGCAAGTAGGCAATCTCAAGGGGATTTTAAGCCAATTGAGTAAGGATAAATAAGCTAAGATGACAAGAGACTAGTTCTTCGGAGTTAGCCTCTTGTTTTAATTTCTATAGCTATTTGCTATATCAGGTTCTAGAAAAATAGTCTAAGGGAATAGGTCCTTCTATCTTGTTTTGCCTCACTTAACTTTGTTATACTGCCTTTACAGTAACTATTAGCTCTTAGTTAGGAGGAAACAAGATGACAGATTTACTTTCACTCTATGAAACACTCAAGTCCAAAAAATGGGTTGACCTTAGCCATGTCATTAACGAATCTAGCCCCCACTTCCCGGCGCTGCCAGCCCTAGAGAAGGAAGACCTCTTCACCCTTAAGGATGGTTTCCACGTTCAAAAAATCTCGGTGGTGGGCCAATACGGCACCCACATTGACGCCCCAATCCACTTCGTGGCAGGCGGGCGCTGGCTGGACCAGATTGAACTCAAGGATCTGCTCTTACCTCTCTATGTCATTGATAAGTCGGCTCAAGTGGCGGAGAACCCTAACTATATCCTGACCAAGCAAGATATCCTAGATTTTGAAGCAGAGCATGGTCAAATTCGTCCTGAAAGTTTCGTAGCCTTCCGGACTGATTGGTCTAAGCGTTGGCCAAGCCAAGACGCTATGCGCAACCTAGATGATTCGGGTGTTCAGCAGAGTCCAGGTTGGAGTCGCGAGGCCTTGGAATTTCTGATTAAGGAACGCCAAGTCAAGGCAGTGGGTCATGAGACCTTTGACACCGATGCGGGTATTCCGGCAGCGGAGCACGGCTTAGTTAATGAATACTATCTCTTGGAGCAAGATATCTACCAAGTAGAAGTCTTGAATAATTTGGACCAAGTGCCAGCCGCAGGCGCCTTGATTAGTGTCCACTTCCCACATTGGGAGCAAGCGACTGGTTCGCCTGTGCGCGCCATTGCCATTTTACCTTAAACCAATAAAAGAGGTCGGATTTTTGAAGTCCGGCCTCTTTTTATGGGAATGTGTGGCAAATGGCTTTGTTTGACTCAGCTAGGGCTTGGTGTATACTGGAGCTAAGAAGTCTACAAGGAGGAGCTAGGCCATGACCAGACGGAAAATTAAGTTGCTAGACAGCGATGACCTGAGAGACCAATTAGATTCTTACTACCAAGCCGCTAGTCAAGAGACCTGTGCCCGCTTCGGCCGGGATTTGGTAGAGCATTTGATTGAATTGACGGGCTTCAAGGTAGGGCAAGAGCCTGACGTTGAGGCAGGCTGGGCCGTCAGCCAAGCGTGTTTAGCCGGTCAGGCCCGTATGCACGATGTCAGACAGGCTGGCTTCAAGATACACACCCTGGCCAAGCAAGCCGAGAATCCTCTAGAACAAGCCCTTTTACGGGTCATTGGCCATGCGGTGGCGACCGCCCATATGAAGGAACACGCCATGGTCGCCAGTGACTATGCAATCAAGCTTATTAACCTAGCCTATCCAGATGACCTGGCAGCCGTTCAAAAGGAACGCCAGTGGCAGTTGGATTGGTGGCAAGACAAAACAGACTATGATAGAGCCTAGCTTCTGTCGTAGTTTTTTTGTTTTCTTAGGGGCATCAATATCTCCCAACTATATCCTCTTCTGTAAAGAATCTTATATAACAGATGCGGTTAGAAGATGTTGACAGGCCGGAGTAGGGCTTTATTTTTCTAGTATTAGGTCAGTATCACGAACATTTAAGAACAAACTATTTAAACTTAGTAGTGCGGTTTGCGCGCTAGAGAGAAGAGGGTATATAATAAATCCAGCAGGACAGTATTGATTAAATTAGGGGATTGATTAGTATGACCGAAGACTATTTGTATTTTGGATCTGATTATTTAGAGGGAGCGCATGAGCGGGTCTTAGAGCGACTGATAGAAGTCAATCGTCAGCCGGCTGCGGGTTATGGTAGTGATAGCCATAGTGAACGGGCCTACGACTTGATTCGTCAAGCCTGCGACTGCCCTCATGCCACGGTCCATTTCTTTGTAGGGGGAACCCAGACTAATTCGACTGTGATTCGGGCCCTCTTGCGGCCTTATCAAGGGGTCTTGGCGCCGGAAACGGGCCATATTAATGTCCATGAAGCGGGCGCGATTGAACTAGGGGGTCACAAGGTATTGCCTCTGCCTGGCCATGAAGGTAAGTTGACCGCACAAGCGGTTGAGGATTGGGTGACGACTTTCTATGCGGATGCCAACCATGTTCATTCCGTCTATCCCGGCATGGTCTATGTGTCGCAACCAACTGAGCTAGGCACCCTCTACAGTCTGGCGGAATTGGAGGCCTTGTCAGCAGTTTGCCGTCAGCACCAGCTCCCTCTCTTCGTTGATGGAGCGCGACTAGCCTATGCCCTAGGCAGTCCAAGTAACGATGTCAGCCTGGCTGATTTGGCGCGTTTGACGGATGTCTTCTATATTGGCGGGACCAAGTGTGGGACCCTGCTAGGGGAGGCTGTGGTGATTTCCAATCCAAGTTTGCTGCCACACTTCTTCACTGTCATGAAGCAGGGGGGCGCGGTCCTAGCCAAAGGCCGAGTCCTAGGTGCCCAATTCGAGGTGCTGTTCGAGGATGGCCTCTACCAGGTCATCGGACGCCAGGCGGTGGCAGCTGCTCAGATTATTCAAGACTGCCTAGTTGCCAATGGCTATGAGCTAGTCAATCGCTCGGTGACCAACCAGGTCTTCGTTCGTCTACCTAAAGCGCTGGCGCCTGTCTGGTCGGACAAGGTCCAATATGCGACCTGGGAACTGGCAGAGGATTATGTGGTAGCCCGTCTGACAACGGCTTGGTCTACGCGACCAGAGCAGGTAACGGCCCTCTGTGACTTTATCGCCCAGCATCCAGCTCAAGTCTAAGTTTAGTTTGATCGCCTTAAGAGGATGCGGTCTTTAGTAAAAGAGAGCAGGTGAATGCCAATGCAAGACTATATCAAGCGCCTGGAGGCTGATTTCTCACTGATTGAGAAAGGCTTCAAGCAAGAGGAGAAAAGGGCTCAAGCGGATTATGCCAGTCAGAGTCCGGACTATATCAAGCAATTGGCCCTGCAGGCCTATCAATCAGAAACCTATCAAGTACGCATGTATGCCGTCTTCCTCATGGGCTACCTGTCCCAGCAAGAGGACATACTGAATTATTTGAGAGAGCAGGTCTGTCTGGACCCTAACTGGCGGGTCCAGGAAGTATTAGCCAAGGCCTTGGACCATTACTGCAAGACCACAGGCTACCAAGCAGCCTTGCCGGTCATTGATGAATGGCTAGGCCATAGCCAAGCCAATACCCGACGGGCCGTAACGGAGGGACTGAGAATTTGGACCAGCCGGCCTTACTTTAAGGACCATCCCCAGGAAGCCATTGGGCGGATTGCTCGCTTGAAGCGGGATCCCAGTGACTATGTCCGCAAGTCGGTCGGCAATGCCCTAAGGGATATTAGCCGGAAATTTCCTGACCTCATTCAGGCAGAATTAGCAACTTGGACCTTGGATGGCAAGGATATCCAGCAGGTCCATAAGCTAGCCAGCAAATTTCTCACTGCATAAAAAAAGGCCATGTCAATGGCCTTTTTCTTTTCTTATCTTATGCTCTCTCTTGGCGTAAATCCCAGTAGTGGTCTAGCTTGTCTAGTAAGAGGTCCAGGCTAAAATAGCCAGCTTCTTGCAGGTAGCGGCGACCGTCAATGTAGACTTGCAGGGTAGGCGCGGACAGGATTTGCTCCTGGGCGGCTACTTGGGGCCACTGGCTTATGTCGATGTAGCGTAGGGTAGCCTGGGGATGACTTTGAGCCCATTCATCCAGCCTCAAGGCTAAACTGGCGCAGGGTGCGCATTGGGGTCTAGCGAATTGGAGAATGAGGAGCTGAGACTGGGCCTTGAGTTGGGTCAAGTCTTCGTGGGCTTGGAGTGCTTGCATGTGGGTCCTCCTTAACAGATTCTTATTTTTATGGTAGCATGGTGACTGAGACTGGGGCAAGTGAGGTGCTTGCACTCCTAGGAGAAGACGAGAATGACAGATTTGAATTTAGCGGCCTTAGAGGCCTATCTAGCGGAGCATTATGGTGAATGGGGTCAGGAACAGGGCCTCTTCATTAAGCTAGTAGAGGAAATGGGTGAAATAGCCGAACTACTCAATATTCGTGCCGGTCGCAAGCAAGGCAAGGGCCAGGATACCGACCAGGAACTGGTGACTGAGCTGGCGGACCTGATTCATTATGCGGTGGCCATTGCGGCTATCAATGGCTTGGATTTAAGCAAGGCCATCATCGAGAAGGATATTCAGGCAGCCATCAAGTACCAGCATGAGCGTAATCTGGCTGACTTCCTGGCAGAATGGAAGCAGCGACCATGATGACCTATATTTGGCTCTATCTTGTTCTGATTAATTTGCTGACGGCGGCTGTCTATATCTGGGATAAGCATCAGGCTGTGGCTCGCCGCTGGCGGGTGCCGGAAGCCCGCCTACTAGGCCTAGCTGCCATAGGCGGCGCCCTCGGCGCTCTCCTGGCCATGCAGATTTGGCGTCACAAGACCCACAAGTGGCCTTTTGCCCTGGGGGTCCCTCTTATCTTGATCCTTCAGGCCCTACTTCTCATTTTCCTCATCTTTGAATGGCTCCCTAAGCTGGGCTATTAAGCTAGCATAAACTGGCGTCAAGCTGATAGCTTGGCACTTTTTTCATGAAATTTCCGATTGTTTTCAGAAAGTGATACAAATTTCTTCCGGCCAGGTCTTGTATTAGAAAAATAAGTGTGTTAGAGTATTTTCTAATAAAACTTTAATCATTCAC
>CAUUNL010000031.1:0-21340 GCA_963546405.1 Abiotrophia defectiva | reverse complement strand
AGTTGCATATTGACGTTTTTGAGGGCATGAAAATCTCCATAATAGAGATTGAGATTGGTAACATTAAACTTGTATGGCTGAGTCATCTTAATTTCCTCCTCGGCTTAAGCGGCGCCCAATGTAGCTCGATAAGCCGTTAATTGCTAGTACTAAGAGAATAATGACGGTCCCGGTCGCGTAGGCTTCCTTAAGGTGAAGCCCTTCTGACGAGAGCACGTACATGTGTAGGGACAGGGTTCGAGAACTGGACATAAGGCTGGATGGCAGGCCGGTCGCCGACCCCAGGGTAAAGAGCAAGGCAGCCGTTTCCCCGACAATCCGCCCAACGGCCAGAATGACCCCTTGCAGGATAGCTGGCATAGCCACCGGCAGGACAACGGTGAAAATAGTCCGCAATTTGCCGGCGCCCAGGGCCAAACTCCCCATACGCAGGGAATTATCGACCTGTAGCAGACCTTCTTCAGTCGCCGAAATAATAATGGGCAGGACCATAATAACAATGGTTAGAATCCCGGCCAAGAGTGAAAACTGGAAACGTAGGTAGATAACGAAGAAGAGCATCCCGAACAAGCCATAAACAATGGACGGCACGGCTGCTAAGGTGTCCGTCGCCAGGCGAATGACTTTGACTACGCGTGATTTGCGATCAGCATACTCCACCAGATAGAAGCCGGTAAAGACACCAATGGGAGTGGCAATCGCTAGCGACAGACCGACCGTAATCAAGGTCGAGATCAAAGCGGGCGTCAAAGACAGGTTGTCCGTCGTGTAGTCCCAAGCAAAGAGACTGGGCGTTAAGGCGCCAAGCCCGTTCCAGACAATAAAACCTACAATGAAGGCTAACATGCCCAAGGTGAAGGCAGCCGAAGCATAGATCAGCCACTTAACCCAAGTAAGCTTAGACATTAGCGTTTACCCCCTTTGTTTTTAACCCGGGTGAAGAAGAGGTTAATAATCAGAATGAAGACGAAGAGGACCACAGCTGTGGCGATTAAGGCTTCCCGGTGCTGGCCAGTTGCATAGGCCATTTCCATGACGATATTGGTTGTCAGGGTCCGAACCCCTTGGTTGAGTTCTGTAGGAATACGTGGTTGGTTACCCGCCACTAGGATAACGGCCATGGTTTCCCCGATAGCCCGGCCAATCCCTAGGATAATGGCTGACAAAATGCCGTTTTTAGCAGCTGGCACCACGACGGTTAGGATGGCCCGCTCGTGGGTAGTCCCCAGGCCGATAGCCCCTTGATAGTAGGACTTAGGCACATTGCGAATGGCTGATTCCGATAACCCGATAATAGTCGGCAGGATCATAATGCCTAGCAGGAGCGAGGCTGTCACCATGTTCATGCCCGACCGGCCCATAATCCGGAAGAAAGGCACGAAGATTTGGAGGGCGAAGAAGCCATAGACAATGGAAGGGATGGCCGCCATCAGGTTAATGGACGACTTGGCATAGCGATAATAGCGTTTTGGGCAGTAGAAGACCATGTAGACGGCCGTCAGAACCCCAATGGGCACCCCAATCAGGATAGCGCCTCCTGTGACAATCAGGGAACCTACAATCATGGGCAGAATGCCAAATTCAGGCTGGCTAGCCGTTGGCCGCCAGTTAGTCCCCGTCAGGAATTCCCAGACTCCCTGCCGCAGAATGAAGGGCAGACCGCCGGAGAAGATAAAGTAAAAGATCAGGATAATAGATAAGACCGAGATCAAAGCCGAAATCAAGAAGACATACTTCATGACGGTCTCACGTACATCACGTTGCATAGTGGTAACTCCTATAGTATTAATTCAAATATGCGAGGTCTAGACATGCTAACTCTCCTCCATTATACACAAACTTGCGCTCGCTTGCCTAGCGGGACGAAGCAAGTTGTGCTTAAGTCAGCACAAGAAAAGGACCGGAAACTACCTTCCGGCCCTTTGGCTTAGTAATAGTAATAGCCTAAGTCGTTCTGCTGTGGCATGACGAAGTGATAGCCTTTCTCCTTGAAGATAGGAATGAGGACATCAATGGCTTCCACCGTGGAGATGTGGGTATCGTGCATGAGAATCACCGACTTAGGTTGCAAGTGGGTCAAGACCTGCTCAATAATCATGTCCTTGTCGTGGCTCTTCCAGTCTTCGGAATCCACGTTCCAGACAATCGACGTCATAGGTTGTAGGAGGTCTACTACCCGCTTACCCCCACTTCCGAATGGTAGGCGATAGAGGGTTGGGGTGACACCCGTCGCTTCTTGAATGGCTTCTTGGGCGTATTGAATTTGCTTCTTAACCCCTTCATCTGACTCCTTGGCCATGTCCGGGTGGGTATAGGTGTGGTTGCCGATTTGGTGGCCGGCATCTCGCACCTTACGGGCAATTTCAGGATACTTCTCGACGAAGCCCCCCATCATGAAGAAGGTAGCCTTCACCTGGTGCTTATCTAAGACTGCCAGTAACTTCTCTGTGACTTCTGGGTTAGGACCATCGTCAAAAGTTAGACTGATCAGTTTACGGTGGTCAATGGCAGAGCCTGACAAGCCGTCTGCTAGGCTAGCACAAGACCAGAGGGCCTCGATGCTTTCCTTGGATAAGTTATCGTCGGTGGCATTTTTAGCTACTGCCTTGGCGAAGTCTTTGGCCTTATCCTTGAGTTGGTCGATCAAGTCCTTTGCATCGGTATGAGTCTCAATCTTTTGGATATCTTGCTCGATGGCTTGAAGAGTGGCCACGTTCGTGTCCACCGTCGCTTGGTCGACGGTCGTCCCCAAGGACAAGTCGCTAATCGCCGCTGTCACCTTATCTTTCAAGCTAAAGACTTGATCAGCCTCCGCAATCAGTTCTTGGATGGCTTGGCCTAGGGCATCTTGCTTGCCTACCTTAGTCACCGATTCATTGCCAGCTACAGTCTTAACCGTCTCAGCCGTCACACCTTCAGCTAATTTGGCCTGGTGGTTGACCTGGCTACCTTGAATGAGGGCCTGGTCGCTAGCATAGAGCTGACTCAGGGCTTGAATGGCTTGGTAACGGGCTTCTGCTGCTTGGTAGTCCTGCATAAGCCGGTAACCAGACCAACCGCCTAGGGCTTGGACCTTAGACTTGGCCGCCTCTAACTTGCTGGTCGAGATATCTTGAGCTAAGAAGTCTCGTTGCGGACTGAGGTAGAGGTCCTGAATGGCGCTCTCGGCTGCTTGGATGCTCTGGCTTGAACCCCCGCGAATAAGAGGGAAAGCCACCCAGGCTAGCACTAGCACTGCGATAGCTCCCGCTAAGAGGGTCAAGCCTGTCCGGGTTGCCCGTTTTCGCAGAGCGGCTGAGTCACTGGCAGGGCTGGAACTGGTCTCTTCTGGAGCTTTAATTGGATCTTGCTTGCTTACTTGTTCTTGGTCTGACATGTCAAATCCGTCCTCTTCAACAATAATTTTTGACTTATTTTATACAAATGGTGCAACAATCCGTAAGACAGCATCCCATAGCATACCAGTCAAGGTATTACGGGTATCTGCCAGGGTGATTTGGCGAGCTTTGGCTTGAGTGGCCAGGAAGTCCGCCTTGATAGTTGGAATAACTGGATGATCGTATAACATAGCGCTCAACTCAAAGTGCAGATAGAGAGAGCGGTAGTCCAGGTTAATGGTCCCCACACTGGCCAGACGGTCATCTGCCACAAAGGTCTTGGCATGGAGGAAGCCGGGGCTGAATTCATAAATCTTAACGCCTGCTTCAATCAAGGGACGATAGTAAGAGCGGGTCATACGGAAGACCATCTTCTTATCCGGAATACCTGGGGTCATAAGACGGACATCCACCCCACGTCTAGCCGCCAGAGTCATAGCTGTCTGCAATTCATAGGAAATAACCAGATATGGCGTATAGATATAGACATAGTCCTGGGCAATATTGAGCATATCACGATAGACATTCTCACCTAGAGGCTCATTATCCAAAGGCGTGTCGCCATATACCTGGACATAGCCCTGGGAAGGGTCGGCTAGGTTAAGAGCCTGCTCCGCAAGGGTGTCATCTTTGAAGGTTTCATAGTTTATGTCCTTCTTAGGATAGAAGGCATTCCACATATCCAGGAAGAGGGTGGCCAGACTCCAGACACCTGGCCCTTCCAGGCGGATCAGGTTATCCTTCCAATAGCCAAAACGTTCGATTTCATTAATATATTCATCGGCTAGGTTCATGCCACCTGTAAAGCCTACCTTGCCGTCGACGACCACAATCTTACGGTGGTCGCGGTTGTTAACGGCTAGCGAAATCACCGGCGTAAAGGGATTAAACTGCAGGCACTTAATACCGATAGCCTCCATTTGAGCGACAAAGTCACTAGGCAAGGTGGTCAAGCAACCAAAATCATCATAGATCACCCGAACCTCCACTCCTTGGTCAGCCTTTTGCGCTAAGACTTCGAAGACCTGATCCATGAAGAGGCCTGGATTCATAATGAAAAATTCAAGCAATATATAGCGTTCCGCCGACCGCAAAGCCTCCAAAAGAGGCTCCAAGGCCATCTCACCCGCTGCGTAGTAATCCACCTGGGTATCACCGTAGACCGGCAAATTAGAAGTCTGTTCAATATAATAGCTGAGGCTAGCCAGCCGGGAATCCTGCTCTAACAGGTGAGGATAAGCCCCCGACACAGCTTGGCCATAATCCTTGGCCACTTGGTTGGCTACCTGGGCTGCCATGTGTCGGCTAGGCCGCTTGTTACCGAATAGGGCATAGAAAAGCCCACCGAAGATAGGCAAGAGGCCCATCAAGATAATCCAGCTCATGCGATAGGCTGGGTTTTCGTTCTTACGAATCAGATATAGGGTCATGATTACCGTGAAGACCCGCAAGAGAGCGTCCAGTACCAAGGAGTAATCGATGATATTGAGGAAGACGGTGACAAACCAGACTAGCTGAATCAGGATCAAAAGGGTCGTTACCAGGGCTCGCCCAGTAGTAAAACGACCGCGAAGTTTTTTAATCACAATCCCCCTCCTCTGCTGCCTTGCTAGCAAAGTAGTCAGCTTCGACCGCCTCCCAATGCAGGCGCTCCTCCTGACCTAAGGTTCGGATAATACGGGCTGGGTTGCCTGCTGCTAGCACATCAGCCGGTAAATCCTTGGTGACAACCGAGCCTGAGGCTACGACCGTGCGAGGGCCAATGGTGACACCAGGATTAACCACCACATTACCACCTAGCCAGCACTCATCGCCAATGGTGATGGGCTTAGCCAATTCAATGACGCGGTTGCGGACCCCAGCATCCAGGGGATGGGTCGCCGTATAGAGGCTGACCCGAGGCCCAAACATAACATTGCGACCAATAGTAATCGGCGCCACGTCTAACATAATACAATCAAAGTTGGCATAGAAGTACTCACCCACCGAGATATTACAACCATAGTCCACATAGAAGGGAGACTCAATATGACAACGCTGGCCAATTGCCGCGAAGGTCTCCTTGAGAATCTGATAACGAGCTTCCTTTTCCGTCCGCGACAAGGCGTTATAGCGCTCCATCGCCAAACGCCCCTTTTGGCCCAATTGTCGCAACTCCATGTCTGATGGATCATAGGCTTGCCCAGAAATCATTCGTTCATATTCGCGCATAGTAGTATCCCCCTTCTTAAGCTACTCCCTTCTATTATACCCGATGACGCCCCTTTGAAACAACTCTAAATACCAAAAATGTGCGCTTAAATGCACACTTTTGGCCTCCTCTCGCCATAGAAAAAAGGGCTGGAAGTTAGCTTCCAACCCTCTTATTTTTTAGCTTATTTACCGAAAGCTTCTAAGTAACGTGCCACCACGTTGTCTACTGTGAAGCCGAATTGAGCCATGACTTGGTCAGCTGGACCTGATGCCCCGAAGCCATCAATGCCCACAGTGACGCCGTCTAAGCCGACATATTTTTGCCAACCGAAGGTAGAGGCCATTTCAAGAGACAGACGGTTGCGAACGGCATTTGGCAAGACAGATTCCTTGTAAGCCGCATCTTGCTCGTCAAAGCGGTTGAAGGCTGGGAAGGATACAACGGATACATCCACACCGTGTTCTTCACGTAATTTAGCTTGAGCTGCTACAGCCAAGGCTACTTCAGAACCAGAAGCCAGGAGTAAACCAGCAGGCACTTGACCTTGAGCTGGGGATACCACATAAGCCCCTTTACGTACGCCTTCTTCAGCCAAGGATTGGCTGTTAGCCAAGACTGGCAAGTTTTGACGCGTTAAGACTAACATACTTGGACGCGTTTGTTCTTCCACTGCCACTTTCCAAGCAACGTAAGTCTCGTTCACGTCTGCTGGACGGAAGACGTTGAGGTTAGGCAAGGCACGGAAGGCAGCCAATTGTTCGATTGGTTCGTGGGTTGGGCCGTCTTCCCCAACTGCGATTGAGTCATGTGTCATGACATAGATCACTGGCAATTGAGATAAAGCAGCCAAACGTACAGCAGCCTTGAGGTAGTCAGTGAAGACGAAGAAGGTCCCGCCGTAAATCTTAGAACCACCATGGAGGGCTACCCCGTTCATGGCAGCTGCCATGCCAAATTCACGTACCCCAAACCAAATGTTGCGGCCTGCGTAGTTATCAGGCATGAAGTCTTGTTCTTGGCTGTTCATAGTCTTGTTAGAACCAGATAAGTCAGCAGAGCCACCCCATAGGAAAGGCACACCTTGGCCTAAGGCTTGGATGGCCTTGAAGCTTGAGTTACGGCTTGCGTCAGCCGCTGTTTCTGGACCAACTAGTTTCAGGCCCGCATCATAGCCTTCTGGCAATTTACCTTGGAAGGCAGCGACTAAGGCAGCAGCCTTTTCAGGGTGAGCAGCCTTGTAAGCTTCAAATAACTGGTTCCAAGCCTCATTGGCTTTGGCGCCACGCGCTTGAACTTTCTCAGCGAAAAGTTGAGCTGCTTCTTCCGGCACAGTGAAGGCAGGGTAGTTCCAGCCGTATTTAGCCTTGGTAGCAGTCCAATCTTCTGCCCCTAAAGGTGCCCCGTGAACCTTAGCAGTCCCTTCGTTCTTAGAACCGAAGCCAATAACGGTCTTGATTTCGATGATAGTTGGTTGGCTAGTGTGAGCCTTAGCGGCTTCAATGGCAGCAGAAATAGCATTCAAGTCGTTACCATCTTCCACGCGGAGATAGTGCCAGCCTTGTGCTTCAAAACGGTCTTTAACATTTTCTACGAAGGCTTGAGATAAGTCCCCGTCCAAGGAAATATCGTTAGAATCGTAGAGCACTACTAATTTGCCTAATTGGAGCTTACCAGCTAAGGAGCAGGCTTCATAGGCTACCCCTTCCATTAAGTCCCCGTCACCGCAGAGGGCATAGGTGTAGTGGTCGATTACTGGGAAGTCAGGCGTGTTGTAGGTCGCGCCTAAGTGGGCTTCAGCCATGGCCATGCCGACAGCTGTCGCAATCCCTTGACCTAAAGGACCAGAAGTCGCTTCTACCCCGTGCGTGTGACCCACTTCTGGGTGACCAGGGGTTTTGCTGCCTAATTGGCGGAAGTTCTTCAAGTCATCAATGCTTACATCAAAGCCAGCGGTATGCAACAGGCTGTATAGTAAGGCTGACCCATGACCCGCACTGAGGATAAAACGGTCGCGGTTAAGCCAGTCAGAATCCTTAGCGTTAACATTCAAGTGGCCTGCCCACAAGGCATAAGCCATAGGTGCCGCCCCCATTGGTAAACCAGGGTGACCTGAGTTAGCAGCCTCAATTTGGTCCACACTCAGGGTCCGTAGGGTATTGACGGCGAGTAAGTCTTTTTCATTAAACATGCGCATATCTCCTTTGCTTTGTTGCTTGCCTTTATTGTAACACGAATCTGGTAAAAATCGAACAAATTAAATGTTCGAATGCTCAAAAATCAATCGATTAACACCTGCCAACGCTCACCCGCCTGATAGGCCTCATGGCAGAGCGCGATTTGTTGGTAGGAGCTTTTGGCTTCAAAGAGTTCCGGCAAGTCATCCGGAGCGAAAAATTCCGCTGCCTGGGTCTCGACATTGGCTTGGAAGTTTTGAGTCTGGTAGTCACACTCGATGAAGCACTTGAGAATAGTTAAAGGACTATGACCTGGATTATGCAGATTACGGTCTTGGATCATAATCAGACGCTTAGCCTGCCCGACGACACCGGCCTCCTCCCAAAGTTCCTTGAGGGCATTGGAAGTCAAGGTCTCCGTCACATCCATCCAGCCACCTGGCAGGGCCCAACGACCGTCGGATTCTTGAACTAGCAGAATCTTTCCGTCTCGCCAAACCACCGCTCGGGTATCGACCTTAGGCGTCTGATAGCCATATTCGCCATCAAAGCCCAGGTCTAGCTGCTCCCGGGTCAAATTAGACCTTTGGGCAATCAGTTGCTTGGCGATGACTTGAATCCGCTCATAGCGCTCGGTGTCGAAGACATCCTTAGAATAGAAGACACCTGCCAGGCCAATGGCAATGAGTTCCTTTAACAAGACCAGTTCATCCATACACCTTCTCCTCCCTCTCTACGAAAAAAGAGGCCCCAAGGGCCTCAGGGTCTTGCAAGATTAGAATGAACCGTCGTCTTGCAAACCCCGAAGAAGTTCTTGGAAGGCTTCTTCAGAATCAACTACGTGGAAGGATGTGCTGCAGCACCCTACGCCACAATGACCATCCGCATGGTCTTGCGCGGCCAATTCTTCGTCTTCGATGTTTTCGATTTCTAATGGATTATCTTTTACCATAATACCGCCTCCGGTTGATTTTGATAACGCTATTATACCAAATTTATCGGTCCTTGTATAGAGACACGCTTAATCCAAACTAGCCAGTCCCAATCAAAAAGGGGCAGGAAGTCACCTTCCTGCCTCTAAGTCTTATGTTCTAAATTTGGCTTCCATGCGATAAATGCGGTGACCACGCGAAGAGAATTTCTCCTCATATTCGGTCATGACATTATCAGGGAAGTCCGACTGGTGCAAGTCTAACCAAACTTGCTTGAAGTAGAGGCCATACTGAGACATGCTGGCCAAGGAATATTCGAAGAGACCTTGGTTATCGGTCTTGAAGTGAATCTCCCCTTCTGGCACCAGAATCTCCTGGTATTGAGCCAGAAAATCAGGCGAGGTCAGACGACGCTTGGCATGTTTTTTCTTAGGCCAAGGATCACTGAAGTTGAGGTAGACCAGGGACACTTCGCCCGGTGCGAAGTACTGGTTGAGGTTGCGGCCATCGGCGTGAAGGATTTGCAAGTTAGGTAGATCCTCTCGGATTTGATGTTCCAAGACCGTCACGATGACACTGGTTTGAATTTCAATGCTGATGTAGTTAATTTCAGGATGGCGCTTAGCCATTTCCACGATAAAGCGTCCCTTACCAGAACCGACTTCGATATGAATAGGCTGTTCCTTGGCGAAACGGGTCTGCCACTGGCCACGGAGTGTCTCCGCTTGCTGAGGCACATACTGAGGATGGGCATCCAGCTTTTCCTGGGCCCAAGGTTTATGACGTAATCTCATAACTTAGAAAAACTCCTTTGGTTGATGGGCGAGGCGACGCTTATCAGCTTGCGCCCCTTGGTAGATAGATTTCAAGAGTAGCACCAACTCGTTCATACGATCGAAGCGATTCTCTTGATAATAGTGTTTGATAATGAGTAGACAGTTAATCTGGCTATACCACTGGACTCGTTTGTAGGTGGTGGCGTCAAAGCGCAGGCCATAAGTCTTCAGCCATTGGGTCCACTCGCTAGGCCGGTAATACTCACAGAGTAAACGGCTAAGGTCGCTAAGCGGATCGGCAATCCGGACATTCTCCCAGTCTACTAGATAGAGCTGGCCATCTTCCGCCTCCAAGAAATTAAGGTGATGCAAATCCCCATGGCAGACACAGTAGTTAACATTATAGAAGTCGTCATCTAAAGCATCTTCCAGAGAATGAATGACTTCATTGAAGAAGTGATGCTGGCAGAGGGCTGCTGGCAGGTCTTTGCGGTAGAGGGCAATAAAGTCCAAGGGATAGAAGAGTTGGTCCTCACTGCGCTTGAGCATCATGAGCAGGTAGTCGGATTGATGAATGGAACGGATTAATTGAATAACCTTTTCTTGTCCCATGTCCTCCCGGTTCAACAAGTGGCCATCCTTCCATTCTTGGGCCACCAGGAGATCTCCGGAATAGGTCCGCTGGGTCCACATGAGCTTAGGCGTAATCCCTTGCGCTGACAAGGCCGCTAAGAAAGGCGAGGAGTTGCGCTTGAAGAAGACGCGTTCGTTATTCTTAACGCCCATATAGGCGTCGCCACTAGCGCCCCCGATGGGGGTCATTTGCCAGTCCTGTTCTTGTCCACCGCGCATCTAGGCGCCTCCTCTCTCATAAGCATACAGTCCATTTTACCATGGAATGGACCCAGGTAAAACACTTTTCCACTAAATAGTTGATGTAAGCGATTCCTGGTTGTGATTGTAATACTAGCCTCAAGCTCAAACTTCGGTCCTAAGGCCGATGGCAGCCCTCAGCTCCTATGTTAGACTAGAATCGATTAAGAAAGGAGTGATTCCCATGGAAGCTAGACTTACCCAAGCATCCAATAAACAACTCAGTAAACTGATCGTATCCAACCTAGCCGGTACGCTCGGATCGGCCATCCTAACCTTCGTCATCGGCTTGATTATTCTTAAGCACAGTGACTCAGCCATTTACTTCGGCCTGTCCCAGGCAGTAGGACCGGTGGTTTCCCTGCTACTGCTACCCTTTACCGGTAGCCTCGTCGATAAATACAATAAACAACACATCATTATTTGGGCCCAAGGTCTCAGTATCCTAGCCCTGGGGCTCTTTGCCAGCTTTATCGCCACCACCCATCTGACTAGTAATCTGCTCATGGTCTTCCTGCTCTTGATTGCCCTCAAGATTTCCGACCAATTCCTGTCTACCGCTTCGGTGTCGGCCGCTACCAACCTAGTGGTTGAGGAGCACGTCCATAAACTCAGATCCATCGAACAAACCATTGGTGCCCTGTCTCAATTTATCGCGCCTATTGCTGGGGTTGCCCTCTATGCCACTCTGCCATTAGAATACCTGGTAGGGCTAGAGATTGGCTTAGAAGCTCTCGTCATTATCATCACCCTGACCCTTAACTTCCACCTCGTTGCCCATCATCAAGCAGATGCTGAAGCCTCTCTCTTCACCCTCTTCAAGGAAGGTCTGGACTTTATCAAGGCCCACAAGAAATTCCAACATACCTTGGCTCTCTTCATGTTCATTAACCTTCTGATTACAGGGGTCATTGTGGGCATGCCTTATGTCCAAGTCAAAGTCCTCCACTTCTCAGATTACTACTACGGCCTAACGGAAGCTGCGCTCAGCCTAGGCTTCATCTTAGTGGGGATTTACCTTTCCGCTCGTAAGGCTATCCGCTATCCACTACTCCTAGCCTGGAAATCCATCCTCACCATTGGCGGCCTGGTTGCTCTTATGGGGACTGTCCTCTGGTTACCTCTGTCAACAGATGCCTTCTTCGCCTTCTTCCTCCTTATTAGTTTAATCTTTGGTGGTATCTCAACAGCCGTTAACATTCCCATGATGACTTGGGTCACCCAGATTGTACCCACTCACTATCAAGGCCGGATTTTCAATATCGTCTCAACGGCTAGCCAACTCCTCTCGCCCCTAGGTATGGTCATCTTCTCCTTAGGTTTCGACTACTTACCAGCTAGCCTACTCTTCCTCTTATGCGGCGTTATTATGATAGGCGTGACCGCCTACTGGCCTCGCTTCTACAAAGTCAACATTTTAAGCAACCAATTAGAAGACTAACCTCAACTAAGACCCAGCCACTAGCCAAGCTAGTGGCTTTTCATATTAAAAAGGACTGGCAATATCTTCCAGTCCTTTGCTCTCTTATATATCTAAGAAACGGCGGATTGAGCGGCCTGCCCCTAGGCGACCTAAGACAATCCCAATAAGCAGGAGTCCTGCTCCTACATAGGCCATAATTGGCATGGTGGCTACCAGCTGGAGATTGGCTAGTCCTAAGAAGCCTGGCAAGTAGCTATGGGCTCCTTCATAGATGCCATACAAGGCACCAAAGGCCAGAAGACCCGAAATCAAACCAATATAGGCCCCTTCATATTTGAAAGGCGCGCGAATGTAGCGCTTGGTTGCCCCTACTAGGCGCATAATCTCGATTTCTGTGCGGCGGGCCAAAATAGTCAGACGAATGGTGTTTGACACCAGAAGTACCGCAAAGACAACGAAGATAGAGGCCAGTACGGCTAGGACGATCCGCACGGCATTGATGTTGCCTAGAATGGTCTCAACGTCTGTGGAACCATAATTGGCAGCTTCTACCTTGGCTAGCTTACGAATATCCTGGGCCACCTTATCTAGGTTCTCACCCTTATCAACCGAGACTACATAAACGTTATTGAGGGGGTTCTTGTCCCCTTCAATGACATCAAAGTCAGAAGTGATTGTCTTCTTATAGTGCTCTAGTTCCTCATCCTTGCTGCGATAGACCACATCCGTGACATGCTCCAGGCCTTGGATTTGCGTCTTGAGTGCGGCTTCTTCTTCTTCTGTCGCAATACGGTCAATCAGCACCCGTACTTGGAAGGTCTGTTCAATATTTCGCGTCGCTTCATTAATGTTAGTCCAAATCAGGACGAAGCTCCCAATCATAATCAAGGTTAAGGTCATGGTGAAGATGGACACCAAGGTCATGAGCCCGTTACGGAAGAGGTTACGGAAACCGTCGCGAATATGACGGAAGAAACTTCTAATGGCTCTCATGGTAATCCCCCTTCCGGTCATCGCGGACAATCCGTCCACCTTCCAGCACCACTACTCGGTGTTGGAAGTGGTCCACCAGGGTATCGTTATGGGTCCCCATCAAAATGGTGGTTCCCCGGCGATGAATGGATTCTAGGACACGATGAATACCCATGGCTGTCTCAGGGTCCAAGTTACCAGTTGGCTCATCCGCAATCAAAATAGCTGGCCGGTTGGCAATAGCCCGAGCAATGGCCACCCGTTGTTGCTCCCCACCTGATAATTGATTTGGATAGGATTTAGCCTTATGGGCTAGACCCACTAATTCTAAAACTTCCTTGACCCGGGCTTTAATAGTCCGGCCACTCTCGCCCGTTACCTCTAGGGCATAGGCGATATTTTCGTAGACGTTCAATTTAGGCAACAACTTGAAGTCCTGGAAGACAACCCCTACCGTCCGGCGCAAATGTGGCACTTGACGCTCCTTGAGCTTGTTGAGGTTAAAGTCCCCTACCCGGATAGTTCCGCGGGTCTGCATTTCTTCACGATAAAGTAACTTCATCAGGGTCGACTTACCGGAGCCACTTGGCCCAATCAAGTAGACAAACTCCCCTTTGTCAATGAAGAGGTTGATGTCGCGTAGGGCAATAGTGCCCTTGTCATATTGTTTGCTGACACGTTGTAATTGAATCATCTGGTCACCTTCTTTCTCTCTCTTTTTCTAAAATTCGGTCATTCTAAGTCTACCACATTCCCTCGTCCACTGGGTCACAAGGAGATGTCAATTGTGTATCAGGAGGCCGAGTCGCCCATTTGCCATTTGAGATAGGCATCGATAAAGCCGTTGAGGTCGCCGTCCATGACGGCTCCCGTGTTGCCCACTTCGTAGCCAGTTCGGTGATCCTTGACCATGGCGTAAGGATGGAAGACATAGGAGCGAATCTGCGAGCCCCAGGCAATGTCTTTTTGTTCCCCTTTGAGGGCGGCTAATTCCTTGGCCTTGTTCTCTTCCTCTAATTGGTAGAGCTTGGCCTTAAGCATAGCCATGGCTAAATCCCGGTTCTGGAACTGAGAACGTTGGGACTGGCTCTGAGTCACAATGCCGGTTGGGATATGGGTAATCCGAATAGCTGAGGAAGTCTTGTTGATGTGCTGACCCCCAGCCCCTGATGCCCGATAGGTGTCGATACGCAAATCATCCGGGTTGATGTCGATTTCGATGGTGTCATCCAACATAGGCGTCACTTCAACCGAAGCAAAGGAAGTATGGCGGCGGCTGTTGGAGTCAAAAGGCGAAATCCGCACCAAGCGGTGCACACCCTTCTCTGACTTGAGATAGCCATAGGCATTGTGGCCTTCAATTTCCAGGGTCACACTCTTAATACCCGCTTCTTCCCCGTCTTGATAATCCAAGACCGTTACCTTGAAGCCCTGTTTATCCGCCCAACGCTGGTACATACGCAAGAGCATGCTACCCCAGTCTTGGGACTCGGTCCCGCCAGCACCTGGGTGAATTTCCAGGATGGCATTATTGGCATCATGAGGTCCCGATAGGAGCAACTTCATCTCGTAGGCATCCAGGTCCGCTTGGACTTGGGCCACTTGACCTTCCGCTTCGGCCAAGATGTCAGCATCTTCTGACTCATCATAGAGTTCCAAGGCCACTTCAATGTCGGCCACGCCTTCTTCCAAGGCATGAATAGTCGAGTAAGTCTCCTTAGCTAGGTTAAGTTGGCTGATAATTTTCTGAGCCTTTTCGTTATCATCCCAGAAATCAGGCGCCGACATCTGATGTTCATAGTCGGCGATATCTGCTTCTAAAGCCTCTAAGTCAAAGAGACCCCCTGAAGCTAGCTAATTGGTTATTGGCTTTGTCAATGAATTGACGAATTTCATATAATTCCATAATCAACGCTCCTTCGTTTAGTCAATCACCTTATTGTACCACGCAAAACCTAGTGGGACAATGGTAAAAGGCCCCACCAAGGGGCCTACGGCTTTAATTGTTATTAGTTTTAAACTTCTAAGCGCTGACGCAACCGGTCGGCCAAAGCAGCCAAGGAAGCCCGGCGACGGTCCAAGTCAGCCTGTTGGCGGTCTAAATCCGCTAGCTCTTCCTCCACAACCGCCAAATTCTCCCGCCATTGAATCTCGGTCCCGCAAGCCGTCTCATGCAATTCCTTAATGCGTTTAATGGCCTTGACTGATAAGCCCAGGGCTCGCAGTTCCAAAATATTGGTCAAAGCCGCCTCATGTTCAGGCAACCACTGATACTTGCCAGCCACCTTATCAGGCACCACGAGACCCTCTTCAATATAGAATCTCAGGGTGTCGCGACTGACCTGGTATTTGGCTTCAATCTGACCTGTCTGCAACATTTTTGGGTTCCTCCTCTTGACAGGGGCTTAGCCCCTCAGGTTTTACTAGAGATAGTAACCTACAAGGAGGTCCTATCATGAAAGTTATCTTACTAACGCTTTTAGTCCTCTATGCCCTAGCCATGCTAGGCGCCAGTCTTTATAGTCGGCGCCCCGGTCTGGCTTGGCTGACCGGACTTAATGTCTTCTGCGCCTTGAGCCTTATGGCAACCAGCCTAGTAGCTTGCTTGGGCTGGCTAGCCCATGGGATGGCCTGTTTGGGGCTTGGTTTGGCGCTAGTCAGTCTGATGATCTGCGCCCTGCTCAACGGCCATTATCTACTAGGCCGAATCCAGGCAGGCCATGTCTTAATTCGCGGCGTCCTATCCCTGATTCTCTGGCTGGCCTGTTGGTTTAGCTAAGCAAAGAGCCGGACTTCCGAATCCGGCTCTTCTTTTTAGACTTAGTCTAGCAAGGTCCGCAATTTATCGAAGGTCTTGCCATTGCGGATAGTAATCTGCGGGTAGAAGTCCTCCTTGAGCAAGTACTTGTGGTAGGAAGTCTTGAGGTATTCACTTTCCCTGTATTTGCCCCAGAAGACCGCCCGGTCGCCAAAATGAACCACTTCATCGTGTAGGGGCATGGCCTGAATGCGAGCCTTCATATGCTCATAATCCACCTGATCGGTGTAGAAGAGCACATCACGACGTGCCAAGGGCTCCTGCCACCAGTCCGGTACTTGTGCGGCATCCGCCAAGTAAGCATCACGACTTAAGACCACATGATAAATGGTAAAGGGATAAGTCGCCAACATGTCGCCAATCTTAGCCTTGATGCGCTCCAAAGGATCCTCCGTCTCGAAAAAGGCATTCCCACTATTGATGTAGGTAGTAACTGCTTCATAACCCAAAGCCTCAATCTGAGCTCTAAGTTCACTCATGACCACTTTGTTCTTGCCACCCACATTGATTCCACGAAGTAATAAAAGGTATTTCATAAATTTAAAGTCACTCCCTATCTGGCTCCTATTATAGCATAATTAAATACTTGGAACCCTATGATATGCGCATAAAACCCCGCTCCTAGTTTGAGGAACGGGGTCCTATGATTTCAGCTATTTTGCCCAATTGGCTACTAGGAACTGGATGGTATAGAGATAATCCTCGTGCTGAAGGGTAAGAGTAGTCACAAATCTTGTTTCAACTCGGTCATACTTCTCCCAAGGCACCTCCGTCACTTCTAGGTTAAGGAATTGCGTGCCTTCTATTCTGTCTCGTTTTTCTTTCTTGACACTTAAGATCTGTAATAACTCTAATCGATTCAAATCACCTTCAGGGCTAGTCAGGCTCAGATGGACCTCATCCCCAAAGAGGCGTCCCTCAATATTAGTCAGCTTAAAATCCTTAGTGAATAGAGGTGCCAAACTTTCCTTGAAACGCTGGGTGTCTTTGGATTCAATGGGATTGGTTGGCGGGCAATGTCTCAGTTCATCCTCTGCTTGATGTGTTTGTACCTCTATTTGTAAATCCCTTGCCTTCCCGTAAAAGTTGAGAAAGGAATGGGTGCCATTAAAAGCATATTGCCCGTCTATGGGGTCATCCACTAGGAACCAATGGTGGAAATAGCCAGGGGCAACCATAGTGCGTACATAAGGCGCTCTCGGGGATCGATCATCTCCCCAGCCGGTCCACTCTAAATTATCGATGTCGATGATGGCATAATGTGTGACTCGGTTATCAAATTCATCCACCCAATAATCAATCCGAGATAAAAAGTTACTAGCACGCCAATCTATAATATTAGAATCGTAACCATAATACTGGTCAACATATGCTTGTAAATTCTCTGTTTTAATTGAAAACACCTCCCCATGGTGTATGAGCCGTTGATAGCTAGCTTTTGATATACCACTTTTTATGTGCAAAAAATCACCGTTTAGTCACATTGTAAGGGTTCCCTATCGAAAAATCAAGAAACTTTTCAAATACGCCACGCCAAACAGAGACTCTTATCTTATCCTAACACTAAGCATAGAAAAAACCTCGCTCCTATATTTCAGGAGCGAGGTTGTCTCTTATTGTAGTTGCAAGATACCATAATACATTAGGAGCTGTATGACGCTAACGAATAGGTTATTCCCAATATGGAGGGCAATGGAATCGATTAGCTGATTCCGGCGTCGGAAGCTGAGGTAGAGCCCTAGGCTCATACCTCCATAAAGTAACCACTCGAAGAGTGTGCTAGATCCATGCATGTAGCCGAATAGGGCTGAGGATACCAAAGCGGCAAACCAACCAAAATGACCGTTGAGACAGAAGAGTTTCTTGAAATATCCGCGGAAAATGACCTCTTCACTAATCGGCCCAATTACCGAGATGAAGAAATAAGCAATCCATAGGCTTGGCTCTGTTGCAACTCCTAACATACCGCCTAAGGCCGCATCATTCCCCGTCATTTCTTGAGAGGAATGCATAGCTCCGTAAAGGAGTGAAATCGCTATTCTCATAGCAATAGTAGATAGAATTGAAATCCCCAAATCTTTCCACCCAAATTGGAATTTTTCCCCAGAATGCTTATAGTAGAGCCAAAGGAAAACAGAAACGAAGATAATTCCCCCTACTAAGGTTCCAAGCATGAAGATTGTTTGCTGATCGCCCAAAATAGATACTAGGAAATTAAAAGCTAGGTTCTGAGGGAGTAAACCCACATTGAGAATTACTCCCATCAGAGCAATGGCTAGCGGCCAATATAGCCATTTCCGACCTATTGACCCTTCTGCCTCGACACCGCGAACTTGGATAGCAAGTCGATGCCAAGCAACCAAAGCCACCATCCCACATACACCCAAGAGGGCAATACTTAAGTCTAGGGCGTGAAGATAGCCGGTTTCCTCAGGCAGATTCATCAAGAGCACATACTCTCCCACGACCAGACCAATGGTTACAATATAACCTAACAGCATCAACATGCTCCGTACCCAGGTGCTGCCTCGACTATAGAGTTCGGAGACATTAGACCATTGGGTGACAGGCTCCAGATAATCCTTACTGTAGGACCAACTAGACCAAGCTAGGCTGACCACCAGCCAGGTTAAGATTAGGCAGCCGATGACCCACCACTCCATGCCTAAGAAGAGGCAGAGGCCAATCAATATGGCCAGCGCTAGCGGGCTCTGTAGTCCCACTAACAACCAGAATTTTTTCTTGAGATAGCCCATTAAATCCATTGGCAGGGTCTTGATATAGGCCAGATTGTCCCTTTCCAGGGAATGGCCCATCATGGCTAGGCCACCATAGCCGGCGTTAAAGCCAGCAATAAAGATTACTAGAAGCATGAGGGGCGCTAGGTAGTGAGCCTGCACCAATTCCGTTAGCAGTTCTGGTTTTTCTGACAAGCCCCCTAGAATGGCTATCAGGAAGATATAAGGGAAAATGCTACTCATCAGGATGGCCTGCATGAGCACCGAGCCCTCGCTTACCAGACGCCAAACGTAGGTTTTAACCCAAGCTAGACGCCCCTGACTACCAAATCGATAGATACGGCTCTTACGCTGACCAACGCCGGATTGGCTGGAAGTTGTCAGGGCTGCTTCGTAAAATTGTGGCACTACTTGAAGCCGCAAGAGGATTTGGAGCGCCCCTAAGGCTGCTAGCCATAGCAAAATCCCTAGCCAGGCGCCCATTTGTCCTGGATTCATCACCATGTCATAGAAGGGCATAAAAATCTGTGCCAGGCCAGATAGATGACTAAAATCATCCCGGCTGCCATTAATTTGGAAGATAGCCCAGAAAGTGATAAGCATCACCAAAGCCATGAGCAGATTGGAAGCCAATTGTTTATGTTGACGGAAAACGGTAGTTTTAGTCAAATAATGGGCTAGCACAATCAACAAAGAAATGATAGTGGCCAAAATCAGACTAAAGCCTAGCAAGGCTAGCGGCAAGGTCAAGACCAACAAGCCGGGACTCTGAATGGCTAAGAGAATAAAGTAGCAGAGGACTGGCAAGATGGTAAAGAGAATGACCATCAGAGCCGACAAGAGCTTGGCCAGCATAATTTCGCCCTCGGTATAGGCGTAGGGCCGATAGGCTTGCAGGTCGCCACTTTCATAGAAGACATTGTAGAAGGTCATAAAGCCCTGTCCCAGCATCATGAGCACGAAGACGGAAACAATCACCGTAAATCGAATGGGTGCCCCTGCCAGTTGGAAAAAGCCGTTCATAAAGCAGAAAAGAAAGACATACAAGGCTCCCACTAGCAGGTACTGGCGGAAGAGAATCATGGGTACATCCAGTTTCTTATTAGGGTTAGCCGCCTGTCTTTGGCGATAACGGGTGAGTGCGCCAGCCTGACCCGCATAGAGGATATTGACCCGCATCAATTGCCATATCATTTTAAGACGCATGAGACTCGCCTTCTTCCTTACGCCCTGCCAAATTCAAATAGATGGCTTCCAGGCTTTGGTCGGGATGTTCCGCCTTGAGTTCCGCCACGGTCCCATAGAAGATTAATTCCCCCTTCTTAAGGATAGCCAGACGGTCACAGAGCTGCTCGGCTACTTCTAAGACATGAGTGGAAAAGAGAACCGTTTTGCCCTTATCGGCATGGGCCCGCATGAGCTGCTTGAGGTCGAAGGCAGCCTGGGGATCCAAACCGGTCATAGGCTCGTCAAGCACCCAGATATCTGGATCGGACAGCAGGGCGCCAATGACGAAAACCTTCTGCCGCATACCGTGTGAGAAGGTCTCAATGACTTCATAACGGTGGTCGGCAAAATCAAAGAGACCAAGCAGATCTACTAGTCGATTTTCATAATCCTGCCTGTTTAGGCCATAAGAGGCAGCAACTAGGTCCCAGAATTCCTGGGCCGTCAGGCGTAGGAAGAGGTCTGGTGAATCAGCTACATAGCCAATTTTTTGCTTGATGGTTAGCCGGTGGCTAGCTAAGTCCAAACCATCGACTAGGATTTTGCCTGCAGACGGGTTAATAACAGATACCAGGGATTTGATGGTAGTGGATTTACCGGCCCCATTATGGCCGATTAGGCCGACAATTTGGCCCTCTTGGATGCTAAGGTTGAGATTTTTGAGGGCTTGAGTGGCCCCGTAAGTTTTAGAGACGTCTTGGAATTCAATCATGGGAATTACCTCCTAATCTACTGATTACTTTTTATTTTTTCTCTGTTGCCAATAAACAAATACGAAGAAACTAAGGCCTAGAATAAGGCCAATGCTAATGCGTAGGGTCGAATCCATCTGAATGAGGGATTCCTGCCAGTAGCCCATGCCACGAGACAGGGCGATGGCAATCAGACCCATACCTGCCAGAATGGCTAGCCATCTTAAATAGTTAGTTTTCATGGTCATCCTCCTCTTGACTTGCGTCTAGGTCTTCTTCTAGGCCTGCTTGGCCATCTCGTAAGCGCCGACGTCCTACTGTATAGGTCACAACCCCGAAGAAGACACCTCCTAAGGCATTAATGATAATGTAGCGCCACTGGGTCAGATGGGCCATGCCATCTTCACCTAAGAGGGCCCCGATGGCGGCTAGGGAAAAGTGCATCCAAACTGCGAAGAAAATCCCGGCTTTTATGGCCGACCAGACTAAGTCTTTGAGGGCCTGTTGGACCTTATTAGGCTCGACCTCTAAGGCATCTAGCTTAAGGCGATGAACCTTGGTCGCCACATAGGTGTTGAGCCCTAGTAGAACCAAGAGATTACATCCAATCATGCCCCAAAAGGCCCATTCGGGTTGGAAATACCAGAGAAAATAGGCTGCGACGTTGGCCAAGCTAAGATAGGGCAACAAGATCAGATAGGCCTTGTTGCCAATCTTATTGATTTCGGCCATGCGATATTCGTCTAAGTTCTGTACCCCGTAAAAGCGGCGGATCCAGTTCTCCCAGCTAAATTTCTTATGCTTGTGTGGTTGATTCATGCAATTCGACCTCCCAGAATAAGGTATTCAAATCTGTCTCGAGCGCATAGGCTAGTTTGAGGCAGAGATCCAAGGATGGATTGTACTTGTCATTTTCGATTAGGTTAATGGTTTGTCGGGCGACCCCAACCTCTTTGGCTAGGGCTAGCTGTGAGAGTTTCCGGCTCTGACGTAGTTCTCGCACGCGGTTCATAGCACGCCTTCTTTCTTGTGTGTCACATATATGTTACACATAGTATAGTCCTTTTGGGAGAGGATGTCAACTATATATGACACTTTTTTGAAGTTAGGCCAAACAAGCAAAAAAATCCCATTATATCATATA
>CAUUNL010000030.1:0-21700 GCA_963546405.1 Abiotrophia defectiva | reverse complement strand
ATCAAGCGTATCCACGAAAACCGTTCAGTAAGTCCACTCTTCCAAGAAAAATTCAAGTTGGAAGATCTAAGCAAGGAAGACTAATCCCTAGTCCAGTCTAGAAAGGAAGAACCCCATGAAACAATTCTTCAAGAAAATGGCCGCTCTTGTGATGGCCCTGACCCTGATCTTTGTCTCTTTACCTAAAGTACAAGCAGAAGATTTAGCAATCTCTGAACTTTTAGGCCGTAGCTATGAAGCTTATCGTGGCCTTAAGAGCTTCCACACCCAAGGGACGCTCAAGGCTGCCATTGATCGTCAGACCCAACATATGGACCTAGGCCAAGTTGAGATCGATGGCTATGTTGATATCCAAAACCTAAACGTTGATTTGAAGATGGTCATTGATTCAATTTTTCTGCCGCAATTCCGCAATGTTCGTTGGGGTGTGAAGGACAATCAAACCTTCTATGAAATTGATGATCGCATTGCCCAAGTGGAAGATACTAGCGCGGAAAAAGCTGATCTTAAGAAAACTTTAGAGCGTGAAGGTTTCAACTTCCCTGCTAAAGACGAAGTGGTTAAGGCTTTGGCTCAACATGATGAGCTAATCAAGCAAATTTTCAAGCTAACTGAGACAGATAGCGAATATGTACTCAGCCTGCGCGATGATATTGATGCCAAGAAGCTCTTCGATGATAACAAGGCTGCTTTGGATGAATTTAAGCAACGAATCTATGATGAGATGGAAGAGCGTGGTGAAAAGGTATCGCCAAGCTACAAGGCACAAGTTGACCGTTTCTACAGTGCTGAAACCTTAAGCAAGTTCTTGGAAAGTAAACCAGTTTATGAAGTTCACTTTGCTAAGGATAGCTACCTGGTGACATCTTATAAGGTGGAAGTGACCTTGCGCTTCACAGACTTCCTAGATAGCAAAGAAGTTGAACAATTTGGTCTCTATAGCTTCTACTACAATGCAGAAATGACCTTTGACGGCTTCAACGAGAGCCGCGAGATTAGAGTGCCAGAAGAAAAATTACCTGGTTCAGAGTCTGATTCAAGTCGCTTGACAGAATCAAGTGAAGACAGCTCTTCAAGTTCTGCTTCAGAATAAGGACAATTTTCTAGCAGCCCCTAGGGGCTGCTATTTTTGTAGAGCCAAGGCCAGGGACGAACTTTCCTTGCTTTAGCCCCTGTGTTTTGTTCGGAATAAAGGGCTTTTTCTCGGTCTAAAGTATGAAATTTATATGAAATCGAGGGTTTTTGGTTGTAATTTAAGCTGAGCGCGTTATAATAGGAACATGTAAAATCTTTTACGTAAAGGAGAATGATGATGAAATCCATCAAGAAATTTTTTGCTGTAACAGCTGTGGCTGCTACTGTATTCGCTACTACACCTGCTACAACTGCACATGCTGTAGGATTGAATGAACTCTTCAGCAAAGCAGACGCAGCTTTGAAAACTGTGAAGTCTGTAGACTTGAAAGGTAACTTAACTGTTGCTTTCGACCAAAACGGGACTAAAGTTAACTTCGCTAACGTTAACTTTGAAACAGAGTTAGACTTAGAGAACGTTCAAGGTGAAGGTAAAGTTGAGATTGCAAGCCAATTGTCTCCATCTGCTCAGAAACAAGCTTTCCAATTGAAAGATGACACCTTATCAACTCAAACTGGCGATAAAGATTGGACAAAGGCAGACTACTCTGCGCAACGTAACCAATTCAAGACAGCTCTCCAAAATGCAATGAAAGAAGCATACAAGGATTTAACTCCTGAACAAGAAGCTACTTTAGGTCAATACTTTGAAATCAAAGAAGACGGCGAAGACTATGTTTACGCCCTCAAACAAGGCATCGACGGGAAGAAATTCTACGAAGATAACAAAGAAACTTTCGAACGCGTTAAGGAGCAAGCTTTAAAACAATCAGAAGCTAACGGTCAATCTGTATCTGATCAACAAAAAGCAACCTTCGACAAGCTTTTCAGCGCTGATACCATGGAAAAATTCTTTGCATCAAACCCTAAAGTAGAAATTCGTTACAACAAATCTACTTTCTTAGTTTCTAAAGTTACCCTTGATGTCAACTTGAAACCTGCTGACTTCTTGCCTGCTCAATCAGCTCAAGGTGCACCAGGCAATATCGCTGTGCAAGCTAACTTAGAAGCTAGCGACTACAACCAACCAATCGAATTAGAAAACCACTAATCCGTAATGAAAGCACCCCTAGGGGTGCTTTTTTTCTAGCTTGCTAAATGGTCGCTAGCAAAAAACGATGGTTATTCTACTGATGTCTGATTTATAGGGGGAAAGACTTGAAGTCTAGGCTCTAAAGTGTTAGCATAAAATTAACAGGAGTTTGACTAGTCAACTCCTGCAATGTAATTGAGACTAAGAGGAGGAATGAAAATGAAAAAATTAGTCAAAGTGTTAGTAGTCTTCTTGGCTTTCTTTAGCCAGTTACCTTTTGCTGCAGCCCAAGATGCCGCGCCATCTTTCGTTGATTTGATGACTAAAGCCAACCAAGCAGCCCTCAAGTTGGAGACTTTCCACTTGGAATCTACCTTATCTGTCAATGCCACCACTAAGTCAACCCCACGTAGCCTAACTGCTAACCTAGAAGGTGACTTCGATGTCAAAAACCTAGAATTACAAGCTTCCCTTAATTTCCAATTGCCACCAACCACCAATGGCCAATTTGAGGCAGTGGTAAAAGGTGCTAAAGCCTTTGTCCGTGAAGGCAACAAGGATTGGCATGTATCCGATGTTTCCATGAGCAAGCAGGAATTCCAACAATACTTTTCTAAGGCCTTAGAAGTAGTCGAAACAAATTCTGAATTAGAAAAAGAATATGCTAGTGCACTTTCAGAGTTATTTGATTTAAAAGAAGAGGATGATCAATATAAGATTTCCCTCAAACAAAACATCGATGGTGCTAAGTTCTACCAAGATCATGAAGCCCTCTTCAAGAAGATGCAACAAGCCGCTTTAGATCAAGCTAAACAAGCAGGTCAAAATGTTAGCGAAGAAAGCTTCAGCAAGGTCTTCACAGCTGATAACTTCAAGAAGTTCTTCGAATTGAACCCTAGCTTGGAAGTAAGCTATGACAAGGAAACTCACTTCCTTAAGGAATTCAGTTTAGTGCTTCATGTAGATGTTGCCAAAGTTAACCCAGAAATGGCAAGGGGTGAGAATGCACCACAAACGATAGATGTTACTTTCTCTGTGACTGTAAGCAACCATAACCAACCAGTTGATATCAAGGAACCTGAAGAAGGGGCTGGTAATGCTAATTCCGCTTCATCTTCTGAAGAATAAGCAAGCTATAAGGCTAGGACTTTGTCCTAGCTTTTTTCTTGTCTAGCATATATTTTAGCGTTAAAAGTGCTCAGAATTGCTTGTCCTCTAAGGCTTAAGGTATAATGAAGGGGTAGATGAATCCTGGAGGGATAATATGAATATCAAAGCAATTGCTAAGGAAGTCTTAGAATTCCTGGTTTACTTAATTATAATGGTGGCAGCAGTTATCGCCTTGCGTCATTTTGTGGTGGAGTCTTTCCGTGTGGATGGTCATTCCATGGACTATACCTTACAACATGATGAACGTCTCTTTATGTGGAAACTAGCCAAAATTGAACGCTTCGACGTGGTAGTCATTAAGGCGCCGAGCGACCCTAGCAAACGCTATATCAAGCGTGTCATTGGGGTGCCGGGTGATACCATTGAAGTACGCGATGACAAACTCTACATCAATGGCGTCGCTTCTGACGAGCCTTACTTAGCCGAGAAAGTTAAGGAATACCAGGCAGCCAATCCAAATGGCAACTTCACGCAAAACTTCACCCTAGCACAAGTAGCCGGGGCTAGCACAGTGCCAGAAGGTAAATACTTCGTCTTAGGTGACAACCGCCAGAACTCCCTGGACGGTCGCTCCTTTGGTTTTATTGATGCCAACACGGTCGAAGGGGAAGCCGATGTCAGCTATTGGCCTTTAAACCGTCTAGGTCTCTTGCAAAAGTATAAATTAAATGATGCTGGACAAATTGTGAACCGTTAAGTGAGTTAGGTCCAGGGACGCCAGTCCCGGACTTCTTTTGTTGCTAGGAGCCAGCAGAGGACAGCTTGACAAAGGGTCTAAAAATGCGTATATTTATAGCTGTAAATAGACTAGTACAGTCCCTATGGTTTTAGAGAGTGCGTCCTTGGCTGGAAGTCGCATACCCTCTGGCGGATTGGAACCTACTATTGAATAGAACAAGTGGGCTGGCCTCCTTATCGGCTATAAGTTGGCTGGCGCCTATGCCGGCAAACAAGGTGGTACCGCGGAGTGACTGTGCTTCGTCCTTGATTAAGGATGAGGCACAGTCACGATTTTTTGTAAGGAGGTTTACCAGATGGTAACAAGACAAGAAGATTTCTCAAAATGGTATTTACAGACCATTCAACAAGCAGATTTAATGGACTACTCGCCAGTGCGAGGCTGTATGATTTTTAAGCCAGATGGCTATGAAATCTGGGAACATATCCAAAAAGCGATGGATGCTCGTTTCAAGGAAGAAGGCATCCGTAACGCCTACTTCCCAATGTTAATTCCTGAGTCTTTCTTCAACAAGGAGAAGGATCACATTGAAGGCTTTAGCCCAGAATTACCATGGGTAACGGAAGCGGCCGGTGAGAAATTAGAAGAACGTTTGGCCTTACGTCCAACTTCTGAGACCATTATTGGGGATGCCTTCTCCAACTGGATCCAGTCCTACCGTGACCTACCACTCGAAATCAACCAATGGGCTAACGTGTTCCGTTGGGAGAAGAAGACCTTACCATTCTTGCGGACCTCTGAGTTCCTCTGGCAAGAAGGCCATACTGCCCACGCTGACGGTCAAGAAGCCTTAGAGCGCACCATGCGTATGCTCCAAATCTATAAGGAAGTTGTGGAAGGTGTCTTGGCTGTGCCAGTCGTAGACGGTGAGAAAACACCTTCTGAGCGCTTTGCCGGGGCTGTGAGCACCTTCTCCATTGAAGCCATGATGCAAGACGGCAAAGCCGTTCAAGCCGGGACTTCACACTACATGGGGACCAAGTTTGCGGAGGCTTTCGACATCCGTTACCTCAATACAGATAACGAGCATGTTTATGCCCACACTAGCTCCTTCGGGGTATCCACTCGCTTGATTGGGGCTATGATTATGACTCACGGCGATGACAAGGGCTTGGTCTTGCCACCAGCTGTGGCCCCAACTCAAGTAGTCTTCGTTCCAGTAGGTCCATGGCAAAAGAACCCAGCCATTCTGGACAAAATCCATGAATTACAGGCACAACTTAAAGCTGCAGGTATCCGTTGCCGCGTAGATGACAGCAACAACTCGCCAGGTTTCAAATTCAATGAATGGGAACTTCGTGGGGTGCCAGTTCGGATTGAGTGTGGTCCACGCGACTTAGAAAATGCGCAAGTCATGATGAAGGCTCGCGACTTAGATGAGAAGGTAGCCGTACCATTTGACAACTTCTTGGCTAGCGTTCAAGCGGAATTGGCTGGCATGCAAGGGCGACTCTTAGAAAAGGCGCGCCAAATGAACCAAGCCAACTACTATACAGACATCAATAGCTTAGACGAGCTCAAGGCCCACATCGAAAGCAAGCGAGCAGCTGGCCAAGTGCCTGGTTGGGTGTTAGCAGGTTGGGATGGCACCGAAGAGAGCGAAGCCAAGATTAAGGAAGAAACAGGCTTCACCACGCGTAACATTCCATTTGCAGGTCAAGTGCCAGAGAAAGCAACCTGTATCGTGACAGGCCAACCGGCTAAACACACCGTATGGTTGGCGCGGGCCTACTAAGAAAGAAGGAAGCTAAGATGGAGGCTAAGTTTTGCCGCGAATCACGAG
This sequence comes from Abiotrophia defectiva, assembly GCA_963546405.1. Classification (GTDB taxonomy): domain Bacteria; phylum Bacillota; class Bacilli; order Lactobacillales; family Aerococcaceae; genus Abiotrophia; species Abiotrophia defectiva_A. Next base: position 15,841 of record CAUUNL010000030.1, on the reverse strand, counting down.
CGGTGCAAACCCACCGTATCCTACCTTTCCATTGTAATATGCACCAAACCCTCTATGGCGGTCAGCTCATGGAATTCATTGATAACTGTGCCAGTATTACAGTGTCCCGCCATACGCGCAGTCTCTGTGTGACGGCCTCGATGGACCAGCTCAACTTTATCCGGCCTCTGCACTTGTCTGACTCCGTCTGTGTGGAAACCATTGTCACAGGTACCGGCCGTACCTCGGTCGAAGTCTTTGCCAAGGTAGTAGGGGAACGACTTGAGACGGGGGAACGCTATCTAGCAGCGACAGCCTTCCTGACCTTTGTGGCCATCGATGAGATGGGGGCCTCAGTTGAGGTCGCCCCTATTCAGCCAGAGGGCCCAGAGGAAATCTTCGTCTGCGCCGGTTACCCTGAACGCCAGACCAAACGCATGGCTGAACGCCAAGCATCGGCTCAATTCCAGTCAGGCCTCAACTTGGATTTTCCCTGGGATATCCACTAAGGCCTGTCTGATGCCGGGTGCTAGCTTTTCTAGCTAAGGACAAATTTATTCTTTACATTTGGCAGAGAATTAGGTATGATATTAGTGTTGCACCGAGTGCAGACAAATAACTCTAGACTAGCAAATAGCCTAGGGCAGAAAGGAAGTTCATAAATGAGACCAGATATTCATCCAAACTACCAACCAGTTGTCTTCATGGACACTACTACTGGTTACAAATTCTTGTCAGGTTCAACGAAAACTTCTAACGAAACGGTTGAGTGGGAAGACGGCAACACTTACCCATTAATCCGCGTGGAAATTTCGTCTGATTCACATCCATTCTACACTGGGCGTCAAAAATTCACCCAAGCAGATGGTCGTGTGGACCGCTTCAACAAGAAGTACGGCTTCAACAAATAAGCCACTATTCTATCCACAGAAGACTAAGAGCCCCTCGGGGCTCTTTTTTGATTTTACTTAACAATCTTTCGCAAAGCGTGACAAGACAAGGTTTTTGGCTTATAATAGAGGACGAGACTAAAATTCGAAAGGATGTTTTTTATGAGTACATTATGGACTGTTTTAGGGATTATTGCTGGGATTGTGGTCCTATTAGTAGTCTTCTGGGCTTCTGTCTACAACCGTTTAGTTCGTTTACGTAACTGGTCTGAAGAGAGCTTCAGCCAAGTAGACGTGCAACTCCAACGTCGTAACGACTTAATTCCAAACTTAGTGGAAACAGTCAAAGGTTACTCTAAACACGAGAGTGAAACCTTAGATGCCGTAGTGAAGGCACGTCAACAAATCGTCAACTTGCCAATGGATGCAACACCTGAGCAAAAGAACGAATTATCTAACCAATTGACAGGTGCTTTATCTCGTTTATTGGCTGTAGCAGAAGCTTATCCTGAGCTCAAAGCTAACCAAAACTACTTGGACTTACAACGGAGCTTGGAAGAAACTGAAGACTTGATTGCCAAAGCACGTCAAATCTACAACTCAAGCATCGGCCAATACAACACTGGGATCCAAACCTTCCCTAACAGCTTGGTAGCTGGCTTAAGTGGTTTTGCACCAAAAGCTTACCTACAAGCACCAGCTGAAGCGAAAGAAGCACCAAAAGTAAGCTTCTAAGTCTAAACTTGCTCCCATTATATTATTGACTTACTAGCTAGCATGGAAAGGAGGCATGAGATGAAACGGGTTAACCTCTATGTGCATTATGACTCGGTTACCAACTATATGATGACCCGGGCCCTAAGTCTGACTAGTGACGACTTTAGTGCACAGAATTTACCTAATAACTTGATTTTGGCAGAAGCACCGGCTAATTTTGGTCGCTTTGATGTGCAGACCAACTTCAAGATTTTGCGGGGACGGTCAGAAGTCTTACGGTATATGGAGACAGTCCAAGCCCAGAAGCTGCGGATGTCTAACTGGATTGACTTCGAATCCATTGAACTCATGCATCAATTGACTCCTCAGGAAATTGCGGAATTGCTTTACCTCTTCCACTCTTCCAATGTCCTACGCTCAGCTTTCTTCTATAAGTTGCAGAACAACTTTGTCTATCTCACTTTACCTAATGGGCTCAACAAGCTCTTCTATCGGCATATTCAAGACTTCTACCCGCGCTTCGCTCGGAATATGACCGAACGCATGACGGAGCTAGTCAATGAGAATAAGAACCTCTTCTTCTCTAAGCGCCAGACCGTATCTCTTTTGCCTGCGCACGTAGCTGAGGAATTGGCTCCCTTATTTGCTAATGGTATTAAAGTAGACTTTGTGCAAGCTCACTACCTAAATGGAAAATGGTTAGTTCCCCTATTTGTCATTGAAGATGAATTGACCTTGCTCTCCCAGAATCAGAATTTGGCTGAGCAGATTGGGGAGATTGTCTATGATACTAGTGCCAGCCATTGGCGCCTAGTATTGAATATCTAAAATTGATGGAGGAACTTTACATGAAAATCGTCTTACTCTATGGTGGGCAGAGTGCTGAACATGATATTTCCTTGATTTCAGCACATAATATTATGCAGTCCATCATGTACAATTACTATGAAGTACAACCAGTTTATATTACCAAGCAAGGAGACTGGCTCAAGGGGGCGCCTTTATCAGGTCCGCTTAGCCACTCTAATCAACTTGCCCTAAGCGCTGGTCCGCAAGCACGTTGGGCTGAGGGGCCAGAGGGTCAATCAGTCGGGACCTTAATTCAACCTGGCGACATTAAGGAAGCAGATACTATTGTCTTTCCTATCTTACATGGGCCTAACGGCGAAGATGGGACCATCCAAGGTTTCTTGGAAGTCTTGAGTATGCCTTATGTCGGGGCTGGCGTGACTGCTAGCGCCTGCGGTATGGACAAGGTCATTTCCAAACAACTTTTCCACCAAGCTGGCTTACCACAAGTGCCATACGTGGCCTTTGATTCTCGTGAATGGGCTCAGTCCCCTGAGGAATGGATGAATCGCTGCGAGGGCAACTTGCTCTATCCGCTCTTTGTAAAGCCTGCTAACATGGGCTCTAGCGTGGGGATTTCTAAAGCCACCACAACCGAAGAGCTGCGTGCAGCCGTAGAGAAAGCCCTGCAATTTGACCGTCGCATCGTGGTGGAACAAGGGATTTCTGCTCAAGAATGCGAAGTAGCAGTTCTAGGCAACGATGACGCACACGCTAGTGTAGTCGGCCGTCTGGTTAAGACCGCTGATTTCTATGACTACGATGAAAAGTATGTCAACAACACAGTTGAAATGGAGATTCCGGCTCAATTGCCAGACGCCATTAGTGACAAGATTCAAGAATATGCCCTACGCGCCTACCGCGCATTGGATGGCAAGGGCTTGTCGCGGGTTGACTTCTTTGTGACGGCTAGCCACGATATCTATATCAATGAAATTAACACCATGCCAGGCTTTACCCCTTACAGCATGTATCCTTGTCTTTGGGAAGCGACCGGGCTTAATACCCGTGACTTGATTGAAGAGCTCTTGCAGTTAGCGCTTAAGAGCTTCGAAGACAAGCAAGCTTATAAACAAGTAAGTCGTTAAAGACAAAACCACATGGCAGATGCCGTGTGGTTTTCTTTGTCGCACAAAAACTTTATCAGAAAGGAAGTTAGCTGTGTCAGTCACTGCCAAACGCGTTTCCAACTACGAATTATTTTATGACTTGGTCTTTGTCATGGCTACTTCGTCTATGGTGGGCATGTTCCATCACGTTGGGGAGCACTCGCCTATTGGAGCTTTAGATATCATCCAATTTGTGGTGGTCAACATTAGTTTCTGGAGCCTATGGTTTACTCAAAATATCTATATGAATAAGTACAGTCGCAGGGACCGTAATGATATTTACTCCCTGATTCTGTCCATGTTAGTCATCGGTAATCTGGCCATCAACTTGCATGCTGAATGGCGCACGACTATCCTTAATTTTAATGGGCTGAGTCTCCCAACATATTTTGTATTTAATGGCTTATTAATCCTAGCTTATGCCATTATTTTGCTTCAGTACTGGCTGCATGGTCGCCGCTATAAGGTTTGCACGCCAGATATGGCAATGCAAATGCGTCTGATAGTCTTCGTAATCGTCATTCTCTTATTGACTTTGCCGCTTATCGCAGTGCTTCCTGTTGAGATGGGAGTCTATGTTTATGGGCTAGCCTATCTCTTGATTGTAGGGGTGCCTCTATGGATTGAGCGCTATAACAATCATGATGCCATGAACTTTCCCCATTTGGTTGAGCGGATGCAGCTGATTACGATTCTGACCTTTGGGGAAGCTGTTATTAGTGTAATTCGAACTTTCCCTCTGAGTCAGAATGTCTGGCTAGCGCTTGTGACCTTTGCCTGTCTGGGGGCAGCCTTTATTAATTATGTCTCACAAACGGCCATTTCCTTGGAACATAACCAAAAGAATAGTCCAACCCTTTTAATTTCTGCTCATCTAGTACTCTTAATGGGACTCAATATGTTTACGGTTGGAATTGAGCTAACAACAAGTGATTTAGCCTATTTGACTAGCCCCTTCTTAGTCTTGCTAGGCCTGGTGATTTATCATCTTTGCCTACTCTTAACCTCTCGCTATAACAAAGAAGAGCTGCGTTTGACCCGGCGCTTGCTATTACAATATGTAGGGGTATTGGCTCTAGGCGTAGGCTTGGCTTGGTACTTCCGGGACAGCATTTGGATCTTCTTCTCTGTTATTGCCCTTATGGAGTATGCCATGATGCGTGTGGGTTATCTTCATAGACGAGACTGGATTCGTCAAAACCTCAAATTCTAATGAGAAAAGCGAAGTGCTTCTGCACTTCGCTTTTTCTTAGGCATTGAGGGCCTGAATAATGTCTGCGATTAAATCTTGCGGGTCTTCAATCCCTACGGATACCCGTAATAAGTCAGCTGTTAAACCATAAGATTCGCGGATGTCTTGTGGAATGTCAGCATGGGTTTGGGTAGTTGGATAGGTGATGAAGCTCTCGACACCTCCCAGGCTTTCGGCGAAGGTAAAGACCTTGAGAGCGCGTAAGAAGCTGTCTACCTTGCTGGCATCTTGAATCTTAATGGACATCATGGCACCGCGACCAGGGTAGAGTACTTCTTTGATTTGAGGGTGTTGGCTTAGGGCTTGGGCTAAGGCCTGAGCATTAGCTTCTTGCCGGTCTAACCGCAAGGATAAGGTCTTAAGTGAGCGGATAAAGAGCCAACAGTCAAAAGGTGACAAGGTTGGGCCTGTTGTGTTGGATAACCAGACTAGTTGCTCGCCCAAGCTAGCATCCTTGGCCACTACTACACCGGCCAAGATGTCGTTATGACCAGTCAGGTATTTGGTGCCTGAATGAATGACTAGGTCAGCCCCTAATTCTAAAGGACGTTGACGTAGAGGGGTCAAGAAGGTGTTGTCCACGATAAGGCGAGTTTGGTGGTCTTGACAGACTTGGGCCACAGCCGCCAAATCAATTTCCTGCATTAGCGGGTTGGTAGGTGTCTCGACGAAGACAGCAGCTACTTGATTGCTAATTAAGGAAGTCAAGTCTTCAAAATCTTGGAAATAAGTAAATTGATAGAAGCCTTGCGCTTGGAGCTTATCGAAGTAGCGGAAGCTGCCCCCATATACGTCTCGTGTTACCAGGAATTGACTGCCAGCTGGGAAGAGGCCCAGGACTAGTTGGATGGCACTCATACCAGAAGAGGTCACCACTGCTTGGGCACCACCTTCGAGGGCAGCCAGGCCTTCTTCTAAGACCGTACGAGTAGGGTTTTTGGTTCGGGTATAGTCAAAGCCTGTACTTTGGCCCAAACCGGGATGGGCGTAGGCGGTAGACAGGTGAATAGGCAGGGAGACCGCGCCAGTTTGTTTATCTTGGCGGTTGCCCAGTTGGGCTAGTTGAGTGTCGCGATGGGTCATCAGGGTCAACTCCTTTATGGATTAATAGGTCAAAGAAAAAGCCCGACGCACAGGAAAAGGCCTGCGCGCCGGGACGAATCTTCGTGGTACCACCCGATTTTGTACTTGCCTCACAGCAAGCACCTTGGTAAGTCTAAGACTTGGCAGTAACGTTGCGAACGTCTCACTGGCTGAAAAACAGTGAAATTCTCAGAGGTCATCTTGGGTCAAGGTGGCCACCCCTTTGCAGCAACTAGGGCTCTCTATAGACCGTGGCTTGACTTACTCATCTCGTCATCGAAGTAGTATTTGCCTCAGTGTAACACGAAAGCAGAAGCCTGTCAACAGAGCCATTTTGTCCTGAGTCGACTAATATGACTGTCATGGGCTTTAATCATATTATTACCTCTCGGTGGCAATTCTTGACCTTGAACCACTAGGGGCTATCCAGTATAATAGAGACTATATTGGTGACCAATTGGACTGAAAGGGAGGAACTATAATGGCGCAAAAAAATACAAAAAAATCTTGGGTTTTGCTTCAGCTAGGCTATTTAGTCTTGTGTCTTTTAGTCGGCGCTGCAGTTGGCTTGCTGATTGGGCACTTCTTCGGTTCTTCACTGGCCAATCAGATACGTCATGTGTCCATTACCTATTTGCTGGCGACCTTTATAGTGAGCACGATTTTACATATTATTATTCATGAAGGGGGCCACTTGCTTGGTGGCCTGCTGACGGGTTATAAATTTGTTAGTTTCCGGGTCATGGATTTAAAATTAGAAAAAACAGAGTCAGGTGGCTTTAAGTTTCGCTGGCAACATGTGGCCGGAACAGGTGGCCAGTGTTTGATGCGCCCACCACGCTATCAAAGTCAACATTTTCCCTTTAGGCTCTACTTAGCGGGTGGATTTCTGGCCAATATTTTGACTAGTGTCTTGGCCTATTGGCTATGGCCTAATATCTATGTCTTTGTCTTTGCTAGTCTAGGGATTTTAATGGGCCTGACTAACGCCATTCCCATGAGTTTTAATGATGGCAAAAACTTACTTTTATTGAGCAAAAGTGAATTAAACCGCCTGGTCTTCTTCCTAATGTTAGAGGATAATTACTGGGCCAATCGTGGTAAGTCTTATGATGAGAAATATCGCTATCTACGGCGTGTTACTATTAATGAGACGAACTTCTTGACTGATGCTACGATTTTTTATGACTTAGAGCAACTAGTGGATCAGGGTCAGTTCGAAGAAGTCTATATCCTGGCTAAGAAAATCTACCAGGAACGGGAGGATATGGTGACGCCCTATCGTCAGGAAATCTTGCGTCTCTTACTTTTTGCGGCTAGCCTACAACATCCGGAAGATCCCCTGATTACGACCTTACTGGAAGATCCACTCTTAGTGGCCATGCTGAAAACCAAGCGACCAGAAAATTCAACGGCCCAGGCCGCCTATCACTGGCGGGTCAAGGGTGATATGGTAACGGCTCTGGAGCATTTGGCGCAAGCTAAGAAACGCCTGCCTCGCGCCCATAATCTTAGAGCCCAGGAGCAGGAAGCTCGGATTATTGATTACCTGGAAGAGAAAATCCAGGCAGAACAAACCAGCAATAATTAATAACCTCAAGAATCGGTTTAGTAGCCGATTCTTGAGGTTTTTGGTTAAGTCAGAATACAGGACTAAAAAAACGGACGTTTACATATAGTAGGCGCTTTTTGTTCGGAAAAGCTTTACTTTGAGCAGGATAATCGCTATATTTAGATTAAACAATTTGAAAGGAGTGACAGTATGAACTGGTTCATATTAATTGGTATTGTTATTATTGTCCTTGGTTTTTCGCTTAAGTTGGATACCATGGCGGTCTTAATTGTAGCAGCCCTATCCACAGCCTTGGTGGCTGGTATTAACTGGCAAGAGGCGCTAATTCTCTTGGGGGAGAACTTCGTCAAGAACCGTTTGGTCACCATTTTCTTGATTCCAATTCCCATGATTGCTATGGTAGAGCGCTTCGGTCTGCGTCAACAAGCCCAGCATCTGATTAGTAAGCTCAAGGGCTTGACGGCACCTATTTTGCTTTATACCTATGTCTTGATTCGTGAGGTGTCCCTAGCCTTCCATATCCCTCTGGGTGGACATGTTCAGTTCGTTCGCCCCTTGATTTATCCTATGACCGACGCCACTGTGCGAGAAAAATGCGGCGATGATTTAAGCGATGAGGAGGTTGACGCTATTAAGGGTAAATGTGCGGCCGTAGAAAATATCGCCAACTTCTACTCTCAAAATATCTTTGTCGGTTCTTCAGGGGTCTTGCTGATTATTTCTACTTTAACTGAAGCAGGTTATGATGCGGCGGCAACAGATGTTGCCAACACAGCTCTGACTGTAGGGATTGCTAGCTTAATCGTGGTAGCACTCTATATGGCATACTGGCAGCAAAGTCTGAATAGAAGGGGGAGAAAATAATGGAAATCACTGCAGTACGTGATCTGATTTTAGAATTCGCTTATTACATTGCGGGGGTAATCTTCTTCCTGTCAGCCTTCTATGTTTATCGCTCAGATAGTAAGACTCGATTGGGGGCTACCATCTTCTGGAGTCTCTTAGGGGTTATTTTTGCCTTTGGGTCTTACTTGCCACCATTTATAGTAGGGGTTCTGTTAGTAGTCATGGCGATTTTAACTGTGACTAAGCAAGTGACTACTCCTAGTCTTCATACGGTGTCCGATGCTGTGAAGGAGGAACGTGCTAAGCGCTATGGCTTATGGATTTTCTTGCCTTCTCTGACCTTGGCCTTAGTTGCCGTCTTGTTAGTTTACAATGTTAAAGGTTTAGGGGGGCAAGCGCCTTTAGTAATTGGTGGCTTAATTTCCTTGGCAGTTGCTTTGATTATGTTACGTCCTAAGCCAAAAGAAGTCTATGATGGGACCACTCAGATGACGCTACAAATGGGGGTAACCATCATTCTGCCTCAATTACTTGCTGCTCTGGGAGTTATCTTTACCAAGGCACAAGTAGGGACCTTGATTTCGACAGCTGTAGCCTCAGTGGTGCCAGCTGAGAATCGTTTGTTAGGTGTAGTAGCCTATGTTTTAGGGATGGTAGTTTTCACCATGATTATGGGGAATGCTTTCGCAGCCTTCACAGTAATTACGGCAGGTATTGGGATTCCGTTTGTTTTCGCTTTGGGAGCTAACCCGGTGGTAGCCGGCACCTTAGCTATGACAGCGGGCTATTGTGGGACCTTGATGACACCGATGGCAGCCAATTTTAACTCTATGCCTGCTTCTCTCTTAGAAATGAAAGACCCGAATGGCGTCATCAAGCAGCAAATTCCTGTTGCGCTTGTCATGATTGTCTTGCACATTGCCTTGATTTACTTTATGGCATATTAGGATAGGAGATGAACTTATGAAAATTTTAGTAACAGGTTTCGATCCTTTTGGCGGAGAAGCCATTAACCCCGCCTGGGAAGCCGTTAGTCGCTTACCTAAGGAAATTGAGGGTGCTGAGATTGTGACGGTTCAGATTCCAACCGTTTTTGGTGATTCGGCTAAAGTCCTCTTTGAAGCAGTTGAGCAGCTCCAACCCCATGCGGTGGTCTGCGTCGGTCAAGCAGGCGGTCGCTTTGGCATTACGCCTGAACGGGTAGCCATTAACGTGGATGATGCGCGAATCGCTGATAACAAGGGCCAACAACCTCTAGATACAGTCATTCAAGCTGACGGGGCGCCAGCCTACTTTACGACCTTGCCGGTTAAGGCCATGGTAGAGGCAGTTAAGGCAGCGGGCTTGCCTGCTAGCCTATCTAACACGGCTGGGACCTTTGTCTGCAACCATATTATGTATCAGAATCTCTATTATCTGGCTAAGCATCATCCTAATACTCAAGGGGGCTTCATTCATGTCCCTTATGTGACGGAACAAGTGGTAGACAAGCCGGGTCAAGCCTCTATGGCTTTAGCTGATATTGTTAAGGGCTTGACGGTCTGCTTAGAGACCCTTGTGGCCTACCAGGGCAAGACGGATGCTCGACTTGTGGGCGGCGAAACCCATTAATAACAAATAAAACTGAAGCCAACCCAGGGGTTAGGCTTCAGTTTTTTTGTCTGAACTTGCTTCTGTTTCCTTAATGATATAAATTGGACGCCGTTTGGTTTCCATAAAGATTTTACCGATATAGTTACCGATAATCCCTAAAGAAAGGAGTTGGATACCGGAGAAGAAGAGGATGATGGAGACAATCGAAGGCCAACCAGCCACTCGGTCGCCGAAGAGAAGGGCTCGTACGATAATAACAACTAAGAAAAAGGCTGAAATTAGACAGGTGATGGTCCCCATAATGGAGGCTAAGGTTAAAGGAGCCTCGGAGAAGTTAATAATGCCATCAATCGAATAGCGTAGCAATTGGAAGAAGTTCCAACTAGTTTGACCCGCTACCCGGTCACGGTTCTCAAATTCTAGGTAGACCGTATCAAAGCCCACCCAGCTGAACAAGCCTTTGGAGAAGCGATTGTATTCTGATAATTCCAAGATGGCATCGACCATTTGGCGAGTCATTAGGCGATAGTCGCGCGCCCCATCTACGATTTCGGTCTGGCTAATGCGATTGATGATTTTGTAGAAGAGACGGGCGAAAAAACTACGAATGGGTGGCTCACCCTTGCGGGTAGTCCGTCTAGTCCCGACGCAGTCTACCTCTTTGCTTTGGATAAGTTCAAACATCTGTGGAAGAAGCTCCGGTGGATCTTGTAGGTCAGCATCCATTAAGGTGATGTAGTCACCACGACAGGCTTTGAGTCCAGCAAAAATAGCGGCTTCTTTACCGAAATTGCGAGAAAAGGAGAGGTATCTCACTCTGTCAGGATGCTCTTGATGTAAGTTACGTAGGACAGTTAGGGTCTCATCCTTTGAGCCGTCGTTAACAAAAATATATTCTGTTTGGCAGCCAAGGCCTGTGATAACTTCTTCGGTCGCAGCAAAGAAATATGGGATGGCATCTGCTTCGTTGTAGCAAGGCACAATAATAGATAACATGCTGATTCCTCCTATCCTATCTCGTGACTATTATAGCACAGAGACCTTACTAATGCGAGGTTTGTGGCGAAAGCCAGCGCCTTGTCCTTGTGCTAAGTGATGACAACAAAGCTTGAGGAGAAATTATCTTAGCTCAAATGAAATAGCTTACAAACAGTTCAAAATATGCTAAAATAAAGTTGGCATCCATTCGATGATGGATAGCGAATAGAATATCGCCCCACTAGGGGTGTTAGGGGAGTCTTACAGATGAAAGAACCAATCCTGGTCATCATGGCAGCCGGAATGGGCAGTCGTTATGGTGGCCTCAAACAGCTTGATTCAGTCGGACCAAGAGGGGAGGTTATGCTGGATTATTCGCTCTATGATGCGAAAGAAGCAGGCTTTAAGAAGGTTATTTTTATCATTAAACCCGACATGGCCGAGCGTTTTAAGGCCCAAGTTGGCGACCGTATAGCACAACATATGACAGTAGAATATGCCTATCAGAAATTAGAAGATTTACCGGCGGGTTTTGCCGTGCCAACTAGCCGAACCAAGCCTTGGGGGACCGCCCATGCGGTTTGGTGTGCGCGAGACCTGATTGATGCACCTTTTGCGGTTATTAATGCCGATGATTTTTATGGCCGGCATGCCTTCCAATCGGTCTATGATTATTTGGTTAAAATGCAGACCTATCGTAATCTGCGTTATAGTATGGTGGGCTATCCACTCAAGAAAACGATCTCGGCTAACGGGGCGGTTTCGCGTGGCCTTTGCCAAATTAATGAGTCAGGCTACTTAGTTGAAATCGAAGAGCAGACTCAGATTGAAGCCTATCCAGAAGGGATTCACTATACGCAAGACGGCTTAAACTGGGTGGATGTAGACCCAGAAACCATTGTGTCCATGAACCTCTGGGGCTTTCCTCAAGCTTTTATCCAAGTTATTGAAGGCTATCTACCAGAGTTCTTGGAGAAGGGCCTTCGGACTAAGCCTGATAAATGCGAGTACTATTTGCCGAGTGTAGTTCGCAAGCAAATTAAGTCTGACCAAGCCAGAGTCAAGATTCTAGAAACCCAATCCCAGTGGTTTGGAGTCACCTATCAAGAAGACAAACCTTTAGTGGTAGAAGCCATTGAAAGCTTGACTCAGTCAGGTGTTTACCCAAGCCCCTTGTGGCCAGAAGTTTAGGATAGTAGCAAAAGGAGTGAAGCATATGTCAACCGTTCTAGCGACCGATTCGCCGGCCTACTTGGCCTATCAAGCTTATGATTTACCAGGGAACTTGCTTGCCCTAGAGCCCTTAGGCAACGGCCTGATTAATAAAACCTACCGTATCCAACAAGGGGATGATCAAGGCTGGCAAGGGGAGTATGTCCTCCAAGAAATCAACCAGTCTATCTTTCCAGATGTTCCCGGCCTTATGCAGAATATCTTGGCCGTGACAGATTATATGAAGGGCATTATCAGCCGCCGTGGTGGCGACCCCGAGCGGGAAACCTTGACGGTGGTGCTTAATCGCGAGGGCTTGCCTTATACGCGCTTGGAAAATGGGTCCTATTGGCGCATCTATGAGTTTATTAAGGATAGCTTCAGCATTGAACAAGTCACCAATGAGGACGAGTTCTATCGGGCTGGCCAAGCCTTTGGGGCCTTCGCCGCTGATTTAGATGATTTTGATGCTAGCCAACTGATTGAAGTCATTCCCAAATTCCATGACACCCGTCATCGCTATGCTCAGTTTGAAGAAGCCGTCGCCCAAGACTGTGCGGGACGTGTGGCAGAGGTTCAGGAATGGATTGATTTTGTACGAGCCCGCAAATCTGACTGCTACCTGCTCTATGACTTGTTAGATGCCGGCCAATTGCCTTTACGCGTGACCCACAATGATACCAAGCTCAATAATATTCTCATGGATGCTGCTACTGGCCATGCCCTCTGTATCGTAGACTTGGATACCATTATGCCAGGTCTGGTGCTCTTCGATTATGGGGATGCCATTCGTTTTGGGGCCAACCATAATGCGGAAGACGAGGCAGATTTAAGCAAGGTCCAATTTGATGCCCATTTATTTGAAGTCTATACGCGAGGCTTTTTGAAGGGGATGGGGGATCGCCTCACCACCTTAGAAATCGAATTGCTGCCATGGGGTGCAAGGGTCATTACCTTGGAGCAGGGGATTCGTTTCCTGACCGACTACCTCAATGGCGACGTCTATTATGGCACTAGCCGGCCAGGCCAGAATTTGGATCGGACAGCTACTCAGTTGACCTTAGTGGCGCAGATGGAAGCTCAGTGGCCAGAGCTCAAAGCCATTGTAGCGCGTGCGGCTCAAGCTTGTTAGCAGCTAATAGATTAGACTCGAAAATGCCGACTTAGTCGGCATTTTTTCTTGGATTTGAATAAGGCAAAAAAAGTTTTTATGGCTTTAAGTAGATTTTAAGTAAGCATCCTATACTTAAGCTATCAACTAAAACAAAAGAGTTGACGAAAGGATGATTAAGATGAGAAAACTACATAAAATTGCCGCACTTACTAGTTCTGCTTTTATCTTAGCACAAGCTAGTCTCATGACACTTACGCTTAATACCCCGCTTGTTCAAGTTCAGGCAGCACCACCTCAAGCACCTCCAGGTGGAGGCGGAGGATTTGGTGGATCTGGCACCGTAAATCAAGGAACGACTGCTACTGAGATTACCGAAGACGGCACTGTGACCAATACACAGTATAGCTCTACTGGTGATGATGAAAATGCCCTCAGAGTAAGCAATGCCAAAGTAACCTTAACCGGCATCAAAGTGGACAAGACAGCAGGAGCGACCTCTAACACAGAAGACGGTGACTTCTACGGGATGAATGCTGGCTTACTAGCAACAGACGGTGCCACCGTGACCATCAAAGATGCGACCGTTAATACCAACGCTCAAAACGGGAATGGGATTTTCTCCTATGGCCAAGGCACGACGGTGAATGTAGCGGATACGAAAATTACAACTACGGCCGACAATTCTGGTGGGATTCAGACGACAGGGGGCGCGACTATGAATGCAACCAACCTGACCGTTGAGACAGCCGGGAACTCAGCAGCAGCTGTCCGGTCAGACCGGGGTGGCGGTAGAGTAGTGGTTGATGGCGGGACCTATACTTCTAAAGGTTACAACTCTCCAGCCATTTACTCAACGGCTAATATTACAGCAAAAAATGGGACCTTCACCGCTCAGAACTCTGAAGCCCTCGTAATCGAAGGTCAAAACTCTATTACCTTAGAGAATGCGACCGTTGAAGGCAATATGAGTGATACCAAAGGTAGCAGCTCTGATACCAATGTCCACAATGTCATGATTTACCAGTCTATGTCTGGGGATGCTGAAGTCGGTAAGGCCGCCTTCACCATGACGGATGGCAACTTGATTAGCAACAATGGCGATTTAATCTATGTTACCAACACGCATGCTGACATTAACTTAACCAACGTGACGATTAAAAACCTGGATACGGAAGGTCGTCTCTTAGCTGTCTTAGGGAATGATGCCAGCCATGGTTGGGGGACTGCTGGGGCCAATGGCGCTAACGTCACCATGACAACCCAAAATCAAACCTTGGAAGGCGCCATTGAGGTCGATACCATCTCTACCTTGAATCTGACCTTGGGCAAAGGCACCAACTTTACCGGCACTATCAAAATCGTTGATAACGCAGATGGGGGTACGGCAGTTGCGGATAATGCAGTGGTTACAGTAGAAGAAGGGGCGACTTGGAACTTAACTGGGGATGTCACCTTGACTAGCTTAACCAATAAAGGCACTATCAACTTCAATGGTCACACCATCACCTTAGCAGACGGGACTGTCCTTAAATAAGCACAAAAAGCAGCCCTCCCACTTAGGGGAGGGCTCTTGCTGTGTTTGGAGGTCTTATTTTTAAGCTTGGTTATCAAGCGTAGTTAAATCATAAGGTGTTTGTTGATAAACCAAGTTCAGCCAGTTATGGAAGAAGAGATAAGCGCTAGAACGCCAACGATGTTGGGGTGGTAAATCCGCTTGATCTTGAGGATAGTAGTTGAGAGGTAGGCAGACTTGAGGATTAGAACCTAGATCCCGACGATATTCCTGATCTAAAGTCAAGGCATCGTATTCCATGTGCCCCGTGACAAAAACTTGCCGATTATCCTTAGAAGCGGCCAATAGGGTGCCCGTTTCAGGCGCGGTGGCTAGCACATCTAGCTCTGGGTGCTGGGCCAGTCTAGCTTCATCGATGCCCGTGTGACGTGATTGTGGCGCCAAGAAAGAGTCGTCCATTCCTCGTGTTAGGGGATGGTGACGTTGGGTCAATTCATGACTAAAAATACCAAAGAGCTTAATAGGTAGGCTATGTTTAGTGATGCCATAGTCGGTATAGAGCCTTGCTTGCGCCCCCCAGCAGATATGGAGGCAAGAAAAGACGTGGTTTTTAGACCAGTCGAAGATGCTTTGGAGTTCCGACCAGTAGGTGACGTCTTCGAAGTCAAGGTGCTCTACTGGAGCTCCCGTCACGATTAAGCCGTCATAATAGCGGTCCTGGATTTGATTAAATTGGTAGTAGAATTTCTCCAAGTGCGAGGCATTGGTGTGGCTGGACTTACGGCTCGACATCTGGAGGAAGTCAACTTCAATTTGCAGAGGTTGGCTCCCTAAAAGGCGTAGAAACTGAAGTTCGGTTTCTTCTTTTTTGGGCATGAGATTAAGGAGCAAGATTTTAAGCGGGCGAATATCCTGACGCTGCGCTGTCTGCTCTTCCATGACCTGGATACCCTCACGAAGTAATTCTTGTTTGGCGGGTAGGCCATCAGCGATACGAATTGGCAAAGGGGCAACCTCCTTACGTGATGACTCCTATCATGTAAAGGAGCTTTTCTCTTATTGTAAGGGCTAGAGCGGGCTAGGGTCAATCATCTGGCTATATTGATTTTATAGGAGTATCTATAGTTTTTAAC
>CAUUNL010000029.1:0-22536 GCA_963546405.1 Abiotrophia defectiva | reverse complement strand
TTTTCTATAATTAGTAGAGTTTCTCATAAATCCTCTAACACTTTTCCAACTCACACCAAATATCGCTATAATTATCTATCTGATAGTTTTTTGCAATCTATCGCATTAACTTTCATACTACTCAAAAAAGAGGCTAGAACCAAGTTCTAGCCTCTCTCTTATTATTTTTTTGTTGCGACCAGCTTCAACCGAGTAGGTCGAGGGCAGCAGGTTTTATCCATTAATAAGTCCACTTGTTCCAGAATGTGTTGGCACTCCATTGGTCCTTGTAAGAGGATGCCGGAGTCCCCGGAACACTGTTCAAAAATAATGAGTGACGGTGTATCTTGTACTTTCATCTCGAGCGCAATCTTTTGATCACGATAATAGAGTTCCTTGACGTATTGAGAACGTCGATCACTCTCGAAGAGGGCCAAGTCCAAGCCAATATCACAGGCTAAGTTGGCCAAAAAGTCATCCGTCAGCCGTTCTAAATCTGAATTAATGCGACTTTGCATTTCGTAGAGGTACTGACGGCCACGGCGCTTGCCTTGCAGACCCGCTGCCCGGTAAGCCAAGGTGGCAGAATAAATTTTCTGGAAAATTTCGTTGCGATGACGCAAGTCCTGAGGTTCATAACCCAGCTGCATCATGTAACGGGCAATGAGGGGTTGACTGGTAAAGCAGAGAATATGCACATCCGTCTTGGCCGGCATTTGCTTAATCGCACGACTAAGTTCGCGCTCTACTCTGCGGCAATCTTGCCCTAGGGGGTTAACAAAGAGATACAACTCAAATAATCTGGCCTGACCATGGCCTGACACTTGATAGGCCACTTGCTCTTGTGGCATGCGACATTCCCTCCTCTCCGACTGGATTTCTTAAATTTATCTTAACACAAAGAATAGACAAGTTCTAATGAAATGACTTATAGCTTGGCTAAAAGACATTGAGGCTGAATCTTGCTCTGCTGGGATGATGCGGACTGTTCTCTTCTATTTCTCAGTTAGCTAGTGGTCCACTCTTCAAAGTGGGCTACTGGCTTTCGGGGTTTTCAGCATTTTGGGCCCTTTTCGCCCTTTCCCATGTAGCTAGTGGTCCACTCTCCAAAGTGGACCACTGGCTTTCGGGGTTTTCAGCATTTTGGGCCCTTTTCGTCGGTTTCCCATGTAGCTAGTGGTCCACTCTCCAAAGTGGACCACTAGCTCTCCGCTTTCTCAGCATTTTGGGCCCTTTTCGTCGGTTTCCCATGTAGCTAGTGGTCCACTCTCCAAAGTGGACCACTAGCTCTCCGCTTTCTCAGCATTTTGGGCCCTTTTCGTCCTTTTCCATGTAGCTAGTGCTCCACTCTAAAGAGTGGACCACTAGCTCATTTATTCTTCTCTAATGTGGCATAATAGGCGCTAACTCTGGCAATTTTCTTGTCTGCTGCTAGGAGCGGAAAATCGTAGGTCTGGCTTAATCTGGCTATATAGTCTTGAGCCTGGGACAGGTCTTGAGCTTCTAACTCTAGCTCATAATCGATCTGATCCCCATAGAGAGTCTGATCTAGCACTAGCTCACCCCATCCTAAGTCTAAAGTCCAGCGATTAGTCTGAAAACCGTAGCGCAGAACTAAGTCCTGGGGCTCTAGTCCTACTTTGACTAAGGCGGCTAAGAGGCCCGCATCCTGAACCCAAGCGCCTGCCAGACTAGCAGGGACCGAATCTAGACGCTCCGGATTAGTTTGCGTGATTTCCAAGGCTTGGAACTGGTCCAAAGCCTGCTTGAAGGTCCACTCGCTCACTTGGTCATATTGCCGGAGGCGCAAGGCAGCCCGAGCCGCCTTAAGAGCGCTCTGGTCGCTATCGTAATAGTGGTTAAGTTGCTGGCGTGGAGCCACCCCATCTAGCCCCAAACCCGCCTTAAGTCGAGCAAAGCTCTCAGCCTCCAAGGCAATTTTTACTTCTTGTTCAATCAAGGCCATACGGCGCCTCCCCCCTTTCTTAATCGCTATTGTTTCTTATCCATGAGATAGTTGAGGATTCTCAGGCCTATTACCCAGCCAACTGCCGAGATTAACAAGATATAGACCCAGCCCATGGCATCTTGCTCAAAAGGTAGGGGCATATTCATCCCGAAGAAGGAGGTGATAATATCTGGAATCGTCAGGAGAATGGACACAATGGTTAAGAGTTTCATGGTGTCATTCAGGTTGTTGTTCAGGACGTTGTTATAGGTGCCCGACAGTTGATGCAAAATAGTCGAGGTCAACTGGGTCATTTCCACTAATTGCTTGGCTTCAATCAAGGAGTCTTCCAACTCCTCACGCGCTGCCTCATCTAACAGGCGAGACATGAACTGGGTCCGCAATTGTTCCAACAGCACCACATTCTGCTTGGTAGCTGAGACAAAGTAAACAACCCCAGTGGCCAAGTCCGACAAGGCAAATAGATTCTGTTTGGTAGTCTTCTGTCTAAGAACCTGGTTGAGTTGGTCGCGCTCCTGGTTGATTTTCTCAACCAAAGGGAAATACTGTTCAGACACGGTATAGAGTGAAGCGAAGAGGAAAGTAAAGACTGAAACCCCAAAGTTAGCATCGAGGTAGCGGCTGAATTCCGGTATCAGGTAAGCATTGGCTTCGTTGCTGATGGTAATGAGTCGCTTAGGCTGAACAATAAAGGTCATGGGCACCGTCTCATAGTGGTAATCCTGTTTAATGGGATTAGGGACATTATAGATGATGATAAAGGTATTGCGTTCGCGGTCATACTCGGTCCAAGCCCGTTCATTACGGTCCAGGGCGTATTCGACTATTTCTTCATCTAAGCCATATTGACTAAGGAGGTCCGGCCGAGAGGCAATGGTATCCACGTCAATATTGAGCCAGCTATCTGTCTCGTTGATTGGTCGCATGCTAATCATGGGGGGCCTCCTTTCTTATTTTCGGGCCAAGAGATTTTTGAGGACGCCATTAATCACTATGCATCCAGCAATACCAATAATCAAGGTAATCAACCAACCCAGAGGATGATTGGCAAAGGGAATCGGCACGTTCATGCCGAAAAAGCCGGTCACAAAGGTTGGCACCATGAGGATAATCTCAAGCTTGGTCAGAATCCGAAAAATATCGTTTAAGTTATTATTCAAGATATTATTATAGGTATCTGACAGTTGTTGTAGGGTCTGACCGGTCAGCTGGGTCATTTCCACTAACTGGCGCGCTTCAATCAGGGCATCTTCTAATTGCTCCCGCTCCACTTCCGTTAGCGAGCGGAAAACCAGTAAGGTCCGCAATTGCTCCAAGAGGACGGTATTCTGCTTGCTGGCAGTGATGAAATAGACCATGCCGGTCTCCATATCCGATAAGGCCAGGAGATTCTCTCGTGTGGTCTTGTCACGCAAGAGCCGGGTCAACTGATCTCGTTCACGGTTGATTTCTTCAACCAAAGGGAAGTACTCATCCGTCACCCGATAGAGGGCTTCGAATAGAAAGCCGAAGAGGCTTTGCTCTGGCTCTAACTCTAGGTTGCGATGCATCCGTTGCAGAATATAGGCATTTTCCTCGTTACTGATCGTAATCAGGCGATGTTTTTGAACGATGAAGGTCATCGGTACGGTCTCATAGTGCCGGGTCTGCTTAATGCGATTGGGCACATTGAAAATCAGGACGAAGGTGTGGCTTTGGCGATCATAATCCACCCGAGCTCGCTCATTACGGTCGGCCGCGTATTCGATAATCTCCTCATCCAAGTCGAATTCCTCAATCAACTCGGGATGTTTTTCTAGGGCATCGGCTT
Source organism: Abiotrophia defectiva (assembly GCA_963546405.1). Taxonomy (GTDB): domain Bacteria; phylum Bacillota; class Bacilli; order Lactobacillales; family Aerococcaceae; genus Abiotrophia; species Abiotrophia defectiva_A. Next base: position 18,778 of record CAUUNL010000029.1, on the reverse strand, counting down.
CAATATTGATCCAGATATCCTGGGCATTCAGAGGGACACTACGAATCATGGTGCCAGCCTCCTTTCCTAACTTTTCTCACCCCTTTATTATACCGAAATTAGACTTAAAAAGTAAACGCATATGACCCCTCCCCAAAAAGGATAAAAAATCTGTTAGAAATAACATTGAACACCCTTACATTTAGTCGTATAATAGAACTATATTACTCAATTATCTAGCTAGTACTAGGAGGAACTTGTATGGAATTATCTGCTTTACACACTCGATTTCAAGAAGTTTTTGAATCTGAACCCGGCCGGGCCTTCTTCGCGCCTGGGCGCATTAATCTGATTGGTGAACACACCGACTATAATGGTGGGCGGGTCTTCCCTTGTGCCATCACCCAAGGGACCTACGGTATTGCCCGTCGACGTCAAGATAGCTTAGTTCGTTGCTATTCTCTCAACTTCGAAGAAGCTGGTCTCATCAGCTTTGATCTATCGCAAGAGCTAGTTAACCGACCAGAAGATAGCTGGACTAACTTTGTCAAAGGCGAAGTCAAATTCTTGCGCCAAGCCGGCCACACCATCGACCAAGGCTTTGACCTTTTGGTTTACGGTAATATCCCTAACGGGGCTGGCCTCTCTAGCTCAGCTTCCTTGGAATTATTGGTGGGTATTACGCTGGAAGCCCTCTTCGACTTAACCTTGACCCGTCTGGATTTAGTCATGATTGGCCAACAAGTCGAGAACCACTTCATTGGCGTTAATTCTGGTATCATGGACCAATTCGCCATTGGTATGGGGGCAAAAGACATGGCCATCTATTTAGATACCAATAGCCTAGATTACGAACTGGTCCCTGCGGCTTTTGGCGAACACCTAGTACTCATTATGAATACCAACAAACGCCGCGAGTTAGCAGATTCAAAATATAATGAACGTCGTAGCCAGTGCGAGGAAGCCCTGCGCCGTCTGCAAGCAGGTGGCATGCAAATCCAAAGTCTGGGCCAATTGAGCCCTGATGGCTTTGAAACTAGCCGTCATCTAATCAATGACGAAGTCTTAGAGCGTCGCGCTAAACACGCGGTCTACGAGAATCAACGGACGGTTCAAGCCAAAGAAGCCTTGACTGCTGGCGATTTGAAGACTTTCGGTCAACTCCTTAATGCTTCCCATATAAGCTTACAGGAAGACTATGAAGTAACGGGGCGTGAGCTCGACACCCTGGTTCACACGGCGTGGCAACAAGAAGGCGTCCTAGGCGCTCGCATGACAGGTGCCGGCATGGGCGGATGTGCCATTGCCTTAGTGGCTAAAGAGGCTGTTGAGGCTGTTCAAGCAGCCATTGGCCAAGCCTATGAGGCAAGTATTGGCTACCCTGCTAGCTTCTATATTGCCCAAGTTGGCGCTGGTGCCCACGCTCTAGCTGACTAAATCATGATGAATGCTTGCCAAAAAATCAGGCAAGCAGAGAGGACGAACGCTGTGACTATTCCAATTGACCAAACCATCCAACATTTTGTCAGCCGCGCCATCCAAGATGGCTGGCTGGACCCCTTAGATTACGATTACACCGTCAACCAGCTCTTAGCACGTCTAGCATTAGATGGTCTCGATTCTTGTGAACAAACCCTAGACCCTGATCTAACCCTCCTAGACTATCTAGACCAACTAGAGGCTTATGCCCTGGAACAAGGATTAATTCCAGACTCTGCCTTCGGCCGTGAGGCCTTTGAGGCGGCTATTATGGATTTGTTGACGCCTCTACCGTCAGTCGTCAATCAACGTTTTTGGGCCCTCTACAAGGAGTCACCAGAGCGGGCCACGGATTATTTCTATGCCCTGTCACGGGCCAATGACTACATTAAGACCCGCCACATTGCCAAGAATATTGCTTTTAGCGCGGCCAGCGACTACGGAGACTTACAGATTACCATCAACCTTTCCAAGCCAGAAAAGGATCCTAAGGATATTGCGGCGGCTAAATTAGCCAAGCCAAGCCACTATCCTAAGTGCCTGCTCTGCATGCAGAACGAAGGCTACCGAGGCCGAAGCAATCATCCGGCGCGTCAAAACCACCGTCTGATTCGCCTATCGCTAGGTCGCGGAAACTATGGCATGCAGTACTCCCCTTATGTCTACTATAACGAGCACAGCATCTTCCTCAACCAAGAGCATGTGCCCATGAAGGTCGACCGCGCTTGCTTTGAGCACCTACTAGACATTATTGAGGTATTGCCGCATTATTTTGCTGGCTCTAATGCCGACTTACCAATTGTGGGCGGCTCCATTCTCTCCCACGACCACTATCAGGGCGGGCGTCACACCTTCCCTATGGATCAGGCTCCAGCCTATGAGACGGCTAGCCTAAGCGCCTTTCCAGATTTAAGTGTTGAGTTAGTCAAATGGCCCCTATCTGTCATCCGCCTACGTAGCCAAGACAAGGCCCCGTTGGTGGATGCGGCGACCGCCCTCCTAGACTTCTGGCGCGGATATAGCGATGAGACCTGTGACATCCTGGCCTTTAGTGGGGAGACCCCGCACAACACCATTACGCCAATTGCTAGACGTCGCGACAGCGCCTACGAATTGGACCTAGTGCTACGCAACAACCGGGCCACTGATACCTATCCAGATGGTCTCTTCCACCCACATCCTGATGTTCAACACATTAAGAAGGAAAATATCGGCCTGATTGAAGTCATGGGCTTGGCTATCCTGCCTCCACGTCTAGTGGGCGAGCTGGCCACCATCAAAGACTTCTTACTGGGGCAAGCCTCCTTGGATCAAGTAGCTGACTATCATCAAAGTTGGGCGCAAGAATTGGCTGCTAATCACCCTCAGGTGACCGCTGACCAAGTCGATGGCCTGCTCCAAGCAGCTGTGGGGGCTAAATTCGCACGCGTCCTTGAAGACGCAGGGGTCTACAAGCAAACCCCAGAAGGTCGCGCCGGTCTCCGTCGCTTCCTGGATGCCTTTAACCAGGCTTAAAGAAAAATTATCCCAAGTGACTTCCTATCACTTGGGATTTTTGAATGCAAAAAACGCCTCCTTGAATACACAAGGAGGCGTTTTACTCATCTATTTCTTGAGGCCTAACTCAGCCGCTAGAGCCTGCCAAGCCTTGAGCGAACGCTCAACTACTTCCATCTTGACACAGTAGGACAGACGGACATAACCTTCACAGCCGAAACCAGAACCTGGTACGACCAAGATTTGGTGCTTGTCGGCTACATAGTTAGCAAATTCAACAGAACTTTCAAAATTAGCTGGCACCTTCATGAAGAAGTAGAAGGCTCCCTCTGGCAAGTTCATTTCGAAACCAAGAGCCGTTAGCTCCTTATAGAGTAGGTCACGTTTAGCTTGATAGTCCGCTACATCAGGCAAGACATCCAAGTACTCTGCTACGACCTTTTGAGCCAAAGCTGGCGCATTGTTAAAGCCCAAGGTCCGGTTACAGAAGATCAGGGCGTCCATTAAGGTTTCAACTTCTGGAACATCCGCTCCGACCGCAATGTAACCAATCCGTTCACCTGCCAAACCTAAGGACTTGGAGAAGGAGTTAACCACAATGGCGTTCTCATAAACATCTAAGACATTTGGCACTTGATGGCCATCATACGTAATGGTCGCATATGGTTCATCAGATACCAAGAAGATTGGTTGGCCGAATTCTGCTGCCTTTTCACGTAATACCCCAGCTACTGCCTCTAAATCTTGACGAGAATAGATGCGGCCTGTTGGGTTATTTGGAGAGTTCAACAAGAGAATCCGGGTATCAGGTTGAATAGCCTGACGTAAGCCTTCAATGTTTGGTAAGAAGTCGGTTGATTCAGTTTCTACTGTATCCAAATGAGCGCCCACGTTTTGAGCGTAAAAGCCATACTCAACGAAGTAAGGCGCAAAAGTTACGATGCGCTCGCCCGGGTTCAAGATAGCCTTGAACAAGACGTTAAGGGCACCTGCTGCCCCGGTTGTCATGACAATATGGCTAGCAGGAATTGGCTTTTCAGAGCGTGCGCTATAAAAAGCAGCCACCTTCTCGCGAACATCTGGGAAACCAGCATTTGGCATATAACGGTGAACACCTGGTTGGTCGACTAATTCCTTCATGCGCTCGCGCAAGTCTACTGGTGGTTCAGCAAAGGGATTCCCAATAGAGAAGTCATAGACATTCTCTGGGCCATATTGCTTGGCCAACTCTAGGCCTTTCTCGAACATTTTACGGATAAAACTTGCATTGGCACAGTTCTTAACGATTTGTTTTGAATACATAGATATCTTCCTTTCATAAGGGCTAGACGGATTTCTTTGTTTCTTCTACTTCTTCCTCTTCGGCAAAGTATTCTTGCCGCCAACGTAGACCATTGAAAAGACCTACGATAGTCCCAAAACCATAGGCTAGATGGACTGCTAACAAGAGGAATGGCATGGCCAAATAATGTGGCAGGAAGCCTTCCTTACGGATCGTTAGGCCGGTTACAGCGGCCATAGCCCCAAAGTAGACTAAGGCCAAGAGGCCCAGGAACCAACCCGTTACTGGCAACATTAGGATGGAGAAAATCACCGCTAAGGTGAAGACAAATGGTACAAAATGATAGAGCGATAGGCAGGATGGTCGAACATGACTGGTCATGCCAATCCAGTAGCCATTGCTATATTTTTGTTTAAGCATCTTCTGGAAGTTAGGTCTCATATATTGATAGGAGATAATACTTGGATCGTACTTAATCTGATAACCAGCCTTGAGCAGTCGGTCGTGAATCTCATTGTCCTCTGTCCGCCCTAGCCGCTCATCTAATCCCCCAACATGGTCAAAGACTGCCTTCTTATACATACCATGGAAAATCGATTTGACATAGCGAGGGCTATCAGCCTTACGGTAAGAGGCAATGCTACTACCTAGCATGGCTTCTTCCACTTGATGCAAGGTCTTGCTCCATGGATCGTCTGATTCAATGATAGTCGGACGCTTACCGCCACAGATGAACTCCCCCTGTGAGATAACCGCCACGTTCTGTTCCACAAAATCTTCAGGAATGGTCGCATGGGCATCTACCTTGAGAACACACTCCCCGCGCGCCACCTTAATGCCTTCGTTCAAACCGGCCGCCAGTGATTTGCGTAGGTTGTTATGGACTTGAATATCGTAGAATTCGTCGCGGAACTGAGCTTGAAAATCTAGCATTAGATCTCGTGTCTTATCAGTCGACATAGAATTCATGAGGATAATTTCAATTTGATCGTGGGGATAGGTCTGGTTGAGGAAATCCGAGAAGAGACCTGGCAAATAAGCTTCCTCATTCATCGCTGTCGTGATGATTGAAACTAACATAGTCTACACCCCTTCCTCAAGGACTTGGGCCACAACCTCACGGAAACTTTCAATAATGTAGGCTACCTCTTCATCCGTCAAACGGGTATGTAGAGGCAAGGTAATTTCATTTTCATAATAAGCATAGGCGTTTGGATAGTCTGCCATCTTAAAGCCCATATTAGCATAAGCGGTGAGCAGTGGCAGTGGTTTATAGTGGACATTGGTCGCAATACCTCGCTCCGCCATCAAGGTGATGATACGGTTACGCTCTTCCAGACTAGCCCCTTCAATATGGGTAATGTAGAGGTGGCGAGAAGATTCATACTCCGCGCCTTGATGAGGCAAGGGCTTGATAGGCGTACCAGCAAAACCTTGGTCATATTGCGCTACCAATTCTTTACGGCGAGCCAAGAGCCCTGGATAACGTTGTAATTGAACTAAGCCAATGCTAGCCATGATATCGGTCATGTTGCATTTGAAACCTGGGATAACAATATCATATTCCCAAGCCCCTAGCTGGGTCTTAGCCAAGGCATCCTTAGTTTGGCCATGTAGGGAGAAGACTTGGAAGAGACGATAAAGTTCGTCATCATCAAGGCCTGGACGAGCCTTCCATGTCACGCTACCGCCTTCTGCCGTCGTAAAGTTCTTAACTGCATGGAAGGAGAAAGAAGTGAAGTCCGCCCAAGTCCCTGCTGGTTGTCCCTTATAAGTTGCCCCTAGAGCGTGAGCAGAGTCGGAAATAACAATCACGCGATCGAAGAGTGCTTGGATGGCATGCTCAGGATTAGCTTGGTAGAGATCCTTCTTGGCTTCTAGGACTGACATGAGTTTATCATAGTCACAAGGAATCCCAGCAATTTCAACCGGAATCACCGCTTTGGTCTTAGCCGTTAAGCTAGCAGCCAATAAGTCGTAATCCATCTCAAAGCCAGTGGGCTGCAAGTCAACTAAGACAGGCGTCGCTCCTACGTGCTCGATTACCGCACAGGAAGCCGTATAGGTCAAGGCTGGCACAATGACTTCATCGCCAGGCCCAATGCCTAAGACGCGCAAGATCAATTCCAGAGCTGCAGTAGCTGAATTTAGGCAGACTGTACGTGGCGTCTGCGTATAGCTTGAAAGCTCCACTTCTAATTTCTTAGTCTTAGGGCCGGTGGTAATCCAACCGGATTTGAGGGTATCCACAACCTCATCAATTTCTGCCTGGCCTAAGTCAGGTGGTGAGAAGGGAATATTCCATTTTTTCATAGCAAACGCTCCTTTATTTGAAGACCTTCAAGACAGTTCGAACCATGAGTTTCAAATCGCCTAGAAAGCTATAATTCTTAAGATAAGATAAGTTATAGTGCATCTTCTCCGGTAGGACCTTGGTGATGTAGATATCATCCACTTCCATTCCTTCCAAGATGAACTTGGCAATTAATTCTTCCTCGTCCTTGAAGAGGATACTAGCCGTAGAGGTTACCCCAGCTGGCAAGAGCAAGGTAGCCTTCATCTCAGGCGTATAAGCAGCCACATACTTGGCTACTTCAGGTCGCGTACCAACCAGACTCATATCCCCTGTTAAGATGTTCAACAATTGAGGTAGTTCATCTAGACGATAACGGCGAATGACATGCCCTACGCGGGTAATGCGGTCATCATTCTTGAGAGTCACTAAGGACCCCATCTTGTCCGCATCCACCTTCATCGTCCGGAACTTGAAAATTCGGAAGATTCTTCCGTAGGTCGTCACCCGTTCCTGGCGATAGAAGACTGGCCCCGGTGAGTCTAACTTAATCCAAATAGCGAAAAAGAGTAAAATTGGCGAGAGTAAGAGTAGCAAGATAGCACTCACCAAGATATCGAAGGCCCGTTTCAAAAATAATTGCCCGCGCTTAGCGGCTAAGGCCTCGTAATAGGGGCGCACTTGCTCGTTCTGCAGTTCCGCCGGTAATGATTCAAATTTTTTCATTCAATCCCTCATATTCTTAGAAAGTCGCATACCTAAATTTTATCACGTATAGCGCCAGATTTCTAGCAGTTGCGGTGGGAAAATAAAAGTAGTGCTCAGTCCTAAACACCATAAAAAAAACTGGAGAAGGCTCGCTTCCCCAGTTTATTGGATTATTTAGTTTCTGCCAAAAGGGCTTCAAACTCGTTCAAGCGTGCTTCGAAGACCTTGAGTGTTGCTTCGATATAGTCACGTTGCGTCATATCCAACCCAGCCTTCTTCATGGTGTCGATTGGATAGAGGCTGCAGCCTGACTTGAGGAAGCCCTTGTAGGCTTCAAGTAAAGCACTGTCGCCAGATGCAATCTTGTCTGCGAAGAAGGTGGCTGCGGAGAAACCAGTCGCATATTGGAAGACATAGTAGTTGTAATAGAAGTGTGGAATCCGTGCCCACTCTAGCCCAATTTCAGAGTCAGAGTTAACGCTTGGTCCGTAGTACTTAGCATTCAATTTGCGATAGTTCTCCGTCAAGAACTCGTGAGTTAATGGGGTTCCTTCCGCATCTGCTTGATGCATGAAGTGCTCGAATTCCGCAAATTGGGTTTGACGGAAGACCGTTCCCTTAACCCCATCCAAGAAGTGGTTGAGGACATAGAGACGGATTTGAGGATCTTGATATTTCTTCAAGAGGTAGTCCGTCAAGAGATTTTCATTAGTAGTTGAAGCAATCTCAGCCAAGAAAATCGAATAATCACTATAAACATAAGGTTGGTTAGTGCGAGACAAGTAAGAGTGCGCACTGTGACCCAACTCATGAACCAAGGTGAAGAGCCAATTGATATTGTCTTGCCAGTTGAGTAGGACATAAGGCTTGCTGTCATACATCCCGCCAGAGTATGCGCCTGAGCGTTTGCCCTTGTTCTCATACCAGTCAATCCAGCGTTCATCGAAGGCCTTAGCCATGATTTCCAAATAATCTGGTCCCATTGGCGCTAAAGCTTCCATCACGATATCCCGCGCTTCCGCTTGGCTAAACTTGATCGGAGCGTCCCCAAGAAGCGGCGTATAAAGGTCATACATTTCGAGTGAGTCTAGACCCAAGAGGTCCTTACGCAAGGCGGTATAACGGTGGAGTAAGCCCAAGTGATCGCCCACCGTCTCTAATAAGGTGTCGTAGACAGATTCCGGTACATTATTGCGGAAGAGGGCAGCAGCCCGTGCAGATGAATAGTGACGGACTTTGGCCTTGTAGTTATCAGTCTTAATATTGGTAGATAAGACATTGGCTAAGGTGTTCTTGAATTGGTTGTAGACAGTATAGTACTGTTGGAAAGTATCGCGGCGCACACGGCGGTCAGTGCTTTCCAAGAGACGACCATAGGTCCCATGTGTTAATTGAACTGCTTGCCCTTCTGGTCCCTCAATGGTTGGGAAGACAAAGTCGGCATTGTCCAACAAGGAGAAAGTAGAATACGGGCTATTAAAAATCTCGCCCAACTGCGCTAGGAGCGTCTCCTCGGAAGCCGACAAGGTGTGGGCCCGCCCACGGGTAATATCATCCAAGTACTGACGGTAGAAATCTAATTCAGGTGTTTCTTGGAAGTAAGCTTCCAGCGTTTCGGATGGCAAGCTCAAAAGTTCAGGGTCGAAGAAGGCAATGGCTTCTGCCAACTTGCTGTAAAGCTGCATCGCTCGAGCATTGAGAACTTGAGCGGCACTATTGGTTGAATCTTGATCATAGGTTAAGTGGGCATAAGCATAAAGGCGCTCAACCACTAAGCAAGCCGCTTGAATAGCCTCAATAACGGTTACTAGGTGGGTGCCACCTTGATCCAGGGTGCCCTTGTAGGATGTTAAGTCCGCCACCATGGCTTCTGCCTTGTCATACTCAGCCTGCCACTGGTCTGCATCTGCATAGAGCGAAGTCAGGTCCCAGGTAAAGGCTTCAGGTTGTTGTTCACGCGTGCGTAATGTTTCTTCTGACATAAGGTCACCTCATTTTAAATTTAGTAAATAGTTAGATATCATAAATTTTAGCACAATTCACTTGTGAATTGAATTGAAAGCCCTTGAGGAAGAGGAAGAAGTGTCCTTTTAGTCACTTCAATCATGTTTGACCTCCCAATTCTTAGCTGACGACACGATAAAGCTCCCAATCTCGATCAAAGGCTAGGTGGCCTTGCCACTGCCATAGGCGTAGGAAGGACTGGCAAATTTCTGGCAGCAGTCTGGCTCGCCCCTTCTCGCCTAACAAAGGCGTCGGGGCGAGGTGAAGCTTATCGGCCTTTACTAGATTTTCATGGAAAATCAACCAGTCGTGTCCTGTAAATCCTTGATTAACTTCCCTAGCCTCCTTCAAAAAAGCAGTCTCATAGGCCAACCAGACCCAACCAGGCTCTGGGCTGACTAGGACCTGATAGCGCCCCTGCAGGCACCAAGCGGGTAAGTCTCCCACCTGAATTCCCTCCTGATAAAGCTGACGCCAATAAGATTGGTGCCCAGCCACCAAATGGCTGCGAACACGGCTAGCGACTTGGCCTTCTCGGCAGTGACAAGCCCTCGGCCCCAACCAAGCACCATAAGCCAGACAATCCGCCTGCCAAGCCTGCTGAGACAAAGTACTCAGTAAGAGGGTACGACTTTGGTAAGTATAGGACAGGCGGGAATAGACTAAAGGCAGATGAAAATCCTGAACTAGGCAGGCACCCTCCACATCCAGGGCTAGCCAATAATAACCCCAACCAGGAGCATAGTGTAGGCAAGTTTGTTTCCAACGGGTCTTGAACTTGCCCCTTAGAACGTCAGTTGATAGTAGCCAGACCACTGTCTGATCCAAGGCTTGATAATCCGCCTGCCGACTAGCTAGAAGCTGAGCAGAAATAATCGATTGTTGATACTCTACCACCCACTGACGCTGGGGCAGGTAGAGATCCGCAAATTGCCCCGAAGAAGGCAAATAATACTCCAAATTAACGCACTCACCTTGAGCTTGGAAGGTCTGACCTAAAAGGCTTTTAGCCGCTTGATGCCGCTCCGACTCCATGACCTGGCGCTTACTTAATTCCCTTTGCCCACAAACACCATACATATGAACAAAATGGGGTCTAACCCGTCTGCCCGACCGCAATTTAAGTGGCCGATGACAGCGTGGACAAAACCAGGGCCCCTCTCCTACTAATCCCGCCACCTGACTTGCATATACCAACTTACCTACTCCATTCAAAGCCGCATACATAAAGACCCCTCCCTCTATATATAGCCCAAAGAGCTGCCTCTCGCATTTTTTTGTGGCTTACAATTTGGTTACAGAGTCAAAACATACTCATTCAAAATCCCCGGTAGCTATCAAGCTACCGGGGATTTATTCTGTCCACCTACTAGTGGGCTATTTTTCTAGTAGTTCCCAACGCGGAGTAACTTTGAAGAAGTCAGCTAGGTCATGTAATTGGCTATCGCTAATGCCATCTTGATGTGGCAAGTGAGCGATGCTAAGGTAGACCTTGGCTGCCTTGTTGACGGTCTCGATGAGTCCAAAGCAGTCCGCAATGCTAGAGCCAGTGGCTAAGATGCCATGATAAGCCCAGACTACGATGCGACTGTCCTTGAGTTTGGCCGCTGTTGCCTGACCAATGGCTTCGGTCCCGCAGACCATCCAAGGCACGACCCCGATACCATCCGGGAAGACAATCAAGCACTCGGTAATCATGCGCCAGAGAGTCTGAGTGAAGGCTTGGTCAGTCTGATCCAGAATGAAGCTAAGAGCAGAGACTTCAGTCGCATGGTTGTGGAGAACAATCCGATGATGAGGGTCCACTGCTAGTCGGGTACTATGGCTGAGCAGATGCATATAGATTTCTGACGTTGGCTTATTGCCTCCTTCAAAGCCCCAGACAATGGCATAACCATTAGGCTCTACTCGAATCACACCCAAAGTCTCCGTCAGGGAATCCCGTACCCGGCGAAATTCTGAGCCTGAGGCCGTAATTAAGACATGACGCCCCACCATATTCTCCGGCACATGTTCCAAGGGAACAAAACGTGGGGATGCCACTTGATCAACTTGTGTGAGTTGCTCTTCAGTCAGAATAGCGGAGATATTGCCCCCATTCTTCTCATCCCAACCCATAGACCACATAACATGTGTAATATCAGCAAATTCCGCAACGATGGTGCTGTTTTGGAACATGTTCTATTCACCTGCCTCTTCCATTTTTTTGTTGTAGGCCATACGTGCACGATAGAGCACATAGAAGAGGCCAGCCCATAAGACGAAGAGTAGGATGCTGACAATATTGCCAGACAAACCAGTAGATAGAAGATAACGAAAGTCCGGACCTTCAAAGGTTGACCAGGACAAGAGCTTGCCAGCTTCTACTACCGCAGCCCCTGTTTCATTAGCCAAACGGGTAATATAAGTAGCGAAGAAAGTTGCCCCATAGAGGAAGAGCGGTGCAGACACTACCCCATGGAAGATCATCCGCGCCAAGTTCCCGTTGGTTAAGAGCAAGGCCCCTACGACGAAGGACAAGTTGATAATCCCTGCAAATGGTAAGACGATGTTACCAGGTAAGATAACAGACATAATCAAGAGCACTGGGATGGTAATAATCACGGCTACCCATAGTTCGTTACGCCCTGCCAAGATAGGCCAGTCCAAACCGATGAAGACTTCACGGTCGCTAAACTTCGTCCGCATAAATTCAGAGATGGCTTCAGATACAGGCGATAGGGCTTGAGAGAAGAGCTTAGAAATCATTGGGAAGAGGGTCATAGCGGTCGCTGCCTGGACTGCTAACTTGAGGGAACCGGATAAGCCATAACCGGCTGCCAAGCCCAAGACGAAACCAATAATGGCCCCCATAACGGAGTTTTCGCCAAAAATCCCGATTTTTTCCTTAAGAGCATCAGCGTCCATTGGCTTGTTGAAGAAAGGAATCTTTTTCAGCAACTCATCAATTGGATAGAGAATAACGGAGATTAAAACAATAAAGTGCGGCACGGTTACCCCTGGAATCCCGGTCAAACGTTCCACTTCAGGTCCGTACATATCGCCTGCTTTGAGCTCGAAAATAATTTGAATAGTGGCGGCGACAAAGCCCATGATGACATTGCCGGTAATGTAAGAAACCATAACGGCGGTAAAGATTTTACCCCAGACATTCCACATGTCCACGTTGACGGTCTTGGTTTGTTTGAGCATCAGCATGACAATGTTGACCCCAATGGTCAGAGGGAACATGAGAAAGGCATATGGCCAAGCCCAAGAGATGGCTGCCATACCAGGCCAGCCCCCGTCGACAGCTGGCAAGGAGAAACCTGTTCTCGTAGCCATAGAGGCAGCTGCATCCCCCATGGAGGTCATCATGTAACCAATCAATAGACCCATCCCGGAGAAGGCTACCCCTAAGGTCAGCGCTGAATGGAAAGCTTCGGAGAATTTCATCTTCATGAGAAGCCCGATAATCAACATTAAGAGGGGAACAAAAACGGCTGCTCCCAAATCATTTAAGACATAATTGACAACTGTTTGTAAGATATCCATGTGTCATTCCTCCTTGATTCACACGGTCGTCGTTGCTAGGAAGATAAATCCTAGGCCTTCAAGAAATCAATAATCTTTTGTAACTCAGCATCTTGCCCCATACCTGTCAGGAAGGCAATGCCGTTAAAGGTTGGGATATCGATTTGATCCTTAGTTTTAACGATGGAGACATAGGCATCCGCATCTTTGATGTGATGTTTGAGTGATTTAATATCTACTGCTTCGACTTGAGCAGGCACGCCCTTGCCTTTGAGCAGCTTATCTAATTTGGACGCTACTGTTTGAGAGGTCGCAACACCAGATCCACAGGCAACAATAATCTTTTTCATAATCAATCATCCTTTCTAATGGCTTAATAAGTCTACAATCGCTTCTGGCGACTGGGCAGCTTCTAGCTTGGCTACCAAGTTCTCCTGGCTCAAAAGTGCCATGAGCTCTGCTAGGAGATCCACCTGAGCCTTGGCTTCTTTTATGCCCAAAATCATGATATAACGCGGATAAACTACCACATCATCAGTCCCCATCTGGATAAAAGGCATTACCGGATCTACCAGGCGGTAAAAGGCGATAAAGGGACGTTTGACATGTTCAACATAGGTATGGGGAATAGCCACTGTCACATGTTCCAAGGCCAATCCTGTCGGGAACTCTGACTCCCGCTCCGCCAAAGCCTGACCGAAGCTATCGGCCACATAACCCAAGTCTTGCAACTTGGCAGCCTGGTGGGCGAAGAAGAGGGCTTGGTCTGTCTCCTCACACGCCAAATCAATCAATTCCGACTGAATTAAACTTGCTACAACCCCCATTCGGGTCACTTCCTTCCTAGAATACGTACAAGGTGCAATAAGAGATAAAAATCTTCATCCTGGCCAAAGCTTAGATTGAACTCCTCTTGCAGGGTCTCCTTCAAGACCTTCACTAGGTCCCATTCCCGGGGAAAGACGCCTGCAGTCGTCTCTAAGACAGTCTCGATTTTTTCTGGTGAGACGGCCTCTTGGCCTGTCTGATGGCTTAGAGTTCTAATCAGGAAGTAGCGGATATGAACCACGAAGCGCCCATAGTCGGGTGACTCCTTATCAAGAGGCTCTCCCGTCTGAGTCTCAATCACTTGAATCAAACGATTAAGGATTTCGCTCAATTCTACTACATTATGGAAGCCAGCCTGATCAATCTGGCCATTGACCAGATGCAAGGTCAGGAAGGAAACCTCTTCCTGGGCCAGTCGAAGTTGATACTTGGCATTGACCTGGACAATGGCCTCGGCCGCCGCCTGATACTCATCCGGATAAAGATAATGGAGCTGATACTGGAAAGGGTCGTAATCGCCCCCTTCAATAGGCTCCCGGTCCAAGGCATGCAAATGTTTAGCAATAGTGAAAATGAAGGTATCCATCAAGGATTTCTTCAAACAGGCCTCGGCGATGATGGTAATGTCTTGAGCTAGTTCGAACACCCATGGTTCCAGTTCCTTAATTAAGCCTAGCAACTGTTCCTGACGGTAACTAGACGCTAAACTAAAGACCCTGGTCACAGCAGTTGGGTCAATGGTGTCCCCTTTTTTCTTGCCAAATCCTACACCTCTCCCTAATGCTACCAATTCCGCCCCATCATCTCTGGCGACTAAGACAGCATTCTGGTTGAGTGATTGAATGACTTTCACTGCGCACCTCCCCTTTCGACAAAAAATAGGCACAACTCTCCCTATATGGGAAAGTTATGCCTAATCTAATAGTTACACCACTTATTACCTACATTATAATGTATGCGCTACCTAAATTCAAGGGTATTTCCTTTACAAATCCATCTTTTTACCTACAATATGCAGAACTGGTTCCACCAAAAGCCCTTTGCCAAGCCATTCTTAAAAGCAAAACTGAGACCCAATCAGGTCTCAGTTTCTATAATCTTAATAAACTTGCTGACCGGCCAAATAGGTAGCCGTCACTTTGACTTGTCGACAGTCCTTGACACTTCGCAAATCATGAGACAGGACAACTAAGTCTGCCCACATTCCAGCTTCCACACCGCCAATATCAGTTCGACTTAAGGCCTTAGCGGCCCCAAGTGTATGGGCATAGAGAGACTCCTCTAGGGTCAAGCGTTGTTCTGGCATCAAGCCTTGTGCTGGTAGCCCATCCCAAGTCTGGCGGTGGACTGCGTAATGTAAACTCTCCAGTGGTGTTACATTGACCACCACGGGCGTATCAGTTCCAAAGGCTAGAGTTGCACCTTGCTTCAGGAATTCCTTAAAAGGAAACATGTGCTGAGCACGTTCAGGCCCTACTTCTTCATTCAAGCTATCATAGCCCACCATCAGGTGGCTTGGTTGAACAGAAACTACTAGCTGCTCTTGGGCCACTAGGTCTAAATCAGCCCAATCCATTACTTCTAGGTGCTCAATAGTATGGAATTTGCCCAGACTGAGGGGGAATTTGCTTAGGGCTTCTTTGTAGTAGGTCAAGGTTAACTCAATAGCCCGGTCACCAATGGCATGAATCCGCATCGGCCAATCTTCTTGGCTGGCTGCTAGGATAAAGTCATGCTGGGTTTCAATCGGGATTAGGGGTCCACCCACATCTCCCGGATAATAGGGCTCGGGATACTCTGACTTGAGATAGGCCGTATGAGAAGAAGTCACGCCATCAAAGAATTGCTTAACCCCGCCCATTTGTAGCCAAGGGCCACGATAGCGCTGATAGAGTTGACGCAGGGGCTCGCGATTGGCCCGCATAGCTGGAAAGAAGCTGAGACGCAGAGGAACCTGAGCCAGAGCGCGTTCATAGAGTTCCGGATAGACCATATCATCAGGACTCTCACCTGTAATGGCAACATCCCCTACCGCTGTTACCCCCATAGCATGAAGGTGACGACTAAAATCTTGCATAGCTAGAACTGCTTCTTCATGGAAGCGTCGGAATACCTCCGTCTGATAGTAGACTGCAGCAGCTTCTAGGAAGGTGCCCGTCAATTGGCCATCTGTCTCATCAACTAGAGCCTGGCCTGACAGGGTCACAACATTATCAGGGTTCAAGTCCAAGGCCTCCAAGGCTGCGGTATTGAGCCAAATAGAGTGAGCGTCCCCTGACAAGAGCATGGTTGGCTCCGAACAGTAACGATCAAGCGTACGACGATGGGGCTGCTGAGCCGGTTGAAACTCGCTAGCATACCAACCAATGCCTAAGCGCCAACCCTGACGTATAGGTAGCTCCTGGGCTTGCCGTGCGACTATTTCAGGAGTCGCACCCCCTACTTGCCCCAAAATCCCCGCTTGAATCAAGCTAGAAGGATAGAAGTGGACATGCGCATCAATAAAGCCAGGCAACAACATTTGCTGACCTAGGTCCTTGAGCGGCAAGTGCTTGAGTGATTCTGGCACTAGAGCCTCAAGATTAGCTTGGCCTCCCATTGCTTCTTGATTATTCGGCTCATAGACAGCCGCAATTCGATGGTCGCGAATTTCCACAAGGGCTGGCCCGATGGTTCCCTTAGTCGGGTTATAGAGGGCCTGTGTCTTCAATAGATAGTGCATGATTTCCTCCTATAAGGCCATCTTGAAGCCTAAGAATTGTTCGTTAAATTCCTTAATGATATCCGCTGGCAGGAACTCATAGTGTTCCAGTTGTTGCAAGATTTCAGCAGGCGGATTGAAGGCCGGGTTGTCCAGCGTCTCTTGAGGCAATAAGGCCTTGGCTGACTCATTTGGGGTGGCGTAACCTACATACTCTGCGTTTTTAGCGGCATTTTCTGGTCGTAGCATGAAATTAATGAAGGCATAGGCGCCGGCTTCATTTTTACTGGTGCTAGGAATAGCGAAATTATCTGTCCATACAGCCGAGCCGTCTTTTGGTACGATATAGACAATATTAGGATTGTCGGCTATGACGCTGGCCGCATCCCCGGAATAACCCATGCCAATCGGCGCTTCGCCTAAGCGCATGAGTGGTTTGATTTCATCAGTTAAGACAGCCCGAACATTAGGAGCCAGTGCCTTGAGGTAGGTGCCGGCAATGGCTAACTCCCCCGGATCTTGGCTGTTAAGCGAATAGCCACGCGCCTGCAAGGCCATCCCCAGAGTCTCGCGATGGCCATCTAGGACTAGGATAGAATTCTTGAATTCTGGTTTCCATAAATCCGACCAATTCTCAATAGTGGCTGGGTCAACTTGCTCTGTATTCACCATAATCCCAAAGGTCCCCCAGAAATAAGGCAAGCTATACTGGTTACCTGGATCAAAAGCATGGTTGAGCAGCCAAGGCGTCAGATGCTCTGTACCTTCTAAGCGGCTATAATCTAGCGGTTTGAGTAAGTTCTGATTTTTAAGACGCGCAACAATGGACTCGCTAGGAAAGACTAAATCATAGGGTGTTCCGCCTTGCTTAAGCTTGGCTTCCATAGCGTCATTGGAATCAAAGGTCTCGTAGATAACCCGATAATTGGTCTCTTCTTCAAAGGCAGTAATCAGTTCAGGGTCTATATAATCCCCCCAGTTAAAGATATAGAGGGGCTGACGTTCCACCCCTTGGGCGGTTGTTTGAAGGGACTGCTCCAAATGATGGCGTATCCCCCATAGGGCAGCCATTACCCCAACCAAAATTACTAATCCTTGTACCAAACGCCGCACTGCGCGTCCCCCTTTCTAAACCGGATTCATTCACTTCTTTCATTCTATCATAGTCGCCAGTCTGCTACTAGCCCTGTTTGCCGGTCTTAATAGCGGAGGCCTTAAACGTTCGGCTTTTTATCTAGTTAAACTATCAAAAAAAGATGCTCTACTCATCCAGTAGAGCATCTAATACTTAAGTTTTTTGGGCCACTTGCTCCATAAAGGTAATGGCTTCTTGATAACCGCCACTGGCCTTAAAGCTCTTGGCCACACGTCCCGCTGCATCACGATAATGAGGCTCTTCCAAAACGGTTAGGACGGCATGCCGAATGGTGGCTGGTGTCATGAGCTTGAGCCAGTAACCGGCTCCCAGTTCAGCAGTCCGTTTGGCTACGGCTCCTTGTTCAGGCGTTTGGGGGCAGAGAATAAGGGGTACCTGATGATAGAGTCCTTCTGAGGCAGAATTCATACCACAATGGGTCATAAAGACGTCCGCAATGGCCAATACCGCCATTTGGTCTACTCGATCGTGAATTTCGATGTGGTCAGGCAAGCCTTGCCAGTCACTAAGCTCACTCTGGCCTAAAGCTATGATGACTTGATAGTCCGGCAAATCCCTGAAGGCCTCTATTACGGCTCGATAGAAGTCCTCATTATGAACGACTGTCCCCAAAGACACGTAGATGGTCTTGGCTCGTGTCTTAGGATAAGGTTTTTCAACCGGTCGAATTGATGGTCCAATAAAGCGATAGTTGGAGCCAAAACTATCCCAACATGGTTGAAAGTAAGGGGAAGTATAGACCATGGTAGGGGTAGCCTCATCATTTTGAATGAGGTCTAGGACACTACCAATTTCATAGCCTCGCTCCCGCAAGCGATTGAGCTCGCGATTAATACTTGGCATGGACCAGAGCAATTTCAATAAGGCCCAGATACTCTGCCTCATATAACATGAGGACTCCTTATTGAAGGCAAAGGTCGTGTTGGAGCAAACATAAGGTAGACCCAATTTCTTAGCCAAGAGCTTGGCCCAGGTTGCCATCGAGTCCCCCACAACTAGATCCGGTTGGAGTTCTTTCAAGGCCTCGAGAGCTGGCCCTTCAAGCGCCAAGGTAGATTGGACTAACAAATGTGTGGCAAAAGCCAAGTCCTTACCCGAGCGGTCTGAGCTCTCACGCTCATCTAGCCCCAAGTCGAAATCCCCATAGTCATCGCAAGCCACAAATTGAGCACCTGTCGCCTGAATGGCTTGTCTGAAGCGCTCAAAGGAAAAATAAGTTACCTGGTGCCCGGCCTCCACCACATAGCGCACCAAACCTAGAGTTGGATTGGTATGGCCTTGAGCTGGTATACAGAACCACGCAATTTTCATTCTTATCACCTCATTTACAAGACAAGA
>CAUUNL010000028.1:0-23108 GCA_963546405.1 Abiotrophia defectiva | reverse complement strand
TGGTCTCGACAATGTTGGACAAGAAATGAAAGACGCAACGTTGCCAAGGCACCCCGACAAAGCAGTGCTGGATAGCGGCTCTAAGGCCGGAATGAGCATCTGAAATAATCAGAGTGGGCTGGCTCAAACCACGGGCACGGAGAGACTGAAGGAAGGTCAGCCAAGCCTCTTTGCTTTCTTCTTCTGACACCCAAAAGCCGATGATTTCGCGCTTGTTGGCCTCGTTAACGCCTTGGGCTAGGTAGACCGCCTTGGATACCACACGACCCTCTTCACGCACCTTAATGTAAAGGGCATCGAGGTAGAGATAGCGAAAGTGGCTGTGGGTCAGGGTCCGATTTTTAAAGGCTTCAATCTCTGGATCCAGCCGCTTCATGACGTCTGACACAAAGGACTTGGAGACCGTCTCGCCAGACAATTCTTGTACGATTTTGGTGACTTTGCGTGTAGAGACCCCATTGACCACCATCTCCATCATGGAGAGCAAGAAGGCCTGTTCGTTGCGTTGGTAACGTTCAAAGAGCTCGGTCTTGAACTCGCCAGAACGCGTGCGTGGGACTTGTAATTTAAGGGTGCCGATGGATAGCGTCCATTGGCGTTCATAGTAGCCATTGCGATAGTCTTGGCGTTGGTCGGAGCGTTCATGGGGAGCGGCTTGGATGAACTGGTGGCGTTCTTCTTCCATGTAGGCATTAAAGACGGTAATGGCCAGCGACTTCATGAGCGTGTTCATGTCACTGTTTAAAACTGCCTCTGTTAATTCTTCAAGTTTTAGGTTAATATTAAGGTAAGTCATGGTAATCTCCTCTTTCAATGTTGTCGGACAACTACATTGTACCAGAGATTACCTGGCTTTTTCTTTTTACACAATTATAGGGACTTAATCCCAAATCGGGGCAAAAGCTAGGAGCCAGTGGTCCACTCCGTCGAGTGGACCACTAGCTCGGTCAGAAAGCTGGGAAAAAGGCGCAAAACGGGGCAAAAGCTGGGAGCCAGTGGTCCACTCCGCCGAGTGGACCACTGGCTCTGCCGGAAACCTGGGAAAAGGGCCCAAATCGGGGCAAAAACTAGGAGCCAGTGGACCACTCCGTCGAGTGGACCACTAGCTCGGGCAGAAACTCGAGGGGAGCCGCAGTCCCCTTCTTTTTAAAGTAAAATCTCTCTAATTCCCGCATAATCCTGGACCTGATAGGTCAGAGGCAGGTCGGCCGGAGCGGCTGCTTGATGCGGATTGTACCAGAGGCTGTCGATGCCGGCCTGGTGGGCGCCCAGCATGTCGCTTTGCAGGCGGTCGCCAATCATGAGGTAGGCGCTAGTGTCGTCGGTGCCAGTCATCTTGTAAATGGCCTGGTAGAAGCCTGGGTCTGGCTTGCTGTGACCCAGTTCGCCTGAGATAGCCAGGTGGTCAAAGAGGTCCAGCCACTGAACCTGAGCCAGGCGCTTGCGCTGGGTGTCGGAAACGCCGTTAGTAGCGGCCACCAGCTGGTAGCCAGCGCTTTTCAAGTCTAGCAAGAGGCGGTCGGCGCCGGGAAAGATTTGGTTGTGGACCACTAAAAGGTCGCGGTATTGGTCATCCAGGCTGCGGCCGTCCAGGTGGTCCAGATGGGGCTGGAAAAATTCCTTGAAGCGGCGTTCCAGGAGCTGGTCCAGGGTCAGCTGGCCCAATTCGAGCTGGTGCCAGAGCCGGTGGCTGTGGGCATGGTAGTCGGCCAGGATTTGGTCGCTGTAGTCCAAGTCGTGGGCCTGGCAAAAGGCTTCAAGAGCCAGGGCCTGGCTGGCATCAAAGTCCAGCAGGGTGTGGTCTAGGTCGAAGAGGAGGTAACGATAGGTCATAGGGTCAATCCTTTCTAGTGGGCAGTAGCGCTTGTTACTTGCATCTGCCAGCCTTCATTTCTGGCAGCCAGCTGCCTCACTTCTCCCCCAACAATCGCTCAATATCACGGGCGATGCGTTCAGGCTTGGTGGTGGCAAAGTATCGTTTGACCACTTGGCCCTGGCGGTTAATCAGGAATTTGGCGAAGTTCCACTCGATGCGCCGGCCCATGCGACCGCGTTTCTGGGACTTGAGCCAGGTGTAGAGTGGGTCGGCCTGGTCGCCGTTAACTTCTATCTTGGCCAAGCGAGGGAAAGTGGTCTGGTAGTTGAGGCTGCAGAAGTCATTGATTTCCTGGGCCGTGCCAGGGGCTTGGCCCTTGAATTGGTTGCAAGGGAAGTCCAAGACGGCGAAGCCTTGGTCGCGGTAGCGGTCGTAGAGGGCTTGTAGGCCTTGGTATTGGGGCGTGAAGCCGCAACCGGTGGCGGTGTTGACGATTAAGAGCACCTGGCCGCGGTAGGCTTCCAGGGAAAAGGGCTGGCCGCCTTGGGCCAAAACGCTAAAGTCCGTTACTTGTGTCATGGGTGAGCTCCTTAAGTTGGTGATTTGTGTCTTGGCTGGGGTTTCAGGTAGGTCTGTCGTTTCAGGGCAAGTCTAGTCTTTAGCTTGCTCCCCATCCCCCTCCAAAGGCGCTAGCCCCCGTTTGTCTGGACCCAAATCCATCAGGGGAGCGATGTCGTGGACATATTCCAGCACGCCCATATATTGGTCCTGGTCATCGAAGACGCCGATATAGGTCACATAGGCAAAGCGGCCGTCCGAGCGGTGGAACCACATGGATTCGCTGGCCCGGCGCTTGTGCTTGAGGTCGTCAATCAGGGTCATGACCATGTCCAGACTGCGGGGCGGGTGGCACATTTTGACGTGGCGACCGATAGCGCTAGGCACGCGGGGAAATAGTTTATTCTCGATAGCCATGGAAGTGTTGAAGTATTTGAAGAGGTCGTTCTTGTCGATAAAGGTAATCTCAAAGGGCAGGTGGTTGAGGATGAGGTTGGCTTCCTTGAGGCTGAGATAGCCGCCGCCAAAGGGCAGGTCGGCCTCGGGGTTGGGCGCCGGGC
Source organism: Abiotrophia defectiva (assembly GCA_963546405.1). GTDB lineage: Bacteria > Bacillota > Bacilli > Lactobacillales > Aerococcaceae > Abiotrophia > Abiotrophia defectiva_A. Next base: position 20,174 of record CAUUNL010000028.1, on the reverse strand, counting down.
TAGCAGTTGGGTCAGTGCCTGAGTTGGCGGCCGGCTTAGCAGTTGGGTCAGTGGCTGAGTTTGCAGCCGGCTTAGCAGTTGGGCCGGTTCCTGAGCCGGCGGCCGGGCCACTAGCCAGGTTGCTGCCTTGGCCGGCGCCTGCCGGAGTGTCAGCGGAGGCTTGAGCCGGCCCCTCATTTTGAGCCTGAGCCCCACGCCCAGCTCCATCCAGCTCCCCATTTCCCCCTTGCTCCCCAAACTTCACCCGGCTTGGCACCCACTCCTTGTCCGGCTGGATAATGGCATAGCCGAACTCGGGGCTGTCCTTGGCGATGGCTAGCCAGTCGTCCTCGCTGAAGAGGGACAGCAGCAAGGGGATCAGGATGGCTTCTTCCTTGAAGATCATGTCCTTGAATTCTTGGACGAAGGCTTGGTAAGTGGCCAGAACCTGGGCCACCGAAGCCCCCTTGGTCTGGTCTACCAAGCCTTTCAACGCCTCCTTAGCCAGGCCAAACAAATCCCGAATCTGGTCGTCCACGCCCCACATGACCTTAGGGGGTGCGTCGTGGCCGTAGGACTCCATGATGGGGAAGAAGAGTTCTTCCTTGCGGCGGTAGTGGCGTTGGAATTGATCCAGTAGCTGGTACTGGCGAGTCAGGCCGCGCAGAAGGCCGGGGTCTAAGTCCTGGCCCTGGCTTTCCGCAGCCTCTAGGGCATCCAGCAGGCGTTGAATCCGGTGGAGGCCCGCTTGTAGGGCTAGGTTTTCTTGCTTGAAGAGCCAGACGGGATGGCCTTCCTGCTCGCTGTCGGGTACTTCTTTGCCCTGAACGCCGGCGGCCATGACCTTGGCGTGGACGGTACAGAGCTTCATCACGTCTTCGAAGCCCACGCCGTGGTCGCCATTCATGAGTTCGTGTTCCATGAGAGAGACTTCGATCGGCGACACATCGCTAAAATGGGCCTGGAAGTCGGCCTCCACACTGTCGGGGCTGGCCCCATGGTGGAGGCGGATCAGGATGTCCTTGAGGACTTGAATGCGTTGGTCGCGACTGCTATTGGTCATGGTCATCCACTCCTTTGACCAAGTAGCCATTGTGGTGGAGTTCCTGAATGAGGACCTGCAGATCCAGGCCAATCAGGCTGGCGCCCCTTTCCAGGCTAGTCACCGCGCCTACGGTCTTGAGCATGACAGGATTGCCTAGGGGCTTGAAGCCTAGGTCAATGAGAAGTTCTTTGACTTCGGGATGGGCCTTGAGGGTCGTGGCGACCGGCAGGCTGAGGTCGATCCAATTATCCATGAGACTGCTCCTTTCGCTTGGCATTGGCTTGGTTACGCAGATGGTGGTAGATTTCCAGGCAGGAATCCACTAGGAAAATAGACAGGGCAATGGCGCCGGCAATCAGGGCCGACTGGACCATATAGTGGCTGGCTTGGGCCGGATTGTCGTTGATATAGTAAAAGGCCGTCCGGTAGACGCCGATCCCAGGCACTAGCGGGAAGAAGCCAGGAATGTAGAACATGGTGACTGGCGCCCGGAAGCTGCGGGCGAAGAGCTGGGACAGGATGGCAATGCCAATTCCGGCCACTAAGGTGGCGACGGCCGGTCCGTGGCCGGGCATGACTAAGAGATAAATCAGGTAGCCCAGGGCGCCCACCCAACCGCATTTGAAGAGGAGGGAGCGGGGGATTTCCACCATGATGGCCGCCGTAATGGTGGCCACATAGGCCCCGGCTGTTTGGAAGCAGAGGGAAAAGAGGGACATCCAGGTCATAGGCTCAACACTCCATTCGATACAAAGAGTCCTAGGGCCACACCCAGCCCTAAGCTAACGGCGATAACCAAGGCTTCCGCAATCTTGGCCAGGCCGGAGACATAGTCGCCCTTGAGGGTGTCCCGAATCCCGTTGGTGAAGGCCGTGCCGGGGAAGAGGGGCATGAGGGCGGAAATAATAATAATATCCAAATTATGGGGCTGGGGCACGCTCAGCAAGACGAAGGGCATAATGGACCCCAGGAAGAAGGTTGAGACGGTCCCGGTCATAAGGGCATTCATGGCTAGCTTGCCTTGTAGCCAGTAACCAAAAATCACCAGCAGGGCGGCCAGGCCCGACACAGCAATATCCCAGATGGAGCCGCCTAAGAGGACGGCGAAGGACACCACCAGGAAGAAGACGGCCAGGTCGAAGTGGAAGAGGGTGTACTCGGAGACGTCCACCTTTTCCAGGCGGATACGAGCTTCTTCTAGGCTGATTTCGCCCTTGGTCAGCTGGCGGGAAATATTGTTGACGTGGTGAATCTTACGCAGGTGGGTGCCGCGGTGCTTGATGCGGCGGACGATGGTAATGGGCTCGATGCTGGGGTCGTCTAAGGTGACGAAGAGGCCGGTGGTATTGGCGAAGACTTCAGTGGTCTGGCATTGGCTGGTCTTGAGGATGCGCTCGACCGTGTCTTCAATCCGATAACTCTCGGCCTGACTTTCCAGCATGATGCGGCCGGCCAGGACGGCGACTTCGGCAATTTTCTTATATTCTTGTTTCACGCGTGGTCTCCCTTTCTTGACATGTCTATACCCTATTGATTATACACCAATGTGCCCAGTCCGGCTAGTTGCTGGGGGCCAGTTTTTTGGCGCCAGATTTTCTTAAAAAAAGCCAGAAAAATTGAGTGCTTTTGCTAGAAAAATAGGGGCCTGAGGGTGTATAATAAGGAGATGACAAAGCCATATGGAGAGGAGCGGTGCTAGCATGAGCCAGGAAGCCAAGATTCAAGCCAAAAATACCAGCTATTCTAGCTGTTTTGACGTGATTGGACCTGTCATGGTAGGACCGTCTTCTTCACATACGGCTGGCGCCATTAATATCGGGGCAGCGGCTCAGAAGATTTATCGTGACCGCCCAACCGAGATTATCGTCCGCTACTACGAGTCCTTTGCGGAGACGCATCTGGGACACGGAACGGATTTTGCGACCATCGCTGGCGTTTTGGGCTTTTCTTATGACGACCATCGGGTTCCCAACTCAGTGGACATCGCCCGCAACCAGGGGATGAAGGTGCAATTTATCGAGATGGAGGGGCCAAGTCCTTATAACCATCCCAATACGGCTGACATTACCTTAATCAACGACCACAAGACTGCCCGCCTAGTCGGGATTTCGGTGGGCGGCGGTAAGGTGGAGTTACGCCTGATTGAGCTGGGGGGCTTCTTGATTGAGCCAACAGGCTATTTGCCGGCCTTGCTCCTAATCAGTGACCAGCCGGAGACGGAGGCTAGCTTCTTGGCGCGCTTTGCGGCCGAAGGCATTGTGGTCACGCAGACCTTGAGCCAGGCAGTCCAAGGACGTTACCTGTCTTATTTCGAGATCCAGCACCACTTTCCACAGAGTCTCTACTATGCCATGGAAGAAATGGACCATGTGGAGTCTTTAATTCTACTCTAGTTGTGTCGACAGCTATCGATTGTTGAGGTAAAGAAATGGGAATTTTTGAATCGATTGAAGCCATTGTGGCCTACGCCCAAGAGACGGGCCTGTCCCTGGCTGAGATTATGATTGAACAGGAGATGCGGATTAACCGGACTAGCCGGGAAGCCGTCCTCCATAAGATGTCGGATGCCCTCTTAGCTATGGAAAATGCCTACCAGCGAGGGATTACCGGAGAAGGCGTCTTCTCACCAACCGGCTTAACGGGCGGCAATGCCGTCAAGATGCGCAAGTACCGCCAGGCAGGCAAAACCCTCTCAGGGCAAATGACCCTAGTGGGGGTGGAAGCGGCCTTGGCTACCAACGAGGTCAATGCTGCCATGGGCGTGGTCTGTGCCACCCCCACGGCAGGTGCCAGCGGGACCTTGCCGGGAGTGCTCTTTGCCATCCATGAACAGTACCATCTGTCCAAGGAAGACAAGCTCAACTTCCTCTTTGTGGCAGCCCTCTTCGGCATGGTAACGGCTAACAATGCCTTTATTTCAGGAGCGGCGGGTGGCTGTCAGGCTGAAGTCGGTTCGGCTTCCGCTATGGCGGCGGCCGCGGCTGTGGCCATTATGGGCGGTAGCCCGGCCCAGTCAGCCCATGCCTTCGCTATGTCCTTGGGTAACCTGCTGGGTCTGGTTTGTGACCCGGTGGCAGGTTTGGTGGAAGTGCCTTGCGTTAAGCGTAATACCGTCGGATCAACCAACGCCTTGATTTGTGCCGATATGGCCCTGGCCGGAATTGAAAATCAGATTCCAGCCGATGAGGTCATTGAAGCCATGTACAAGGTAGGTCGCAATATGCCGCGCGAACTTCGTGAGACAGGGTTAGGGGGATTAGCCGATACCCCGACCGGGAATCGAATTAAGATGCGGATCTTTGGGCGTGAAGTCACCTAGGTTATGAGCCTATGGCTGTCCCCTCTAGTAACCTATGGCCCTTTGGGGCAATGTAAGACCATTTAGCAAGACCATTTGCAAGACCCATCGTCACTCGCTGACTGTATGGCATTCTAAGAATAGGTGAGGGATAAACTCATGAATAATCAAGAAACTGTTTTAACATTTGCACAAGGTAGCTTAATTGCTAAGAACGAGCTGGTCTTTGAACTAAGCCTTGCTGATCAAGCTAGCTACTTCATCTACTGTGAATCAGCTGAGGCGGCAGAACGCTTTGCCTTTCAAGCTAAACAATTAGTGGAAACCTTGGCGCCAAGTGGCGACCAGGCTGCGAGCTTGTTGGTCTCCTTCGTCAAGGAAAATCCAGCTGGCTTGGCCTATCGCTACACGGTCGGCCAATAGTCAGGCGACCTTAGCCTACCTCAGCCAATACCTAGCAACTTGACCCAGGAGGTGCCCCATGCGCGTAAGTCGGATTGAAGTACAGAAGAAGGACAAGAGTCGTTACTCGGTCTATCTGGACGACAGCTTCTGGCTGGGCGTGTCAGAGGGCACCTTGATCAAGTTCAACCTGGCCAAGGGCCAGACCCTGACCCCAGAGGAGTGTCAGACCATTCGCGACTATGAGCAGGAAGAGTCCCTCTATCTTAGGGCCATCAAGCACTTGTCGCGGGCCCTTAAGTCCAGTGGTGAGGTCTATGACTATCTCAAGGCCCAGGCCCTCAAGCAAGCGGACCTGGATAGCCTGGAGGCCAGGGAAGATTTTCTAGCGGAATTAGAACCTTATTTGGGTCGGGTCATTGGCCGGCTAGTCAGCCAGGGTTACCTGGATGATGCCCTCTATGGGCGTAGCCTGGTCCTGACCGAGGCCCGGGTAGGGCGCAAGGGGCCCCAGCTGATCGGCCGTAAGCTCCAAGACAAGGGTCTGACAGCCAGTCAGGTTGCCCAGGCCTTGGAAGCCTATGAAGTGGATTTGCTGGAGGAAAATATCCAAACCTTAATTGAAAAGTTCTACAAGTCCCATCGCCGTCTGCCGGCTGGCCAGCTTAAGCGCAAGGTCCAGGAACATCTTCTGACCAAGGGTTACAGCCTGGCCATGATTCAGCCTTACTTGGAAGATTGTCAGCCAGAGGCCGACTTAGACCATGAAGCCGACTTGGTCGATCAAGCGGCCAGCAAGGCCCGTCGCCAACTGAGTCGACGCCATGAGGGCAAGGCCTTAATCCTTAAGATTAAGGAGTCCCTCTACCGCAAGGGCTTTGACCTGGATTTGGTCAATCAGTGGCTGGACGCCCAGGACTGGGAAGAACCGATTTAATTCAATAGTAATAAAGTATTAATAGCCGAGCTTGGCTTGGATGTGATACACTAAGAATGAAGTAATTTGAAGGGAGATAGACGCATGTCTAACCAAAATGTCTACGATACAGCCAATCAATTAGAACGTGAAATTCGTCAGTTGCCAGAAGTGGCCGCTATTCGTCAAGCCCTAGCAGGGATTGAAGCAGATGAAACTTCTAAGACCTTATTTGAGAGCTACAAGCAACAAGTTCAAGCACTCAGCCTGCGTGAGGCTCAAGGCCATCCAATTGGCGAAGAAGAAATGAAGCAGATTGATGAACTGTCCAAGGGCATCATGGCAGATGATCACATTAGAGGCTTGATTGAGGCCGAGCGCCGTATGGATCAAATCATTCGCGACCTCAACAACATCATCACCAAGCCTTTACAAGAAATCTATCAACAACAAGCCTAAGCATAGGCTGGCACCAACTGGAAGCCCCAGCCTCACCTGAGGGTGACGGCTCCCAGTTGTTTTTGTGTCAAGGGGTGGGACTGCCCCGCTTGACCCTGTGATGTTCAGTCCACCTATCCCTAAAGAAAGGAGAATTTGATGAAATTATTACATATTGCAGATTTACATCTCGATAGTCCCTTCACTGGGCTCACCAAGCAATTGCACTCATTACAAAAACACCTTATTCAATCTCCTTACCAGGCCTTCGAACGTTGTGTCTCGATTGCCATTAACCAAGCGGTCGACCTCATGGTCATTGCCGGTGACATCTATGACACCGAGCAACAGACGGTGACGGCCCAACATTTCTTCCTTAAGCAACTAGAACGTCTTCATATTGCCAAGATTCCTGTGGTCCTCTGCCACGGTAATCATGACTACCTACGCATGGAGTGTCAGTCGGTCCCATATCCCGATAATGTTCACCTCTTCAAAGACCAAGAAGTGACCGCCATCGATATCCCCCTTGCTGACGACCAGACCGTGCGCTGCTATGGCTTCTCCTATACCAAACGTTGGGTAGATGCCCGCATGATTGACAGCTATCCAGTTAACCCGCATGAGACCACCTACACCCTTGGGGTCTTGCACGGCCAAGAATCGGGCGACCACTATGCGCCCTTTGACCTGGAAAGCCTGCTGAGCAAAAACTACGACTACTGGGCCCTAGGCCATATTCATCAGGCACAAGTCCTCAAGGAACAGCCTCTGATTCAGTATCCCGGGACCATCCAGGGTCGCCACCGCAAGGAATTAGGTGACAAGGGAGCCTTCATCGTAGAACTTAAGCCACAGACACCGGCCAAGTCCCAGTTTATTTCCCTGGCACCTATTGTTTGGCAGGAAGCCCATCTGGAATGTCGCTCTAACTGGCATGAACTGGACCTAGTCCAAGCCCTGGAAGGCATCCAGCGCAATTATCAAGCCGAGGCAGAAGCGTCTAACCAGTCCCAACTGGTGACCGTGGTCTTAGATCACTATGAGAAGTTGCCCGCTAACTTGGCCAGCCAGGTAGAATCGGGTGAGGTGTTGGCGGCCCTGCAAGCGGATGTAGTCAACACGCCATTTGTGGCCCTAGTTAGCCTACAAACGGTCAGCCAAGTGGCCATCGAGCCTTTCCAATACGATGCCAGCCTCAAGGACAGCTTTGACCAGGCTAGCCAGGCCTTGAAGACGGGGGACCTCTATGGTCGCGTTATGCAGCCCCTCTTCAGCAATGCCACCCTCAGAACCTGGTTGGGCGATTTGAGCCAAGACCAGGAGCTCAAGGACTCGGTCATCCACAATGGCCAGCAGTTGGTAGTCCAAGCCGTGGGCTTTGACTCTGATGACGAGGACCTGAGTTCCGGAGAGGAGGGGACGGCTCATGAAGATTAAGACACTGGAGATTTATGGCTACGGCAAATGGGTCAACCAGAAATTCGAATTGGGCGACCAACTCCAACTCTTCTATGGTAAGAATGAAGCCGGTAAGTCTACCCTGCAATCCTTTATCCGCAGCATGCTCTTTGGTTTCCCAAGCCGTCGGCGCCGGGTCAACCAGCAGAATCGTTATGAACCTAAGCAACATGAAACCTATGGGGGCCGAATGCTCCTAACCGAGACCGACTTCGGTGATATTTGGGTGGAGCGGACTAGCAAGACCCTGCGGGTAACGCGAACCGATGGGGAAGAGTTGCCAGCTAAGACCTTGGATGAGGTCTTGGGGGGCTTGGACGAGAAGCTCTTCGATAACTTCTATGCCTTCAGCCTGCAGAACCTGCAGGAGCTGGCTAATATCGGGGCCGACCAACTCAATGATTACTTCATGAGTATCGGGACCGTGGGGAGCGACCAATTCCTCAAGATTGCCAAGCAGTATCAGAAGGAGACCGATGACCTCTACCGGCCAAATGGCCAGAGCCGGCCTCTCAATGTGCTCCTAGCCGAGTATGAAGAACTAGCCCAACAAGTGGAAGTCCTGCATCTGCAGATGGGGGCTTATGATGAGCTGACCCGTCGCCGTCAGGAAGAGGAAGAAGCCATTGCCCGCCTCAACCAAGAAATCAAGGACCTGGAGAAGGAAATCCGGGCCCAAGACAAATTAGTGGGCCTCTATGACATCTACCTCAAGGACCGGGCTGCCAAGCGGGAGCTGGAGCAACTAGTCTTCACGCCCCTGTCTGAACAGACCGTGCGAGAGATTTCCGATGCCCTCAAGCTCAATCAGGCCAGCGAAATCCAAATCGTCCAATTGGAAGAACGGATTCGCAACCTCAAGGGCGAGCTAGGCAGCTTGACCAAGCTTAACTGGGCCCGTAACCACGCGGAAGACCGCCAGAAATGGCTAGTCGAGACCGCCAAGGCCAAGGAAACCCAGACCGTCATTGAACAGTTGACCGCCCGTATCCAAGAGCAGGGCGAACTCATGACCCAGTTGGCCCACCAAGGCCAGTTCTTCCCAGAAAAGGTTGAACAGGGACCTGCCTATGACGCCAAGCTGGAAGAGGGGCTAGCTCTCCAAGCTGACAAGCTAGACTTGCTCAAGCAGGAAGAGGCCCTCAAGGCCGAGCGCAAGGTCTACTTGGAACAACGCAAGGAACAACAAAACTATACGGCCATTGTGCGCCAACAGGTAGTTCACCTAGAACATCAGCGCATGAATGAAGAAGCCCAACTCATGCAGGCAACCAGCCTTAACCAGTATTTCCCAGGTATTCTGGCCTTTGCCGGCGGGCTCTTCCTGGCCTTCTATCAGAACATGACCCAGGGTGCCAACCTGCTCTTTTGGTTAGGGGTGCTGATCCTGGTGGTCGGGGTCCTCAGTATTGGCTATATCTTCCAATCCAACCGCCGTCGCTACCAGGCCTTCTATAATAGCCCGGTCCTCAACAAGATTCAGGACCTGCGCGAGAAGGAAATTCAATACCTGGAACAAAGCAAGGTCTTGGGTACCCAGATTAACCAACGTGAGGAAGCCATCGAAGCTATTGAAGCCGAGCTTAAGAACTTAGCAAGCAAGCAATCCCGCTGGTTGGCAGCCATGGGCTTCTACCCAACGGCCGACCCTGAGCTCATCCTCAAGGCTAACCCTGTTAAGCAATACTTCGCCGCTGAGAATCAGAAGAAAGATTTGGAAGCTCAGAAGGATAAGCTGACCCAGCAATTAACTGAGTGGCGCAGCCTCTTGCAGCCCCTCTTTGAACGTTTCCCATTGGTGGACGATTCGGTTCGTCAGCAAATTCGCCATGTCGAAGACGTGGAAGTCAGCCTGGTGCGGACCATGGAGCGGGGCCAAGTCATTGATGACCGCTTAGACGAAGCAGCCCAACAAATGAAGGCCCAAGAAGATGCCATCGCCGAGCGTCAAGCTATGATTGGCCAAGTCTTCAAGGACACCCATGCCAAAGATGAATTGGACTTCTTCCAAAAGGTTGAAACCAACCAGTTAATCGAAGAATTAACGGCCAAACGGGCCCTTTACGCTGAGCAAATGGAAGGCTATGAAGAAGCCCTGACCCAGGTGCAGAACAAGCAAAGCCTGTTGGAGAACTTCCACCGTCTGGAACACCAGTTGGAGACCCTCAAGGAACGCCTAGTACCGCACCACCGCGAACGGGCCGACCTGGAAGTGGAGATCCACCATCTGGAACAAGACGGCACCTACCAAGAAAAGGTCCAAGCCTTGGCCAACAAGGAGACCCAAGTTCGGGATATGGTGGCCCTATGGGGTCGCAAGCGGATTGCCATGGAATTGATCTATGCCACCCTACGTCATGGGCTGGACAATCCGCTGCCTGAGATGAATCGCCTAGCTGATGAGCTCTTCGAGACCCTAAGCTACGGCCGTTACACCCAGATCAAGCTCCAAAAAGACGGCATCAAGGTACGTCAGTTCTCTGACATCTACTTTGAACCGCATGAACTATCCCAAGGGACCCTGGAACAACTCTATGTGGCCCTGCGGATTGCCTTCATTGAGAATGTCCGGACTATGGTTAAGATGCCAATCCTGATTGACGATGCCTTCGTCAACTTCGACGAGTATCGCAAGGCCAGCATGTACCAAGTCCTAGGCCAAATTTCGGAACGTATTCAAGTCCTCTTCTTCACCTTTGACCAACAAGCCGTTCATTTCTTCGACGGGGCAAGGGCTGTGAACTTGGACGCCATTCAAGTGAGTCAAGCAGAGGAGGAACCGGCATGACCCAATTATTAGACCTCAACCATGGCGAGAGCTTCGCGCTCTTCGTCCTCATTAAATCGGCCGACATCCGGGTAGCCCGCAATGGCAATCCCTTTATCGCCTTCCGCTTCCAGGATCGTTCTGGCAGCATGGACGGCATGTACTGGTCGGCCACCGAGGAAGAAATTGCCCGCTATCAAGCCGGCAAGGTAGTCTTCCTCAAGGGTGAGCGGGACACCTATAACGGGACCCCGCAGATTAAGATTCAGAGCTTGCGCCTAGCTGATGCGGGTGAGCCTGATGACCCCACCCTCTATGTGGAACATATCGGGATTAAGAAGGAAACCCTGGAGGAAGCCCTTAATGAGGCTTTGCTGGAGATTCACGAGTCCCATATTGCCCGCATCGTCCGCAAGATTCTCAACTATGCCAAGGAGGATTTCTTCTCCTATCCGGCAGCCAAGCGTAACCACCACGCCCTAGCGGGTGGCCTTAGCTACCACACCATTTCCATGTTGCAGGTAGGACGGGCCCTGCTCAAGATTTACCCAGAGGTCAATGCCAGCCTGCTCTTAGGCGGCATTATCCTGCATGATATGGGTAAAACCATCGAGTTGTCTGGTGCCATTGCCACCGAGTACACCCTCAAGGGCAAGATGATGGGCCATATCGTCATTGTGGACGAGTTGATTGACCGGGCCTGTGCCGAACTGGGCTTTGACCCAGATTCTGAGCCGGTGCTCTTGCTCAAGCATGTAGTCCTAGCCCACCATGGCAAGTTGGAGTACGGTAGCCCGGTGGCGCCTCAGCTGCTAGAAGCCGAGCTCATCCATCACATTGACAATATGGATGCTACCTTCAATATGATTGCCACCGCCTTAGCCAAGGTCGAGCCCGGTAATTTCTCCGAGGCTATCTATCCGCTAGACCGGCGTCAATTCTACAAACCTACGTTTAAATAAAGGAGCTTAAGGCCTATGAGTGAACACGAGCACTGTCAACATCATGACCACGACCATTCCTGTGGTTGCGGCCATGACCATCATCACCACCACGAGCATGCTTGCGGCTGTGGCCATGACCACCATCATGATCACGCTCACGCCCATGACCATGCAGGCTGCGGCTGCGGTTGTGGCCACGACCATGGCCACGAGGAAAACCAAGGCGTTAGCGTCCAATTCAGCGGCGTCTTCAGCCTGCCTAAGGAGCAAGTTTGGTCCCTCTTAACGGAAAATGACAAGCTTCAATCCTGGTATCCAGAGCTAGAATTCCAAGGTCTGGAGACAGGGGCTAGCCTCAAGTTTAACTATAAGACAGGCGGCCATGAAGACATGATGGTTCTGGATGTAGAGCCTAATGCTTACTTGTCCTTTACCTGGGACTTGAATATTGTCACCTTCGAACTGCACGAGTTAGAGCCTGGCAAGACCACCTTGATCTTCACCGAGTGGCTGGCTGAGCTTAACGACCACAGTCCTAAGGACTTGACTAGCTGGATGATTGCCCTCCAGAACATGGCGGAAGTTGCTGAAGGCAAGCCCGTCAGCGACCGTGAGGCCCAATTCCACGAATACTATCCAAAAATTAAAGAAATGCTGACCCAACAGACCGACGTGGTCTTCGAGGATTAGTCAGCGCCCCAGAGGATGGAAGCTTGCTTCCATCCTTTTTTTGTGCAGAGATTGAGCTGGACAATAGAGTCAAGGTATGAGAAGGTGCACATGGTTTAATGAAAACAAGGATGAAATGAAAACTCTATGTCTAGACATCTTTCATGGTATTGAACGTTAGCGAGTAATTAGTTTAAAATGTTCGCAATTATTTGAGATTATGAACCAGGCAATTATAGTAAGTTATGGCGCTTATTTGTGAACTGGGTGATACCCGCTTAAACCCTTGATATAAAGGTTAAAACAGAAGTTGGTAAATTTATAACGAACAAAGAATATCAAGATTTATAAGGCGAAAATATTATAATTTAAGGAGATAATGATGAAAGTTTATTTTTAATATGCTTTTTTATCAAATTGGTATTTGTTTTCTTATGTATTTGTGGTATTATCTATCATGTATGATTATGTCTAGGAAGGCACAACCCGTAAGTGTTTTCGTTCTACTAATCACCAAATGAATGTATAAAAAAAGGGAGAAAGCTATGTTAGGGAAAAACAATCATTACCTTCGTCGCTTGCGCGAAGGTGAGAAGATCACACATTACACCATCAAAAAACTTAGCGTAGGGGTGGCTTCTGTTGCAGTCGGCTCCTTCATTATGCTGAACTCTGGTCAAGCATATGCAGCTGAGCCAGCATCTGTTCAACCGGCAACGGCACATACCCAGGCTGAATCGTCCGACGGCACGGGCGCTAGCCAGGAGTCCAAGGTCAGTGAACAAGCAGCGGTCTTATCCGCCTCTAGTGAGGAGGCTTCTTTGGTGTCCGCTGAAAGCAGTCAAAGTTCTGAGACTACTGCAAGCTCAGAAAGTTCTAATTCTAATGAAGCAAATAGCTCAGAATCTAGTCAGTCTTCAGCTGACGAGAGCAAGCCTGAGCAAAAGGAAGACAGCAAACTTGAGCCAAGCCGTCAAAATGATACGCGCAAGACGCCAGGTTATGCGGTAAAACCAGTTGAGAAACCAGCCAGCGCGGCTATGCCACGCCCTGATAACCAAGGGACTCCGATGACTCAAGGTTCTGGTTTGCGTGGGAGCGGGACTGGGGACCTCGCTAGGTTGTTAGAACCAAAAGGGCCTAACATTATTGAAGTGGTCAACCCTCAGAGCCTAACTGAGGAAGAGAAGCGACAACTACGAGCAACTTATATCCGCTTGAACCCAAAACTTAAGCTCACTGAGGAAAATATTGAAATCACATCAGACGGCAGAGTAATCGTCGATGGGGGCAAGAAAGGCCAGTACGTTTCCTACCTAGAGGAAGTCGTGACGGCTCGTAAGGTGCCTAAAGCGACGGCTACACCGACTGTGAACCCTACTACGGGTGAGAAACTGTCCTCGACAGATGAAAGAATTACAGGTAGAGGGATTCCTGGCGCAACTATCAAAGTTACTTTACAGGATAATAGTGTTCAAACTACTAAGGTTGATCCTAGTGGTGACTGGAGTATAACGCTCACAACTCCTATGCGTGAAACAGATGCGATTGCAGGTAGAGGGCCAAGAATTTCGGTTGTACAAAGTCTAAATAATCAGGACAGCGCTCCAGTCACTATGGCTGTTGATCATGGGAATTTTTATTTTAGAGATAATCCTCTATCAACTGTGACAACTCCAGATCGAGCCAAATTGGTTGTTGGTCAAAAGGTTATCGAACTACTTATACCTCATGATGCGCAAGGTTTATCTCTCGAAACTAACATTACCAAATATGAAGGAAGAGGAAGTCGTGGGAAAATTGAAAAGTTCGGGGTTGATGATAACCGTTGGCAGTTATCCATCAGACGCCTTTCGGCGACAGCCCCATGGACTGTCAATGGTGGGGGAACTTTCGTACGAAAAGACACAGGCCAGGGAAGCCTAATCCAAAAAATAGAAAACGTTCCTGGAGCGCCTTTTGGCTACCAGATTCTTCGTATCACAGTGTCTGATGATTTCAAAATCAAGGCAGTCGGCGATAAAGTTCTAAGATACAAGGGTAAAAACCTACCCCTTGGCCCCGAGACGGATACGGTTGTTGCATCAATGCAGATAGTTCCACGTTATGCTGCGTCTGGCGCAGTGCTTGAAAATCGCATAACATACGCTGATGCATCGAACTCGGCTCCATCTATTGAAGTGGCGCCTGGTAAAGCTACTAAGGAAGTTTCAGTAGGTCAATCAATTAGTGATGCAGATATTTTAAGTATGGTTAATGTATCAGACCCTGAAGATGATGCTAGACAAACAGTCGGCACTCCAGTTACTGCTGAAATTGTATCTCGTACTAAGGATGGTCAAAACTTTAACAGTATCGACACTAGTTCTGAAGGTGAATACACCGTTACTTTGCGTGCTAAGGACAGCCAAGGTAAGTTGTCAGATAGCACTGTTCAGGTACAAGTCCTTGTGGGCTTAAAGCGTGAAGAAGCTAAGCAAGCAGTGGCTGATGCGGCACAACGTAAGAACACTGAGATTGAAAATAATGTTGATTTGACAACTGAAGAACGAGCAGTCGAACGCCAAAAGGTAACCGACGCTCAAAATTCAGCTAATGCTGCCATTGATCAAGCTAAGACTAGCCAAGCTTTAGCGACAGCTCAAAATAATGGGACAGGCACCATCAACGCCTTGACCCAGACGCCAGTTGCTAAACCAGCGGCTCGCGCAGCAATCGAAACAGCAGCTAATAACAAGGTCCAACAGATCAACAAGTCTCAGAGCTTGACCAATGAAGAGCGTACTGATCAAATCGCAGCTATCCGTCAGAAAGAAGCAGCAGCCAAACAAGCAGTGGCGGCTCAAACATCCACTCAAGACGTGACTTCGACTCAAAATGCGCAAGTTCAGGCTATTAACGATACGCTGGTGCTAGCCTTCAAGAAACCAGCAGCCCTAGCGGCTATCGAAGCAGCGGAAGCAACTAAACGTCAGCAGATTCAAGATAGCCAAATGTTAGCAGAAGAAAAGACTGCTGCATTACGCGACTTGGATAGCAAGGTTCAAGCGGCTAAGGATGCCCTGAAAACCGCGCAATCTAACCAGGATGTTCAGAATATTGAAAACAATGAGCTTAGTCAGATTAAGACGGTTCCAACTCAATCTCCAGCCCGTCAAACGGCTACTAATGAGATTATGGATGCCTACAATGCACGTAAGCAATTAATCTCTAATGAGACTTGGTTGACAACTGATGAGAAGGACGAAAAGCTGCGTGAATTAGATTCAGCCAAGGACGCCGCGCTTGAACGTGTTAACCAAGCAAGCGGGGAATATGAGCTAAATTCTGCAAAAGTTGACGGTATCTCTACTGTTAACAGTGTTTCTGTTCAGGGGACTAAAAAACCAGATGCCAAGAACCAAGTAGATACTGCGCGTGAGGCTATGTCGACAGCTCTTAATGCAACAAGTAGTGATTGGACTGCCGAAGAGAAATTAGGCGCCAACGACAAATTGCTCCGGATTGCAGAAGCAACCGAAGCAAGAATTTTGGCAGCGACTTCTAATGACAACTTGGAACAAGTTGTGAATGCGATGTTGGCTGAAATTGAAGCGGTAAAACCAAAAGCCATTGTTAAACCAGCGGCTAGAAAGGCCATTGAAGAAGCCCTTGCTGAACGCATTAAGCAAATTCAAGCTCAAGGCGACCTAACGGTTGAAGAGCGTGAACAATACCTTGAACAGGTTAAGCAAGCTGCTCAAGATGCGCACAAGAATATCTTAGCTTCTTACGGTGAAGTAGAAGTAGAACACGCCAAAGAGACGGCTCTCCAGGCCATTAATGCTCCAACTCCAGGACTTAAGCGCAATACAGCCTTAGCTGCCGTTCGTCAAGAAGCTGAGACTAAACGTCAAGAAATCGAGAATAACCTTGATCTAACCGCTAATGAACGTGATGTCTTATTAGGTCAAGTAGACCAAGTCCTTGCTGCGGCTGAGCAAGCCATTAACCAAGGTACTCGTAATGCAGATGTTGAAGACAAGCAGACTGAGGGCACTAATAATATCCGGGCCATTCAGGTACAAGCTTCTGTAAGACCACAGGCTATTCAAGCTGTGAATGAACAAGCGGACGCTCAACGTCTAGCCATCAACCAAGCTCAAGGTTTGACTGAGAATGAACGTCAAGCAGCCCTTAATCAGCTTGACCAGACACTTGCTAAGGCGATTGAAGAGATTAAGGCTGCTGATGACAATGAAGAAGTAGGGAATGCCAAAACCAAGGGTATTCAAGCTATTCAAGCAGTCACCGCAGTAGCAAAGATTAAGAACGAAGCTATCCAGTCTGTTCGCCAGGTAGCGGATGCTAAGAAGGACAACATTCTACAAAATCAAGAATTAACGACTGAAGAGCGCAAAACGCTCACAGACGCTATTGAGGCTGAAGTTCAGAAGGCAGTTGGCTTAATCAACCAAGCGAATAGCAATGAAAGTGTAACAGCTGAGAAGAATTTAGCTGAAGAAACGATTGCTAACATGTTGGTAACTCCAGAAGTTAAGCCTAATGCTATCAAGGAACTGCAAGATCAGGCGGCTATCAAGACACGTGAAATTCAAGAAAACAAGAGCTTGACCGACGAAGAACGTCTCAAGTATACGCAAGATCTTCAACAAGCCCTTGATAATGCTAAGAAGCAAATTCAAGACGCTGAAGATACCCAAGCGGTTAGCGATGCTAAGACTCAGGGGCTTAGCAACATTGTAGGGATTAGCCCATACGGCCAAGTGAAGGCAGATGCTCTCGCTGAAATTGAAGCGGCACGCGAAGCGAAGAGTCGGGAAATTCAAAGCAAGGAAGGCTTGACGGCTGAAGAACGTCAAGCAGCTGAGACACGTTTAGCAACAGAAGTACAAACGGCAAAAGACTCTATTGGACAAGCAGCTGACAATGCGGGAGTCGGTAATGCTAAGTCCTATGGTTTAACTGCTATCCAAGCCATTAAACCAGAGCCACTCACTAAGCAAGCAGCCAATGAGGCATTAGAGAACGCCGCTCAAACTAAACGTCAACAAATTACTGATAACAAAAATCTCACCACTCAAGAGAAGCAAAAAGCGATTGAGGAAGTTAACCAAGCCTTAGCTACAGCTAAAGGTAAGGTAGAACAAGCCTCTGGTCGAGATGATGTAGCCCAAGCTCAAGCCCAAGGTTTGACTAACATTGGCGATGTAACAGGCCAAGCAGTTAAGAAGCCACAAGCGAATGCTGACATTGAAGCAGCGGTTGCGGCTAAGCGTCAAGAGATTGAAGGCAACAAAACGCTGACCAATGAGGAGCGTCTAACAGCCTATACCCAATTAGAAAGTAAGCGTCAAGATGCCTTGCAGGCCATTGCGGATGCCGCAAGCAATGAAGATGTGGATCAAGCCCTTAATGCGCATAAGCCAGGCATCGAGAACTTCACGCCGACGGCGTCAGTTCGTCAAGCTGCTTTGGATGCTTTTGATAGAGAAGCGCAAGTACGTGCTAATACCATTGATAACTTCTCTGACTTTACTGAAGAAGAACGGGCAGACCACAAGCAACGCTTTGAAGCCCTCAGAGATCAGTTGCGTCAAATGATTCAGGATGCTGGAACCGACCGAGAGGTGCAAGATTACCGTGATAATGGGATTTCTGGTCTTCATAACTTCTCTCTGACAGCAACTAAGAAACGCGACGCTATTAGTAATCTGACGGAAGAAGCGCAAACTAAACGTCAACAGATTCAGACTGCGCCAAGCTTAACAGATGATGAGCGTGTGGAGCTTAATAAGAAATTAGATCAAGTTTTAGATGAAGCTAAATTGAGCGTTCATCGTCAAAATACGAACGACAAAGTTCAAAAAGCAAATGATACTGGTGTCGAAAAGATTCGTGCTATTGGGACAGAATCTAAGATTAAAGCAGCAGCCAACCAAGCTTTGGGGACAGCGGCTGAGAATAAGCGTAACGAGATTCGTCAGAATAACCTCTTAACTAAGGAAGAGAAAGACAAGGCCATTGAGTTAGTGGACCAAGCCCTTACAGATGCACTCCAAAATATCAGTCAAGCGACGACTAATCAACAAGTCGGCGCACTTGAAAGTCAGGGGCTTCAAACGATCCAAGATGTGCCACAAACTCCAGTAACCAAGCCAGCCGCTCTGGCGGACGTTCGACAAGCAGCTGCTAATAAGACGTCTACCATCCAGTCTAATGACAACTTGACGAGCGATGAGAAGGCTGAAGCTATCCAGAAGGTTAACACCGAGCTAGATAAGGCCGAAAAGGCAATCAATGCAGCGGCTGACGACCTCACTGTGGGTAGCGAGAAACAAGGTGGCATTACCAACATTGGGAATGTGCCAGTTAACCCAAGCGTCAAGCCAGCCGCTATCTACGATCTTGAAGAAGCAGCGTCTAATAGACGCCGTGAGATCCAACAGGCAGCTCGCTTAACTAAGGAAGAGAGAGAACAAGCACTTGCTCAAGTAGAGAATGCCCTCCAGACGGCACGTCAAGCGATCACTCAAGCCGATTCTAATGAAGCCGTTGCGACGCAGAAAATCCAAGGTATCCAAAACATTCAAGCTGTTTCAGCAACCCCAAATGCTAAGCCAACAGCAATCAATGAAATTGAGGCAGCCGCGGAAACGAGACGCAAAGAAATCCAAGAACTTCCTGGTTTAACACAAGACGAGATAAACGCAGCCAAGGAGAGAGTGAATCAAGCAGCAACCTTGGCTAAGCAAGAAGTGGAAGCAGCAGCAGACCAAAATGCCGTGGACCAAGCTAAGACTAATGGACTAGTCGCGATTAATGCTGTCACGCAAGAAGCGGTGGCGCGTCCAGATGCTATTAAGGCAGTAGTTGCAGCCGCGGATCGTAAGAAAGCTGAACTTCGTGACAACCAAGACTTGACCATTGAAGAGAGAGCGCAACTAATTCAAGACGTCGAAACAGCGGTTGATAGAGCAAAAGACGCGATTAATGCGGCGGAAACTAATGACAAGGTAGGGCAAGAACAAACCAATGGGACCCAGGCCGTTGCTGCCATTACTGCAAATCCAGTGGCCAAACCAGCAGCCAAAAGTGCCATTCAGGCGGCAGCCCAAGCACGTCGCGAGGCGATTGACCGACTTGAAGGTTTAACTAGCGAAGAGAAAAACCAAGCTAAGCTAGCTGTAACGGCAGCTGAAACAGATGCCCTAGAAAAACTCAAGCAAGCCCAACAAAAGACAGACGTTGACCAAGTTCAGTCTGATGGGATTGCAGCTATTAAAGCTGTACCGGCACAAGCGCAAGACAAGCCAAATGCTTTACAAGAAATCCAAACAGCAGCAGATGCTAAGAAGCGTCAGATTGAAGAAAGCAAGGCATTCACTCAAGAAGAGAAGAATGAAGCGATTCAGAAGATCAATCAAGCTGTTCAAGATGCGCAAGCTAAGATCAACCAAGCGGAAGATAGAACTGGCGTAGCCAATGCCAAAGGCGACGGCTTAGCAGCCATTGAAGCCATCCAAGCTGTGGCGCAGACAAAACCAACAAGTCTAGCGGCTATCGCAATCTCTGAGCAAGCTAAGAAGAACGAAATTGAGAATAACAATCAATTAACTCGCGAAGAGAAGAACGAAGCAATTAGCGCGGTCGAAGCCAAAGCTCGTGATGCTCGCACTGCAATTGAAAATGCCAACACCTTGCAAGAGGTTGAAGAGCAAGAACGTCAAGGTAAATTCGCAATTGACTCAGTACCACAAGTACCAACTACTAAGGCAACAGCAATTAATGAAATTGAGACGGCGGCCGCGACTAAACGTCAAGAAATCCGCGACAAGGAAGGCCTGACCGAAGAAGAACGTAACCAAGCCTTAGCCAAAGTTGACTCCGCAGTCCAAGACGCACGCAACGCAATTAACGGTTCTGACACGAATGCGTTAGTGGGGACAGCCAAGGATAACGGATTAGGTGCGATTCGCGCCATTGAGGCGGAAGCAAAGGCGAAACCAGCGGCGTTAGCGGCGGTAGAGCAAGCAGCCAACGTGAAGAAGGCAGCGATCCAAGCCAACGACGCGTTAACGAGCGATGAGAAAGCGGAAGCCGAGCGTAAGGTCAACGAAGAGTTATCGAAAGCACAAGCAGCGATTAGAGCAGCGGCTAGCGATGAAGATGTAACGCGCGAACAAGGGAACGGAACGACCGCGATTAGCGGGGTAGCCGAAACGCCAGTAGCTCGTCCAAGCGCTAACCAAGTG
>CAUUNL010000027.1:0-23709 GCA_963546405.1 Abiotrophia defectiva | reverse complement strand
TTTTCAAAACATTTTTCAAGGTAAGTCTATAAAATAGGTGATAAAATGTAAGTAAAACGCTTGCTAAAGTGTTTTTTTTGTGGTACTTTATAAGAGTACAAAAGTGTTTACCTAGGAAGTGAGGCAAAAGGTATGGAAAAACAAACTATTACCATCTACGACGTTGCTCGTGAAGCTGGCGTCTCCATGGCGACAGTATCTCGTGTGGTAAACGGCAACCCTAACGTTAAACCGTCAACTCGTAAAAAAGTATCAGAAGTTATCGAACGCTTGGATTATCGTCCTAACGCAGTCGCGCGTGGCTTGGCAAGCAAGAAGACCACTACAGTTGGGGTGATTATCCCTAACGTCACCAATGTCTTCTTCTCGTCTTTAGCACGGGGGATTGATGACATTGCGTCTATGTACAAATACAACATCATTTTGGCCAACTCTGATGAAAACCCTGAGAAAGAGGTACAAGTATTCAACACCTTGTTAGCAAAACAAGTGGACGGAATCATCTTCATGGGGAATGACATCCAAGAAAGTATCCAACATGAAGTTAGCCGTACGCGGACACCAGTTGTCTTTGCTGGGACCATTCTATCTAATACAGAACTATCTAACGTTAACATCGACTACCGTCAAGCAACTAAAGAGGCAACTGCTTTGCTCTTGGCTCATGGCCGTAAAGTAGGTTTGGTGACAGGTCCTGGGGAATTTGATATTAACCGTGATTTCCGCTTAGAAGGCTATACTGAAGCTCTTAAGGAAGCCGGTGCTAAATTCAAGCAAGACTTAGTCATTCAAAAGCAATTTACTTATGCAGATGGGGATAAGATTGCGGCGCAATTGATTGCAGCGAAGGCAAATGCCGCTGTCATTTCTGACGATGAAATCGCAGTAGCTGTCCTCAACGCCTTGACAGATCGTGGCGTAAAAGTCCCACAAGACTTTGAAATCATTACTGGTAATAACTCTATGTTAACCCAAATGGTACGTCCTAAGTTGTCCAGCATCCAAATTCCGCTCTATGATATCGGTGCGGTAGCAATGCGTCTTTTGACTAAGATTATGAACAGTGAAGAAGTGGAAGAGCATCAAATTATCTTACCACACAGATTTATTGCTCGTGGCTCAACCTTAGAAGATAAAGACTAATCGTAAATAAAACCAAGGGTTTATAGGCCCTTGGTTTTTGGTCTATTATAATGGACTCTTTCTGTTTGGTCTATTATAATGGACTTTATTTTAAGGGTCTGTTATAATGGACTTAAGAGAGGAGGCTACTATGAATCAATACTATGCTTTAATTGGTGACATTATTGAGTCACGCAGTTTAGCCAATCGTGCCAAAATACAAGAAGCCTTAAGCCAAGCCTTAAATGGCCTGAATGAGCGATATCAAGGCCACCTAGCCTCATGCTTTAGTTTAACTTTGGGAGATGAATTCCAAGGACTACTTAAAGTAGGAGCACCTATCTTTCAAATGATTGATGAACTTCGCCTGGCCTTGCCTGACTTAAATCTGCGTTTTGGCCTGGGCTTAGGTGAAATTCTGACCAGCATAAATCCCGCAGTCAGCTTAGGGGCGGATGGCCCGGCTTACTGGCGGGCGCGGGAGGCTATTCAGCAAGTTCATCAACAACATCATTACGAGACAGTTCATATCTATCTGCTGACAGGGCGAGATGAGCGGGATGCGGTTTTGAATCATAGTTTGGCTTTGAGTGAGTTTGTCCGCTCATCCTGGATTCAATCGCAAATGGAAACCTTCCGAACAATCTTAGACTTGGGCTACTATCAGTCGCGCTTTGATCAGAAGCGGGTGGCGACAGCCCTAGGTCTGTCTTCTAGCGCCTTCGCTAAACGCATGAAATCGAGTGGAATCAAACTCTATTTGGATGTCAAAAACGACCTCAATCAGGCCATTGAAGATTTGGCCAGACAGGCAGCTCAAGGAGGGGAAAAGGCATGATGTCGACTTATTCAATGGGCCTCTACTATGGGCTAGGCTGGACCCTAATCGAATCCTATTATCGACCTTACGGGCGGGCTTTTTTAAAGGGGCGATTGACTTGGTTAGAGCCTTGGATGCTCTACCTGGTCTGGGGCGCCTTACTGCTGGGGCTTAATCCGGTCGCAGCTGGCCTGCTAGTCGGCCTAGGACTGGTGAATGCCAGCTTAGGTAAGCTACTTAAGCCCAAGCAAGTTTCTCTATTGATGGCGCTACTTTTATTTGGCGCCAGCCTTTATGTAGCGAAGGCAGGCTGGACTTGGCCTTACCATGCAAACTGGCTATGGGCGGCTCTCTATGCCTTGTGGCTAGGAGCTCCTGTTAACCAGATTTTCCATTTTCTCTTTCGCCGTTTTCAACCTGAAATTGAGATTGATGACGCGACTATTGAAGGGGCAGGGGCCACGATTGGGATACTAGAGCGACTGATAACGGGCTTGCTCTTAGTTAGTCAGAATTATGCTGCTTTGGGCTTAGTCTTCACTGCCAAATCCATTGCCCGCTATGATAAAATTTCCAAGAACAGCGCCTTTGCTGAATACTATCTCATTGGCTCGCTCTTCAGCCTCTTGGCCGTTTTAGTACTCTATCAGGTCTATCAATTAGGAAGCTGGTAGGCCCAAGCTAGAAAAAGTAGCCCTAGCAGTTTGGATGAAGAATCCAGACTGCTAGGGCTATTCATTTAGGCTATTAGGAATGCGCCTCTTTGTTTGCTTGAGCTTGGGAGCTGTCGCCTTGGACACTCTCCATGATTCGCGCCACAAAGGCGACAACAATGGTAATGACAAAAGCCAAAATAGTTCCGCCCACTAAATCATATTGGGCACGAGTGAGTGAGCTGCCTAGGTAGTAGACGATTTGACCTAGGATGAAGCTCCAGAAAAATGTGACGATATATTTCATACTTTCCCTTCTTTCCTTTACAGTATAAGTGTAGCATATTTGTCAAATAATACAATGAAAAAGTTTTGCTTCCAGTTCTTAACCAAATTTGCTTAAAGTAAAGCTCTACCTTGTACTTTAAGGCATTTCATGGCACAATAAAGGAGAGTGTGGTCGAATGCCTGTTCGGACCACAAAAAAGGCTTGAGAGGAGGAAATCCCATGCTATTTAATGTTCATTCTGCCAATTCATTACTTGCCAGCACCTTGACGATTCCGTCCTATGTGGAAGCAGCCAAGGAACGAGGCTATCAAATCCTAGGTTTGGCAGATGTTCACAGCCTGCAAGGGGCGCTAGACTTCTATAATCGCTGTCAGGCAGCTGGTCTCAAGGCCATGATTGGGGCGACCATTAAGTTGCCTGGGGCTCTTAAGCAAACACAAGTTTATCCCTTCCTAGTTTATGCCCTCAATCAAGCCGGCTACTATGAATTAATCGGCCTGATTCGACGTTTGAGCCACCAGCCTCTGTCGCCAGGTGCTATTTGGGATTATCTGACCCAGTCCTGCCACAATTTAGTCTATATCTCTTGTGGCCATGCCAGCGAAGTGGAACAAACCTTGATTCATAGTGGGGACTCAGAGGCTAGCTTAGTCTTAGAGCGCTTGGGCCAGGTCTTTGGGCTTGCTAATGTCTATTTGGGGGTGGCGGCTTTCCCTTATAATCCAGTAGAAGGTGAGGCCCTTAAGGCCTTTGCTAAGGCTTATCAAGTTCCGCTAGTAGTGGGGCAGGGGGTCTCGACCTTAAATCAAGGCGATGCCTTCAGTCTTAAGGTTTTAGAAGCTATTGGGGCTAATGAGACCTTAGATGTGGAACTACGGGCCATGCAAGGGGTCCACTATGTCTATAATTGGGCGGATTTGGAGGCTCAGTACGTCCGTTTGGGCCTGTCTGACTGCTTGACTAATAGTCGCCAACTAGCTGACCGTATGCAGGTGTCCTTGCCTCAAAATCAGGCCTTCCTGCCAAAATTTCCGACGCCAGATCAAGTGCCGGCTAGTCAGTATTTGCGGAATTTGACCCAAGTAGCATTAGACACTTTGTCTCCGGCAAATAGAAGGGCTTATCAAGAACGGCTAGATTATGAGCTTGAGGTCATCGATAGCATGGGCTTTAGCGATTATTTCCTCATTGTCTGGGATATTATCGTCTACTGCCAAAGTCATGCCATCCGAGTAGGGCCAGGTCGGGGTTCGGCAGCTGGTTCCTTAGTTTCCTACCTATTAGGGATCACGCGCGTCGATCCCATCCAATACAACTTACTCTTTGAGCGTTTCTTAAATCCAGAGCGCTATAATATGCCCGATATTGATATGGATATTCCCGATAATAAACGCCAACAAGTCTTACATTACGTGGTTGAGCGCTATGGTCAAGAGCAGGTCGCTCAAATTGCCACCCTAGGGACCTTTGGGGCTCGAGCAGCCATGCGGGACACCTTACGAGTTCTAGGGGCGGATAGTGAGACCCTACGGTTATGGGCACGAGCTATCCCAAAAGAGCTAGATATTAGTTTGCCTCAGGCCTATCAGAAGTCGGCGGCTTTACGCCAGTTAGTCAGTCAATCTGAGACTAACCAGCAGCTCTTCCAAGTGGCGCAAACCATCGAAGGCCTGCCACGTCACATCTCAACTCACGCGGCGGCAGTGGTCATCCATGACCAAGCCTTGGACCAGGTCATTCCGGTTGTGGAGCGACCTAACCAGCCTCTTATGACTCAATTTACCATGTATGATGTGGAGAAGGTTGGCCTGCTTAAGATGGACTTCCTAGGCCTGAGAAACCTCAACCTGCTAGATACCATCATTAAACAAGTTCAAAAGAGCCAAGCTGATTTTGACATTGAAGCAATTTCCATGGAAGATGCTCAAACTCTGGCCCTCTTCCGGGCGGCGGATACTAATGGGGTCTTCCAGTTTGAATCAGACGGCATTAAGCAAGTCTTACGCAAGTTGCAACCAGAGCGCTTTGAAGATATAGTAGCCGTCAACGCGCTCTTCCGTCCGGGACCAATGAAGCAGATTGACCACTATGTAGCGCGTCGTCATGGCAAGGAAAGCTATCAGGCCATCCATCCAATTCTGGAAGAAATCTTAGCTCCTACCTATGGCATCATTGTCTATCAGGAACAAGTCATGCAGGTCTGCCAACGTATGGCCGGTTTTAGCTTAGGACAGGCCGACTTGCTAAGACGGGCCATGGGTAAAAAGCAAGCCGATGTCATGGCGCGGGAACGCGAGCATTTCATTAGGGGGGCCAGAGAGCAGGGAATAGAGCCTGAGATTGCGTCAGCTACCTACGACTATATCTATGAGTTTGCCAGCTATGGCTTCAACCGCTCACACGCGGTGGTCTATTCGACCTTAGCCTTCCAACTGGCCTATCTCAAGGTCCATTACCCTCTAGCCTTCTATCAAGCCCTCCTTAACATGGGCAGTTCCAACCAGACGACCATGGCCGACTATATTCTGGAGGCCAAGCGTCATACAGGTCCACTCCTTGGCCTCAATCTCAATGAGAGTCAGATAGGCTTTAGTGTCAGTGGACACCAACTCCAAGTAGGTCTCTCAGCCATCCGGACCTTACGCCATGACTTTGTCAGTCACATAGTGGAGGACCGCCAGCTCTTAGGACCTTACACCGGCCTCTTGCATTTTATGCAGCGGCTACCTAAGAAATGGCTCAAGCAAGAATGGCTAGAAAGTCTGATTAGTGTAGGGGCATTGGACTATACTGGCATGAACCGGCCAACCTTGCTTAAGAACCTAGACAAGCTCATGCAAAGTGTCACCTTCAGTGGCGGTAATTTGTCGCTCTTCCCAGAACTAGAGCCACGAATTGAATGGGCGGAGGACTGGAGCCCTAGTCAAAAACGGGATAAGGAAGTGGAAATATTGGGCTTCTCCTTAGAGGGGCATCCAGTGGCAACTTATCAAGCCTTTGCCAAGTCCCATCCCAACTTGCTGTCAGTAAGAGATATATTAGCGGCCCAACCAAACCTCAAGGTCCAAACCCTAGTCTTAGTCAAAGGCATCCGGGTCATTAACACTAAGAAACAGGAATTAATGGCCTTCCTCGAACTAGAAGACGAAGTAGCTAGCATTAGCGGGGTAGTCTTCCCGCAAAGCTATCGACACTACGTCTCGCTGCTTAAGGAGGGACAGGTCTTGCTAGTAGAAGGGACGGTCGAACTAGACCGCCAGGGACGCCATCAGCTGATTATTAAGCGTTTGGCGCTAGCCAATGAAGAGGAAGCCAAGGCGCCAACTAACCCTAATCAGCATCCTTTCCAACGTTGCTTTGTCCAGGTTAAGGCCTTCCAGGACCTCAAACCTTATCTGCCAGGCCTAAGAAAATTTGCCGATCAATATTCTGGACCAGTAGCCATAATTTTAGTCGATGGCAATCGTCAGACCTTCCAATTGGATGATGCCTATCGGGTCTCCTATGGCCAGAAAGCGCAAGCAGAATTAGCAAAATTACTGGCTCCTTTCAAAATTATCTACAAGTAATCGATTACATCTATTATTTTCGAAAAAATGTATGACTTTAGCCAATAAAAGTGGTAAAATAAGCCTTGGATATCAGTCCAAGTCGATTGATTACAATTCAACTTAGAGGTGAGAAACATGAAGCGTATTGCAGTCTTAACCAGTGGTGGCGACGCTCCTGGTATGAATGCAGCAGTGCGGGCTGTCGTAGAGCGTAGCTTGCATCATGGCATTGAAGTCGTAGGTGCTTACTATGGTTTTAAAGGCTTATATGAAGGTGACTTCAGACCTTTAGACGTAGCGACTTGCTCTCATGCCTTAAGACGGGGTGGCACCTTCTTATATTCTGCTCGATTCCCAGAATTTAAGGAGCCTGAAATCCAAGAGAAGGCAATTGAACAGATGAAGGCACATGGCATTGATGCCTTAGTCGTTGTGGGTGGAGACGGTTCCTTTACTGGGGCCTTGAAATTAACCCAAAAAGGATTCCCAGCTATCGGGATTCCTGGGACCATCGATAACGATATTGCAGGGACAGAATACACCATTGGTTTTGATACCGCGGTTAATGTGGCCCTAGATGCTATTGATAAGATTACAGACACTGCTTCCTCCCACAACCGGACCTTTATTGTCGAAGTAATGGGCCGTCATGCAGGGGATATGGCTAGCTGGATTGGGGTGGCTGCTGGTGCAGATGCCATTGTGATTCCAGAAGAAGCCTATGATTTAAAAGCAATCGCAGAAACCATCGCTGCTAACCGCCGTGCCGGTAAGGATCATTCCTTAATCGTCTTGGCCGAAGGTGTTATGACAGCGGCTCAATTCCGTAAGGAATATGAAGCGGTATCTGGTGACGATGTGCGTGATGTGACCTTGTCACACATTCAACGTGGGGGTAACCCAACAGTGCGTGACCGTGTCTTCGCAAGCTTAATGGGTTCCAAGGCGGTTGACCTCTTATTAGAAGGTCAAGCTGGTATCTTCTTAGGTCTCAAGAACGAGCAATTGGCAACTTTTGACATTGTGGAAACCTTGACCAATGAAAAACACCAAGTCCGTCGCGATCTTTACCAATTAAACCAAGGCCTTAGCGCTAAATAAAAAGAGAAGGAGTTCTTTTAAAATGAAAAAAACTAAGATTATTTGTACCATGGGTCCTGCTTCTAACACAGCAGAACAAATGGCAAAGTTGATTGAAGCAGGGATGAACGTTGCACGTTTCAACTTCTCTCACGGTTCTCACGAAGAACACTTAGAACGCTTCAACAACTTGAAGGCTGCCCGTCAAGCTACTGGCAAACTTTGTGCCATTCTCTTGGATACCAAAGGTCCAGAAATCCGTACTAACGACATGCAAGACAATGCCATCGACTTAGTTAAGGGCGCAACTGTTCGTATTTCTATGACTGAAGTCTTAGGAACTAAGGACAAATTCTCTGTAACTTACGCTAACTTAATCAACGACGTTGAAGTAGGTAGCCACATTCTCTTGGATGACGGTTTAGTTGACTTATTGGTAACTGAAATCGACCACGCTAACCAAGAATTAGTAACTGAAATTCAAAACTCTGGTGTAATCAAATCTAAGAAAGGTGTTAACGTTCCTAACGTTTCCATCAACTTGCCAGGGATTACTGAAAAAGACGCTGCTGACATCCGCTTCGGTGTTCGCGAAGGGATCGACTTCATCGCTGCATCTTTCGTTCGTCGTGCTAGCGACGTTATGGAAATCCGTGAAATCTTAGAACAAGAAGGTCGTCCAAACGTTAAGATTATCTCTAAGATTGAGAACCAAGAAGGGGTCGACAACATCGACGAAATCTTGTCTGTATCTGACGGTATCATGGTAGCGCGTGGTGACTTAGGGGTAGAAATCCCAACTCACGAAGTGCCAATCGTTCAAAAATACATCATCAAGAAATGTAACCAAGCGGGTAAACCAGTTGTAACTGCAACTCAAATGTTAGACTCTATGCAACGCAACCCACGTCCAACTCGTGCGGAAGCAGGGGACGTTGCCAACGCTATCTTCGACGGGACTGACGCGGTAATGCTTTCTGGTGAAACTGCAGCAGGGGACTTCCCAGAAGAAGCAGTTAAGACTATGGCTGCTATCTGTGTTCGTACTGAAAAAGAATTGCACGAACACGACGCGTTCAGCATCAAACGCTTCGACCGTTCTGACATGACTGAAGCAATCGGTCAAGCAGTTGGTCACACTGCTAAGAACTTAGGTATCGAAACCATCGTAGCACCTACAAGCTCAGGTCACACTGCTTTGATGATTTCTAAATACCGTCCAAACGCTCACATCGTGGCAGCTACTTTCGATGAAGAAACTCAACGTTCATTAGCTGTAGCATGGGGTGTTATCCCTTACGTTATCGACCGTCCAACTTCAACAGACGAAATGATGGATAGCGCAACTGCTTTGGTTCAAGAAAAAGGCTTCGCTAAAGAAGGCGACTTAATCTTAATCACTGCTGGTGTACCAGTTGGTGAAGCAGGGACTACTAACTTGATGAAAATTCAAGCGATTGGGACTCAATTAGCGAAAGGTGAAGGCGTCGGTAACGGAAATTTTATCGGTAAGGCTGTATTAGCAACTGACGCGGCCACTGCCAATGCGAAAGCAACTGCTGGGACTATCTTAGTAACTCGCGCAACTGACAAGGACTTCTTGCCAGCATTCGATAAAATCGGCGCTCTTGTTACTGAAGAAGGCGGGATCACTTCTCATGCAGCTATCATGGGCCTTGAAAAGGGGATTCCTGTCATTGTAGCAGCTAAAGATGTGCTTTCTAACGTGGCAGATGGTGAATTAATCACTGTAGATGCGCGTCGTGGTTTAATCTACCGCGGTGCAGCAGCGATCATCTAAGCTCACCTCACTTATAATCATCAACGCTCTACCATTAGGTAGGGCGTTTTTTTTGTGCTGTCATGCAAATTTAATAGAGGATTTTCGGATTAAATCAGGGCAAAGGGGTATATATATATATGAAGACTTGTAGAGGAGGCATTATATGGAACCACAGTATCAACTCAAAACAGGTGCAACTAAGGTAAAATGGTGGTTAGTTGGCGTAGTGTCCTTAGGTCTTATAGGCATTGCGCTCGGTTTAATATGGCTTAACTTGCGGCCAAGACGGCCCATTATTCAAGAAGAGTCTTCTATTAGTTCCAGCACGCTTGCTGAGTCCATCTCTTCTCAGGCATCCGCCAAGACCGACAAGATTTATGTAGACCTCAAGGGAGCAGTCAAGCGTCCTGGTGTCTATGCCCTAGATCAGGGCAGTCGGGTCTTTGACCTACTTGAAATGGCGGGCGGTTTGACGGAAGAGGCAGCTGAGCGGGCCCTTAACCAGGCTCAACTCCTGGTGGATCAGCAGAGTCTCTATGTACCTACCATAGAGGAATGGCAAGCGGAGAGCCAGGGGCCCCAAGCCAACGGGACAGGTAGTCAGGCTGCCATAGTTTCTAGCCCTAGTGCTAGCAGTGGTAAGGTCAATATCAATCAAGCCGATTTAAGTCAACTCGAGACCTTGCCGGGTATTGGAGCTAAAAAGGCCCAAGCTATTATAGACTATCGGACAGCAAATGGTTCCTTTCACTCGATTGAGGACTTAGGGAAAGTCAAGGGCATCGGACCTAAGATGCTAGAGAAGTTACGAGATCTGGTGATTTTCCAATGAAGGATAAGATCAAAAGATATGGGACAAGTGGCTGTCTAGTTCTAGCAAATACCCTTCAGTTCTTTAGACACGAGTGGTTTCTACTATGGATCTATGCTGCAGTTTTCATTAGCATGCTATATCACGAAAACTGGGCTTGGAGCCTGGCCTTAGTCATCCTAATTGTTCGGCTTTGCTTTCTAGGACCTAAATGTCATCGGCGAAACTGCCTCTTGGCTTGCTTGGTCTTAAGCATCTGGTGCTTGAGTAAATGGACCTGGCAATACTATGAGCAGTCTCAACTTAATCAAAGGATAGAGCCGGACATAGCGCAAACCTATCAGCTAATTCTAGCACCTAGCCAAGTCAAGCATACGGCCACAGGTTGGCAGGGCATAGGTCAATTAAGATTTTCTGACGGTCGTCTCCTGCCTGTTCTGGCAAAGGGGCAGGGCGATATTAAGTGGAATCTAGGCTATGAGGTGATGGAAGTCAAGGGGCAGGCTAGTCTTAAAAAAGCAGAGCGAGCCCGTAATTTTGGGGTCTATGACTATCAGCAAAGCTTAGCAGATAAGGGGATTGATTGGCTATTAGACTTTAAATCGGTGACTAGCATTGAAGCCAAACCCTTGGCTTTGGGACTCATGGAGGCCTTACGCCAATGGTTTTTGGCTCCCTTGGCTAGGTGGAAAGGGCAAGGGTCTTCCTGGACTAGCTTGGTTTTACGGCTTCTATTTAATCAGCAGACCCCGGGCTTTCGCGACCAGTCGGTGAGCTTGGGGGTGCTGGGCCTTAGTCATTTCTTCGCCATATCGGGCTTTCATTTGCTTTATTTAAGACGAGTGTTGAGTCGTTTCTTTTTGCGATTGGGTTGCCTTAAAGAAAGTGTTGCTTTCTGGCTGCCACTCTTTCTCCTCTTCTATAGCTGGCTATGTGGTTGGCCTATTGGCAGTATTAGAGTCTTAGGAAGTTGGGGCCTAGTGGCTTTTTCTAAACGTTTTGGTGACCAAACTATGACCTCCTTGGACCGACTAAGTCTTGTGGGACTGGCCTGTTTACTTTGCCAACCTGGCCTAGTCTTTCAGCCGGCCTACCTGTTGAGCTTTGCTTTATCGGTGGTACTGATATTTGCTAACCAAGCCATGGCTCAACCTAAACATTATGGCTGGCGCAATCAAGTCTATATGCTAGTGGCTTGTTTACTTATTACCTGGCCCCTCATGATGGATTGGCGTTATGAATGGTATCCGCTACAAGTCTTGGCCATATTTCTCTTAGGGATTGTCTTTGAAGCGCTTATTATGCCGCTAGCCTTAGTGTCAGGCTTAGCGCTCATTTTGCCAGGCTTAGACAGGCTGGCAAGTTTAATGGATGGGATTTATCAAGTCTTGCTAGGAATGCTATCGCCTATAGGAAAATTCTTCTCTTGGCATGTTATCACAGGACGTTTAAGTTTCATCTACTGGCTGCTCTTTCTGGTCATTTTTCTAGTCTGGTTACGATGGGGTTGGCGGCATCCTTGGTCAACGGGAGCGGTCATTATTTGTACTTATGGCTTTATACTGGGACTTAAACCCTATTTACATTGGCAGTCTAGTGTTACCATATTGGATGTAGGGCAGGGGGATAGTCTGGTCTACCAAGCAGCCTGGTCCAAGGAAGCCTGGTTGATTGATACAGGTGGCAGGCCACCTTATCCGGCAAGCAAGGAAGGGCCCAGTTTTGACACTCAATATGGCTACTATAATTTGATTCCCGCCCTCAAAGCGCAAGGGATTGGTTCACTGAACGGGGTCATGATTACCCACTCAGACTTAGACCATATTGGTAGCCTGGCTAGTCTCAGTCAGGAAGTGGCCATCGACAATCTCTGGATTAGTCAGCATACCGCTAGCCATCCGGTATGGCAGGAAATCAAGCCCTATCTGTCAGTAAACACCCAAGTCCATGTCCTAGGACCAGGTCAAGCCTATTCAATTAAAGAAGGACTGACCTTCTACACCAATAACTTTAACCAGGCGACGGCCCCCAACGACGCCTCCATTGCCGCAACTCTAGCGATGGGTAGGCACCGTTTACTTAATTTAGGTGATATGTCGGGTGAATATGAGCAGGCTTTGATTGAACGTTTCCCTAAGATTCAGGCCGATATTCTTAAATGCGCCCACCATGGCAGTCGCTTTAGCAGTTCAGATGTCTTGCTCAACCACCTGCAGCCTAAGTTAGCCTTGTTGTCTGCTGGTGTCCACAATACTTATCACCATCCTCATCCCGATACCCTGGCTAAACTAAGTAATAGGGGAATTCCCTATTTTGCAACACCCTATCACGGCGCCATCCGCTATGAGTGGAGTGATTGGGGTTGGGAGGGGTGGCGAACAGTTCTGGAAGCACCACAATCCACCTATCCTAAAAGTGAGCCTAGCCAGTCAAAAAGATAAGCTATTCTTGTATGCCCATAGCTAAAGTGCTATACTGAATACGTAAACATTATTATGCAAAAACCTTTAGAGAGTAGGTGTTTTTTGTGTTAGAAGTGAAGCATTTAGTTAAGCACTTTGGCGACTTGTGCGCTGTCAATGACGTCTCCTTTACGGTGCAACCAGGTAGTATTATGGGGATTATTGGTCAGAATGGGTCAGGTAAGACTACGATTTTTCGGATGATCCTCAATTTCTTGAATTTAGAATCTGGTGCATCCATTGAGTGGCAAGGGCAACCTATGAGTAGCCAGGTCTATGATACGGTAGGCTATTTGCCGGAAGAACGTGGCTTGTATGATAAGATGACCATTGAGGATCAGATTGTCTTCTTTGCGGAATTGCGCGGCATGAAGAAGGCCCAAGTTCTTGAAAAAATTGATTATTGGATGGAAAAATTCGATGTCAGAGGTAAAAGAAGCGATAAAATTAAGAGTCTGTCCAAGGGTAACCAACAAAAGGTACAACTCATCGCGACCTTAATTCATGAGCCAAAACTCATGATTCTGGATGAGCCATTTTCAGGTCTAGACCCGGTTAATGCGGACTTGCTCAAGCAAGGTATTCTAGAGCTCAAGGCAAAAGGATCTTCTATTATTTTTTCTAGTCATAATATGAATAACGTAGAAGAAATTTGTGACCATTTGGTCATGATTCACTATGGTAAACAGGTGCTGTCAGGAACGGTGGACGAGGTTAAGGAATCCTTCGGCCGGACCCGTATTTTCCTGGAAAGCCCTGACTGGAATCAAGCCCAACTTCAAGCCCTACCAGGCGTTGAAAAGGTTCGGCACCTAAGCGGTCATCGCTACCATTTAATTCTAAGTGAGGAGTCCGCCGGTCATGCTATCTTTGACGCGGTGACTCAGGGTAAGTATATTGCCCAATTTAGTCAACAACCGCCAACCTTAGACGAGATTTTCAAGTTGAAAGTAGAGGTGTCAGACCATGAGTAAGTTATGGATTATCGCCAAGGAAGTCTATCGCAAAAATGTGAAAAGTTGGGGTTTCTTCTTCATGGTCTTTGCGCCCTTTATTGTTATGGGTGTTTCTGTCTTGATTGGCTACTTTATTGCCAATGATGAATCGAGTCATGCTAATGAGACCATCGCCATTGTCAGCCAAGATCAGGGCTTAAAAGATAGTTTGGCCCAGGATAATTTGACTTATAAGTTGGCCTATTATGAAGATGAAGCCAGTGCTCGCCAGGCCCTTAACCAAAAAGGGGTTAACGGCTATCTAAAGGTCCAAGAAGACAATGGGCGCGTGCAAGCTACTTACTACCAAAAATCTACAGCCCATAGCCTGACCCTGTCTGCTTTGGCTGAAAGCCTCAATCGCTATCAACTCAGCAAAATAGGTCAAAGTCTTGACCTAAATGATCAACAAATTGCCACCATTCGTTCCAGTAAGGTATCAATCGGTAAGATTAATCTCAAGGAGAGCAAGGATGGGACTTATTCTGAAGAGGACGCTAAGTCCCTTCAAGTCATGGCCCGTATGGGGGCTGCCTTTGTGGCCATTATGCTATCCTATATGTTGATTCTAGCTTACAGTTCAATTTTTGCTCAGGAAGTGGCCTTGGAGAAGGGCAACCGCGTCATGGAAATCATCCTATCCTCCATTCCTGCCAAACAACATTTGTTAGGCAAAATTTTGGGTGCTTCACTGGTAATGGCTACCCAAATTGGTATTTACCTAATCTTAGGGATTGGCTTTTATTTCTTGACCGGCGTCTCCAGCATTTTTAGCTATCTCGTGCCATTCAAACCGCTCTTACTAGGAATTTTGCCTATCTTTGGTTTAAGTCTAGTTTTTGCTTTGATGGGGATGTTGGCCTATATGATTCTATCTGTTCTCCTAGGATCTATCGCCACACGACTAGAAGACGTCCAAAAGTCCATTCAGCCGGTCATCTTCACTACCATCATTGGTTTCTATATTGCCATCTATGGCCTTCAACAGCCTAATTCACCTGTTGTAGTCATCGGCTCTTGGGTGCCATTCACTTCTCCATTTGTCATGCCGGTTCGACTAGCCACTGAGACAGTCTCAAATTTGGAAATTGTTCTCTGCCTACTTGGCTGTTTTGCCTTTATGGTCTTTGCCTTCTGGTTGGCCCTGACCTTCTACAAAGCGACCGTTCTCTCAACCAGTGACAAAGGGGTTATCCATGCCTTCAAGCGGTCTTATACACTCTGGAAGAGTGAAAAGGGCCAAAAGGCTTAAGTTTAGAAAGCGAGTATTACTATTACATGAAAAAATCCACCATTATTTCCTTCTTAGGTGTGGCCTGCCTCTTGGCAGCCTGCCAAGCTAAGCCGCGCGATGCTGCTCAGGGTGGGGACGCCCTCTATGGTCCACCTGAGTCAGCCACTAGTCAATCTTCCCTTGATGAAGTGACCCGTCAACGCTATCAAGCCCTTAATAAGGTGCACGAATTTTACGAAAAATTAAGTGCGGTCCAAGTTAAAACTTCTCTTAATCAAGACGGAGGGGACTGGCAATCAGTTGCTGACAGTCAACAATTTTATGAAGCGGGTGCCTTGAAGGCCTATCGCAGTAAGACCGTGACCACGTTCAAGGATGCCCACTATGACTTGGAATTCTACTTCGACGGGGAACATCATTATGTGGCATCACCTCATGCGGCTTGGAATCAAAATGACAATGCTAAGAACTCCATGAGCTACCTCTATTGGGCCAAACTCCTAATTGAGGGAGATGACAACTCAGAGCTAGATTCTGAGGCAGCTGAAGGCCAATGGCGGATTAATAAGACAGTGACCAATCCTGACTTGATCCAAGGCCTAGTTGGCCTGCTGGATTTGCCTGAAAGCTTCTCAACTCAGGCTACTTATCAGGCGGACTTGACTTACCTGGTTGACAGTGAGACTGGTCAGATGCTTGAGGCCGCGCTTAAGCTGACCGTAACAGACGGTGAATCCAGTCATGTCTATCAGGCTAAGAGCACAAGCCAAGTCCCAGAGGAATCTGTGACTAAGGATAGCCTTAAGCCGGATTTAGAGGCTCAAGTAAGCCCTCTGGAAGTGGCAGAAGGCCAGTGGTTAGAAGCCTTTAAGGCGGCCAATCCAACTCAGGCTATTAGTACTTATGAAGTGACAGAAGGTCGTCAAGCAGGCGACCAGGATAGTAATTTGCTTTATCTAACTAATAGCCAAAATGGCCAAGTCTTAGCCCAAGCTATTGGGACCATTCAGGACAAGCAAATCAAAGGTTATCAATACCAACTCGGACAAAAACGCTATAGCAAGGCAGAGGACGGGAGCCTTAAAGAAGAAACGATGGAGCCAATCGACTTCTATTATTTAGCAGTGCAGTCCTTGATTGATCATTCTGACCAGGTTCAAACCTTTAATCCAACTGATGAAGCTGGCCAACCCATTAATGATCCGGCAAGCGCCACTACGACAACCTATCGTTTGACCTTTGAGAATGACTACGATAGCTTGGCTAAATTGGCAGGTGCTATCGATATCTCCAATCTCAAACGCGAAGGAGAAGCCGTCTATGGGGTGGATTATGTGGTCAACAAGGCCAGTCTAGAGCTTGAAGGCTTCTACTTATGGAGTTTGACGGCAGAAGATACAGCTATCACGCATGTCAATCGCTATAGTTTCCGCCATCTCAATCAGCAAGCCCCATCTCTGATTCAGTTTTTGGTAGATCCTGAACTAGTTAAGGCAGCCAAACAATAAGACATAAGAAAATAACCCATCACCAAGAGGTGATGGGTTATTTATATGAGCGATGTTAAGGTTGACCCGTGTTACCGTTTTGACCAGGTTGATTTTGGTTACCTGGCTGGTTACCGTTCTGGCCTGGTTGGTTAGGCTGACCTGGTTGACCCGGCTGGTTAGGTTGGTTGCCTCGGTTGTTAGGCGGTTGCGGGTTATTTTCTCCTTGCTCATTTGGATTTGGTTGGCTACTTGAAGAGCTAGACTCGGACTTGAGACTCACTGTGATTACCAGCGTATCAGAACTACTGTTACCATCCACAATTCTCAGGCGTAAGACGTAATCCTGAATTTCATGGGCAGGAATGTCAAAGCTTGTACCTGTTCCTTGGTAGACCACAGTACCATTGACGGATAATTCGAAGGTGCCGGAGCCCGTTAATGGTCCCCATGTGGCGTGAATGGTACGTGTTTGTTGGTTGTAGTTAGCGTCGAATCCGGTAGGAGCCGCAATATGGCGGCCATAGTTGAGGGATTGTTCCTTAGGTTCCGACCCCTTAATGAAGAGTTCGGAGGAAATCATTTCCCGTGGTGTGTATGGGCCAGGGAGTAGCAAGGGCTCCGTGTATTTCTCAATATCAGCCTTGACTAAGCTGTTTGGCATGGTCCAGTCGGACTTGCTTTGGTTAGCCATAAGCGAGGTCATGAGTTTGGCGTAGATTTGTTGAGGTAGGCGGGTTTGTTCTAAGGTCAGATAATTACCGGCTTCATAGGGATTATCGTAACCGACCCAAGTGACCATGGCGTACTTGGTAGTAAAACCAGCAAACCAGCCATCTGGGGCGGCGTAGGTGCTAGCATCCAGACCCAATTGGCTCAGCTGTTCAGCTGTATAGTTGGTTGTCCCGGTCTTACCTGCATTAGGGATGCCGTTTAGCTTGGCAGCCGCGGCGAATTCGCCAGGAACCCCTTTAAGGATATCGGTCAGCATATAGGCGGTAGAATCCTTCATGGCACGAGAGCCAGGAGAATCGAAGTCACGCACAGTTCCAGCAGAGGTTACAACACGACGTACTGCATAAGGGGCATGGTATTCACCATAGTTGGCAATCGCCGCGTAGGCAGCTGAGAGCTGGATAGGGGAGACTTCCCCACCAATAGCATTGGCTTCCACTAACTCTTTCTTGTCATTATTGCTAATGTTAATGTTGAGTTTTTGCAGGAAGGCATAGGCATTGTCCATACCCACCGCATGTAACATCTTGAGGGCTGGGATATTGCGCGAACCGGCTAAGGCCTCACGCAGGGTCATCTTACCCTTATATTCAAAGTCAAAATTTTTGAGCTCGCCACCATTTTTATAGGTATAAGGCTCATCGACCACGGTGGTCCCGGTCGAGTAGTTGAGGTACTCGAAGGCAGGCCCATAGTCAGCCAGTGGCTTCATGGTTGAGCCGATACTGCGGTTTAGAGTATTGGCCCGGTTGAGACCTAGATAGACGTTTTGCTTACGACCACCAATAACTGCTTGGAGCTGGCCGTTGGTAACATCCACAATGGAAATAGCCGTCTGCATCTTATCATTTGGGAAGAGGGAAGCATCATTGTTAACCAAGTCATAGGCTTGTTTTTGGGCATCCCAGTTGAGGTTAGTATAGACTTCCACACCATCGGTGAAGATATCCAGATTCATCTTATCCTTGACTTCCTTGGCGACCACATCCAAATAAGAATCTAAGACCATATCAGTGTTATCCATGGTGTTTTGATCCAATGGTTTGAGCATGGAGCTGACGGATTGGGCGACAGCCTCGTCGTATTGGGCTTGACTAATCAATTTGCGACGTAGCATGACGCTCAGGACGATATCGCGACGCTCTTGGGCAGCTTCTGGGAAAGAATAGGGGTCGTAAGAGGATGGGGCTTGTGGAATCCCTGCTAAGAGGGCCGCTTCACCAACGGTTAACTGACTAAGTTCTTTGCCGAAGAAGAGGCGGGCAGCAGTCTTAGCGCCGTAGGTATTATTAGAATAGAAGAGCTTATTGAGATAGAAGGTCAAAATTTGGTCCTTGGTATACTCGCGTTCAAGTTGCATGGCTAACCAGGCTTCCTGGACCTTACGTTTCAAAGTCTGGTCCTTAAAGTCAGTTGAGAAGACCGAGTTCTTGACTAATTGCTGGGTAATGGTCGAGCCACCTTCGGAAATTCGACCTCTGCGAATATTACGGACAAAGGCACCTGCAATCCGAATGGGATCAATCCCGTTGTGCTTGTAGAAGCGACCGTCTTCAATGGCAATGACCGCATTTTTGAGGTTATCAGGAATCTCATTGGCCTGCATGAGGTCACGACTCTGATTACCTAATTCTTTAATTAGATTGCCTTTTTGGTCATAGATTTTACTTGGCATCTGACCGACCAAATCTGCTTCCGTAATTTGTGGGGCAGAAGATGAGTAGTAGATAAAGATGGCGGCCCCTGAGGCAACTGCCAGGATAAAGAGACTGAAGAAGGCAATCAGGCAGTATTTGAGGATACGGCGCCAAAGGGGTTTCTTGCCAGCTTTTTTACCTTTCTTCTTTTGTCGGCCTTGATTCTCAGACGAATCAAGAGGCGTAGATTCTTGTTGGGAGGCTTGATATTTCTTGCGTTCGAGACGACTTCCAGTTACCAAGTCAATCCCTCCTTTCTTGTCAAACTAATGAGCTTGGAGCCAGAGGTCCACAGCTGCTAAATAATCAATCATAGGAAAGACCCCTTGTTGGCAGAGGTAGCCATGGCTTTCCAGGTAAGTGAGGGGCAAGCTCTTGCGCTTCTGACTTTCCAACCACTGATCGAGGGCAGGGAAGGGAAGTAAATAGACCTTTTCATGCACTTTGAAGCTAATTAAGAGAAAGACGATACCGCCTTGTTGGTGGCATTGTCGCATGTGCTCAATCTGGTGGTCTGGTAAGTTGGCCAATGGGAAACTAGTTTTATTAGTCGTTTCCTTAGCTTCAAAATCCAGATAGCGACCTAAATAGAGGCCGTTGTAGTCTGTTGTCGAGGCTTGGCGATAGTAGGCCTCGGTAATCCGGGCAGCGCTACGACGCGGAAAATCCACCTTGACGACTTGAATCGGTGTCGGTTTCTTGTGGATCACCGCCAGGTTGTGACTGAGGTAGTATTGGTTGGATTGATTAATACGATCTTCTAAGGACATGCCACGGCTACCGTACTGAGTAGACTTTTTGGATGCCTTGAGATTTTGCATAGTCCCAGCTTTAGGTGGCTCTATGCTTGGCCCTGCCGGTTTATTAATGGCTCTATGCCGGGCTGAACCAGCTGGATATTTAACCATTCCACTCACTCCTTCACCTTATTATACTAGAAGCAAGCCCCTCCCGCCTAGTATTTCGCTATAAGTGCCCGTAAATTACACAAAAAGTTCATAAATAGGCACTATTTTTAAGCAAATAGCTTTTCCCAATCAAAATAAATGATAATCTAGCAATTAGGACTTATAATAGGTATGTAATTATTCGCAGGAGGGATTTTATGTCGATATCGTATTATTTAACAGTCTTTGGGGCGGGAATACTTTCCTTTTTATCCCCATGTGTCTTGCCATTGTTTCCTTTGTATATGGGAACCTTTATGGGGGAGACTGGGGACAAGAAGGTAAAAATTGGTAACTATAGTTTTTATCTCTTGCCAGTTTTGAAGGTTTTGGCTTTCATGTCAGGTATTTCGCTGATTTTCTTCATGTTAGGCTTTGCGGCCAGTCTCTTGGGACAAATCGTCTATGGTCACTATACCCGCTATGTGCTAGGGGGCATTATCGTGCTGATGGGGATTTATCAGCTTGAATTAGTGGAGATTCCATGGCTTAGTCGCCAAAAGACCGTCCAAATGGAGGCTAAAAATGCTGGGGAATTAACGCGGAGCTTTCTCTTGGGACTAAGCTTTAGCTTTGGTTGGACGCCTTGTGTCGGGCCAGTCTTGAGTTCTGTCTTGGCCTTAGTGACCACAACAGGAGCCAGTGCTTGGTACGGTGGCAGCTTGCTCTTCGTCTATGCTTTGGGGCTGTCTGTGCCTTTCTTACTATTGGCAGTGGTATCATCATCTCTCGTCAAATGGCTTAATGTGGCCAAACAACACATGATGCTGATTAAACGGGTGGGGGCTGTCCTCATCATATTGGTTGGTATTCTGGTTATGTTCAACAAAATCTAGGAAAAAGAGGCAAACAAGATGTCACATTTTACACGTAAATTTTGGCAAGTCCTAGGACTTGTAAGCTTAAGTTCAGGCTGTCTAGCGGCCTGCCAACCTCATCAGGAGGCGAGTAATGCCAAGCAAGCAGCTGGCGCCACACAAACAAACACGTCTTCCCAAAAGCAAGAAGCAGGGCAAAGCTTAAGCGGGACCTTTCAAGATATTCATGGTAAAACTTATAAGTTAGAAGATTTGCGAGGCAAGAAAGTCTACATTAAATTCTGGGCCTCCTGGTGCTCTATCTGCCTAGCAGGCCTCAAGGATGTCGATGCCTTAGCTGATGAAAGCAATCAAGGAAATGAGGTGGTGGTCTTATCCATGGTGGCACCTGAAATTCGAAATGAAAAGCCGCTGGCTGATTTTACCAAGTGGTTCTCCGGTCTAGATTACACGCATCTGCCGGTCCTAGTGGATCAGTCGGGTGATTTTATGAAGCAATTAGGGGTCGTTGCCTATCCCACTTCGGCCTTTATCAATTCCAAGGGGGAACTAGTCAAGGTCCAACTAGGTCATATGGATCGGCAAAGTGTCTTAGATCAATTGGCTAGCATGGACTAAGGAAGGTTTTTAAAATCTGAAAGAAGGAAACTATAATGGATAAACGTTATTTATTAACCGGCTTAATTGCGGTTCTAGGGGTAATTACGCTTGTTTGGTGGCGGACCTCTCATTCTGGTCTGACTGCCCAAAATATCGAAAGCCGGGTAGAAGCCGCCCTTGCAGCAAATTCGACTAGTTCTTCTAGTAGTTCAAGCAAGGAAGAAGTCAAAGCTGAGAATCTCAAGACTCTCTATCTAGCAGGTGGCTGTTTTTGGGGCCTAGAGGCTTATTTTGAACAAATTGACGGGGTGCTAGATGTGGAATCTGGCTATGCCAATGGGACGTCAGACATCACCAACTACACCTTAATCGGTCAGACTGACCACGCCGAAACGGTTAAAATCACCTATGATGCC
Source organism: Abiotrophia defectiva (assembly GCA_963546405.1). Lineage (GTDB taxonomy): Bacteria > Bacillota > Bacilli > Lactobacillales > Aerococcaceae > Abiotrophia > Abiotrophia defectiva_A. The sequence goes on along the minus strand of CAUUNL010000027.1, from coordinate 2,208 downwards.
AGTAAACTAGATGTGCGTCAACTCTTACTCTATTACTTCCGGGTTGTAGATCCGCTCTCCCTTAATAAGCAAGGTAATGATGAGGGCCGACAATATCGGACTGGTATTTACTATGAGAGCCAAGAGGATAAGGCCGTCGCTCAGGTAGTCATGAAGGAAAAGGCAGATGAATTAGGCCAAGAACTCAAGGTGGAATTGGAGCCCCTTAATAACTATGTTAAGGCTGAAGAAGAACATCAGGACTATCTAACCAAACATCCTAACGGGTACTGCCACATCGATCTCAAGAAGGCACAGGATCCCTTGATTGATGTCAGTCTCTATCCCAAACCAAGTGATCAAGAACTGAAGGAAAAATTAAGCCCTGCCCAATACGCGGTGACTCAGGAAAATAACACCGAGCAGGCCTTTTCCAATCAATATTGGGATAATAAGGAGCCAGGTATCTATGTGGATGTCGCCACTGGGGAGCCACTCTTTTCCTCTAAGGATAAGTATGATTCGGGTTGTGGCTGGCCAAGCTTTACCAAGCCAATCTCAGCGGATGTAGCCCGCTATAAGGAAGACACTAGCTTTAACATGAGGCGAATTGAAGTCCGGTCACGTTCTGGTAACTCTCATTTAGGACATGTCTTTGATGATGGGCCTAAGGACAAGGGTGGCCTGCGCTATTGCATTAACTCAGCTTCCATTACCTTTATCCCTAAGGACCAGATGGAAAGCAAGGGCTATGGCTACTTACTTCCTTACGTGGAATAGGTAGAGAAAATAGGTAGTCCCACTTAGTTGAGTCAAATCTGAGGAAAAGTCAGTAAAAATAGGGGAAATCTGTTTACAAATTGGACGCTTTCAGTTAAAATTGTGGAGTGTGTAAATAAACAAGAAGCTATGGAGGAAAGTTACATGGTAGCGAAATTCGAAAAACAAGCAACAAATACAGGGGTATTAACCTTTGAAATTCCAGTAGAAGATGTGAAGAAAGCTTTAGACACAGCATTCAAGAAGGTACAAAAACGTTTGTCAGTACCTGGCTTCCGTAAGGGGAAAGTGCCACGTCAAATCTTCAACAATGTATATGGGGAAGCAGCACTTTACGAAGATGCTTTAAACGCGCTCTTACCAGTTCATTTATCTAAAGCCATCCAAGAGGCTGAATTAGAAGTGGTAACTGAACCAAAGATTGACATCGAAAAACTCGAAGCAGGTCAACCTTGGGTATTAAAAGCGGAAGTTGTTTTAAAACCAGAAGTTAAATTAGGCGACTACAAGGGCTTAGAAGTAGAAGCACAAGACCGTCAAGTGTCTGATCAAGATGTTAAAGACGAATTAGAATCTCGTCGTTTAGGTTTGGCTGAACTCGTTGTTAAAGAAGGCGCAGCTGAATTAGGCGACACAGTGGTTATCGACTTCGAAGGTTTCTTGGGTGACCAAGCATTTGAAGGCGGTAAGGGTGAAAACCACTCATTAGAACTCGGTTCTAACAGCTTCATCCCAGGCTTTGAAGACCAATTAGTAGGGACTAAAGCAGGCGACCAAGTGGAAGTAAAAGTAACCTTCCCAGAAGCTTACCATGCAGAAAACCTCAAAGGTCAAGACGCTGTCTTCAAAGTGACCGTTCACGAAGTAAAAGCCAAAGAATTACCTGAATTAGATGACGAATTCGCTAAAGACGTGGATTCCGAAGTTGAAAGCTTAGCGGAATTAGAAAACAAAATCCGTGTTCAATTAGAAGAGTCTAAAAAGGTTGCTGCTAAGGAAGTTGTCGAAGACTTAGCTTTACGTCAAGCAGTTAAGAACGCTGAAATCGTTGAATTACCAGAAGTAATGGTAGAAGACGAAATCAACCGTCAAGTATCTCACTTCACCAACAACTTGAAACGTCAAGGGATTAACGAAGACTTATACTTCCAAATCACTGGGACTAACGCTGAAGGCTTACGTGCTCAATTCGCTGAAGAAGCTGAATTACGTACAAAGACTAACTTAGTATTAGAAGCGATTGTCAAGGCTGAAGACATTCAAGTAACGGATGCTGAAATCGACGCTGAAGTTGCTGACTTGGCTTCTCAATACAACATGTCTGCTGACCAAGTGAAACAATTTGTGTCAACTGATATGTTAACTGCTGACATCCGTATGAAGAAGGCAATGAGCTTAATTGTTGATTCTGCGGTAGAAAAATAATAAAATAAACCTATTAGAATAACT
>CAUUNL010000026.1:0-24668 GCA_963546405.1 Abiotrophia defectiva | reverse complement strand
TTATTATATTTATGAATAAAAGGAGTCGACCACCATGCATTTTTCGATTAACCGTGATTACTTCATTAATCAACTCAACCATGTAGCACGGGCTATTCCAGGTAAAGCAGCTATTCCTGTCTTAACTGGTATGAAGTTAGAGCTTAAATCAGATCGATTGATTTTAACTGGTAGTGACGCTAGCATTTCCATTGAAAGTGTCATTGAAACAAGCCAAGAGGCAGCCCAACTTCAAGTTACTAGACCAGGTAGTATTGTCTTATCAGCACGCCTCTTCATTGATATTGTGCGCAAGCTACCAACTAATCAGGTAGAGGTTCAAGTTCAAGAACACTATAATGTCCAATTGACATCAGGCAAAGCAGTCTTTACCATTCAAGGGGTCGACAGTAGCCAATACCCTGTCTTACCGGAAACAGATGAAGATAAGCCTGTCACCTTACCAGGGCTACTATTTAAGAAGTTAATCAACCAAACTATCTTCTCTGCCTCTAACCAAGAAAACCGTCCAATTTTAACTGGTTTGAACCTTTCTTTCCATGATGGTTACTTGACTGGGGTCGCAACTGATAGTCATCGTTTGAGTAAACGCGATATTCCAATTAAGGATCTCAATCCAAGTCTTAAGGGACTTAATATCACCATTCCTAAGAAAACGGTGATTGAGTTGACTCGCATCTTAGATGACGAAACTAACGTGACTTTCTATGTCATGGCTCAGCAACTAGTTTTCCATTTTGATAATTTGGTTATTTACTCTCGTTTACTAGAAGGGACTTTCCCAGATACTAGCCGCTTAATTCCAACTACTTACAATACAGAGTTAACCGTCAACACCCAATCCTTCAGCCAAGCTTTGGAGCGGGCAGCGCTCTTGGTTCATGTGGCTAAGTCTAATGTGGTTCAACTTAAAATGAGTCAAGGTAGTGTGGCGCTTCTAGTACAAGGTATTTCGATTGGTCAGTCTACTGAAGAGTTAAGCTATGATAGCTTGGAAGGGGACGACTTAACCATTGCTTTCAACCCTGATTATATGCGTGATGCCGTTAAATCCTTTGGCGATACCACCATTAAATTAGGCTTTATCTCAGGTGAGCGGCCATTATTATTGCGTGAAGATAAAGTTGAAGAAGGTCACAATGACTTGATCCAACTCTTAACGCCAATCCGTACTCACCACGCTTAAAAATCTAAAACTTAAAAAAAGCGCCTTTTTAGGCGTTTTTTTATTTAGCTAACTATGGGGCTTATTTGCCAGAAAAATTGCTTAAATCGACAAAAAAGAGTATAATTAGAGGGTAAAGGTCTAAAATCAAGATAGGTTAAGGTGATAAAATGGCAAGACAAGAAATAAGCATTGAGTCAGATTTCATTACCCTAGGACAGGTATTGAAAAATGAAGGCATCATTGCAACAGGTGGCCAGGCCAAATGGTTTCTGTCAGAAGAAAAGGTCTTGGTGAATCAGGAGCAAGAAACACGCCGAGGGCGCAAGCTCTATCCAGGGGATCAGGTCACCATTCCGGCTTTGGATTTTGATGCCTTGATGGTTGCAGATGAAGCTTAAGACCTTAAAGTTAAGCCATTTTCGTAATTACCAAGGAATTGAGCTTTGTCTAGGACCGGGTTTAACTATTCTGACAGGTGAAAATGCTCAGGGCAAGACCAACCTCTTAGAATCGATTTTTCTCTTGTCTTTGGCTAAAAGTCACCGAACGAATCATGACAGCGAAATGATTGAGTGGGACCAAGAACAAGCAAGGATTGAAGCGGTCATCGAGACCAAGAACTATGAAATTCCACTGGCTTTAACCTTGACTAAAAAAGGCAAGGTAGCTCAGGTTAATTATCTAGATCAATCGAAGCTTAGCCATTTTGTGGGACAATTCAATACGGTCTTGTTTGCGCCAGAAGATATGCAGCTAATTAAGGGGGCACCTAATTTACGGCGCCGTTTCCTAGACATCGAGTTAGGTCAGGCCAATCCCATTTATCTTAATCACCTCTTAACCTACCAGCGTTTGCTTAAACAGCGTAATAGCTACCTCAAGCAGGAGGGACGGGGCAAGAAATTCGATCAAGTTTTTTTTGAGATTTTGACTGAGCAACTATGCCAAGAAGGTGCTCATTTGATTCAATATCGTATGGAATTTCTTGAAAAATTAGGGCAAATCGCTAGTCCTATCCATCAGAATCTATCCAATGGTCGTGATCAGTTGCATCTTGAATACGTCAATGGTAGTCAAGTTTATCAACCTTTATCCTTAGAGGAAAGAATCAAGCATCTCCTCGATCAAGCTAGTACTTATGCCAGTCGTGAGCGTGATCAGGGGACGACCTTGTTTGGGCCTCATCGCGACGATTTTATGACCTATGTAAATGATAAAAAGGCCCAATTCTTCGGATCTCAAGGTCAGCAACGAACCATTGTCTTGAGTTTAAAACTGGCTGAAATTGAGCTCATTAAACAAGCACGAGGCGAATATCCCGTTCTACTCTTAGATGATGTCTTGTCTGAGCTAGATGATGATCGCCAACATATTTTGATGTCTTATATTAAAGATAAGGTCCAGACCATCCTGACGACTGCGACGATTAAGGGCCTTAAACTACATCAGTTGCCTCATGCCGAGATTTTCTATATCTCAGCAGGTAACATCAGTAAAGGAGAACATTATGACGGAACAAATGCAATCACCCCAACAGTATGATGCGGGTCAGATTCAGGTCTTAGAAGGTTTAGAAGCCGTCCGCAAGCGTCCCGGTATGTATATCGGGTCTACCTCGATTGTTGGTTTACACCATTTAGTTTGGGAAATTGTGGATAACTCAATCGACGAAGCCTTGGCTGGTTATTGTGACCATATCGAAGTAACCATTGAAGCCAATAATAGTATTACCGTTCAAGATAATGGGCGGGGGATTCCTGTTGATATTCAACCTCAAACAGGCCGTCCAGCGGTTGAAACAGTCTTTACGGTCCTCCATGCCGGTGGTAAATTTGGCGGTGGCGGTTATAAGGTGTCGGGGGGTCTCCATGGTGTGGGGGCATCTGTCGTAAACGCCTTATCTACTGAATTAACTGTGCAAGTTTCGCGTGACGGGAAACTCTATCAACAACGTTACCACCGTGGAGCTGTCGAAGGCGATCTCGAAGTGATCGGGCAAGCAACAGAAACTGGGACCAAGGTCAACTTTTTACCAGACCCTGCTATCTTTACTGAAACAACGGTTTTTGAATATGATCGTTTGAAGAAACGTATTCGCGAGCTAGCCTTCCTTAACAAAGGTTTGCGGATTACTATTGAAGATAAGCGTCTGGATCAAGAAGAAAAAGATAGCTTCCACTATGAGGGTGGGATTAAGAGCTATGTACAACATCTCAATCAGCATAAGACGCCAATTTTTGAAGAACCAATTTACATTGAAGGCGAAGTCGATGATATCCAAGTCGAAATTTCCATGCAGTATACGGATAGTTATCATACAACCATTTTGTCCTTTGCCAACAATATTCACACCCATGAGGGTGGGTCTCATGAAGCCGGCTTTAAGACTGGTTTAACGCGGGTTATCAATGATTATGCCCGTAAGATGAACTTAATCAAGGATAATGACGAGAACCTAACCGGGGAAGATGTCCGTGAAGGTTTAACCTTGGTTCTCTCTATCAAACACCCAGATCCTCAATTTGAAGGGCAAACCAAGACCAAATTAGGTAACTCTGAAGTACGGGCCATCACAGACCGACTCTTCTCCAATGGTTTTGATGTTTACCTTATGGAAAATCCTAAGGTGGCACGTATTATTGTCGATAAAGGAATTTTAGCGGCTAAGGCTCGTATGGCGGCTAAGCGTGCACGGGAAATGACAAGACGTAAGTCAGTCATGGAAATTAGTAACCTACCTGGTAAATTAGCTGACTGTTCTAGCCGTGAAGCGGAACTCTGCGAATTATTTATCGTCGAGGGGGACTCAGCCGGCGGTTCAGCTAAGCAGGGTCGTTCGCGTATGTACCAAGCTATTTTGCCTATTCGTGGTAAAATCCTCAACGTTGAAAAAGCCTCAATGGATAAAATTCTTAATAACGAGGAAATTCGTTCCCTCTTTACTGCCATGGGAACAGGCTTCGGGGGAGAATTCGATGTAGCTAAAGCTCGTTATCATAAACTTATTCTTATGACCGATGCGGACGTCGATGGGGCTCACATCAGAACCCTACTCCTGACCTTGATTTATCGCTATATGCGTCCACTTTTAGATGCAGGTTATGTTTATATTGCTAAACCACCGCTCTATCAAGTTAAACAAGGTAAGCGTGCTATTTACCTAGATACTGATGCAGAACTTAAGGAGTGGCAAGAAGAAAATCCTAACGCGCGTTACACCATTCAGCGCTATAAGGGTCTTGGGGAAATGAACGAAGACCAATTATGGGAAACAACCATGAATCCAGAAAATCGCCGTATGTTACAGGTGACGGTGGAAGATGCTATTGAAGCAGAAGCCGTCCTGGAAATGTTGATGGGTGACGATGTAGAACCACGGCGGGCCTTCATTGAAGATAATGCTGTCTATGTCGAAAACCTTGATATCTAGCAGGCTGCGACAAGGAGAAAGGAACTAATAGTATGAGTGAAAGCTTTGATCATACACCGCATAATTATGAGGTAGTCAATCTCTCTAACGAGATGCGGACTTCCTTCCTAGATTATGCTATGAGCGTCATCGTTTCTCGGGCCTTGCCTGACGTACGTGACGGACTTAAGCCGGTTCACCGCCGTATTCTCTACGGGATGAATGAAATGGGAGTTACTCCGGATAAACCTTATAAGAAATCTGCTCGTATCGTCGGGGACGTTATGGGTAAATATCACCCACACGGGGACTCGGCCATTTATGAAGCTATGGTCCGGATGGCCCAACCTTTTAGTTATCGGGAACTACTAGTCGATGGCCATGGTAACTTTGGTTCTGTCGATGGCGACGGGGCAGCGGCGATGCGGTATACTGAAGCGCGTATGTCTAAGATTGCCATGGAAATGCTCAAAGATATCAATAAGGATACCGTTGATTTCAAGGACAACTATTCTCAAGAAGAAAAAGAACCGGTAACTCTTCCCTCTCGTTTCCCTAATGTCTTAGTCAACGGGGCAGCCGGGATTGCGGTCGGGATGGCAACCAATATTCCGCCTCATAACTTAGGCGAAACCATTGATGCCCTTAGTCTCTTGATGAAAAATCCAGAGGTGTCAGTTAATGAGCTGATGGAAGCTTTACCTGGACCTGACTTCCCAACAGGTGGGATTGTCATGGGAAAATCAGGGATCCGCAAGGCCTATCAAACTGGTAAAGGCAAGATTATTGTTCGAAGCCGCGTCGAAATCGAGCAAATGGCCCATGACAAGGAACGAATTGTTGTGACCGAGATTCCCTATGGGGTCAACAAGGCTAAGTTAGTAGAACGGATTGCCGAATTAGCTCGGGAGAAAAAAATTGAAGGGATTACCTATGTGGCCGATGAATCTGGTCGTGAAGGTATGCGGATTGTCGTAGAAGTACGACGCGACACTAGTGCCAATGTCGTGCTTAACAATCTCTATAAATATACTGCCCTTCAAGTTACGTTTGGCTTCAATATGTTAGCTATCGACAAGGGCGTTCCAAAGATTATGAGCCTCAAGGAAATCTTGACCAAATATTTGGAATACCAAATCGAAGTTATTCGTCGTCGGACTGAGTTTGAAAAACGCAAAGCCGAAGATCGTGCTCACATCTTAGAAGGTTTGCGTAAGGCATTAGACTTCATTGATGAGATTATTGCCATTATTCGTGGCTCTCATGATACAGAAGTAGCTAAGGCTCAGTTAATTGAGCGTTTTGAATTCTCTCCAATTCAGGCCCAAGCAATCTTAGACATGCGTCTAGCTCGCTTGACTGGTTTGGAACGTGAGAAGATTGAAGCAGAATATAACGATTTGATGGAATTAATTCGTCGCTTAACTGAAATTTTAAGTTCAGAGGCCAACATTATGGCTATTATTGAAGACGAATTGGCAGATATCAAGAATCGCTTCCCAGGTGAGCGTCGGACGGAATTACGTGTTGGCGAATTAACCAGCATCGAAGATGAAGACTTGATTGAGGAAGAAGATGTCTTGATTGCCTTGACCTCTAATGGGTATATCAAGCGTATGACTCAGGATGAATTCCAAGTCCAAAACCGTGGTGGCCGTGGGGTCAAAGGCATGGGGATGAGTGATAATGATAATATCCAAACCCTCGTTTCCTGCTCGACTCACGATAGCCTACTTTTCTTCACTAATAAAGGTAAGGTCTATCAAAGTAAAGGTTATGATATTCCTGAATATGGTCGGACTGCCAAGGGGATTCCAGTGGTCAACCTCCTAAATATCGAGAAGGAAGAATACGTTAAGGAAATCATTGTCCTTCATCCAAGTGATGAAGATCAATACCTCTTCTTCGTCACTAAGAATGGGATTGTGAAGCGTTCTGATGTCAGCGCCTATGCTAACATCCGGAATAATGGTTTGATTGCCCTTAACATGCGCGAAGACGATGAATTAATCAACGTCCTAGTCACAAATGGTCAGCAAAACATTATTATCGGTAGTCACAATGGTTATGCTATGACGTTTGCAGAAACAGATGCCCGTATTATGGGCCGGACAGCGACTGGTGTACGTGGGATGAAACTGCGTGAGGGTGACTATGTTGTTGGGGCTGCCGTCTTAAATCCTGAATCCAATGTTTTAGTTGTAACCGAGCGTGGTTATGGGAAACAAACCCCAGCTAGCGAGTATGCTGTTAAGAACCGAGGCGGTAAAGGGATTAAGACCTCTAATATTTCTGCTAAATCCGGTCAGCTTGCTGGTATTGTATCGACTGAAGGTGATGAAGACCTCATGGTGATGACAGATCAAGGGGTTGTGATCCGCTTCAATATTGCTAGCATCTCTGTTACTTCACGCGCTACCCTTGGGGTCAAAATGATTCGTCTAGATGATGGAGCTAAGGTAAGTTCTATTACCAAGATTATGAAGACTGGTGAAGAAACTCAAGAACTGGCTGAAACGGAAGTAGATACCGAAGAAGCCAAGGATGACTCGGATTCTGAAGAAGAATAAGAAGTTCAAACAAGAAGTTGAATTCCTTTATCGGAACTCAACTTCTTTTCTTTTGTCTTAGCATGATTTGACATGATAGTTAAGAAGGGATAAGATTAAGACTTAGAGAAGGTTTTGAGAGAGGGGGATTATCCCATGAAAACTTGGCAACAAGTCTGGACTCTGGTTGGAGTAAAATTTAAGCAGAGTTTTGCGTCTGTCAAAATATCACCTATGATATATATAACGATTTTATATCCAGTAATAATGAATTTCATTCTTCCAAACGATGTGAGTCCTATAGAACGACAAGGCTTTGTTATGATTATGTTTTTTTCCTTTTTAGGTAGCGTGTCTCCCATTACGCTTACTATGTTGAATTTAACTGAGGATAAGGAGCATAAAACTTTACGTATTTTATTAGATAGTCATGTTAGGCCTTGGGTTTATTTACTGTCCCTAGTAATTATGACACAGATTACTATGTGGGTGACAGTAATGATAAGCCTTCCTTTATTGAACCTAGATTATCAGTATTTAGGCTCTATTTTTGGGATGATTTTCCATTTTAGTATGTGCTTTCTAATTTCTAGTATCTTGGGATTGATTTTTGGTTTAATATTTGATCGGTCTGCAACAGCAAATGCTGCAAGTATAGTCCCCATGTTAGCTATAGCCTTTATTCCTCTATTTAGTAGAATGAATGACCATTTAGCAGGATTGATGCCTTATTTTTATACTGGACGTGCCAATGCCTGGTTGCTTCATTTAGATTATGGCAATCTAGGGATAGACTTCTTGATTTATGGCGTTTGGCTACTAGCTAGTCTGATTGCTTTGACTATTTGTTATCGACAAAGACGGAATCGACTCTATCTATAAAATAAAGGGAGGATGAGCCCATGAAGTTATGTGAATGGCAGGATGTAATGAAGCAATCGCAGAATGGCATGTTACTCAAGGATTTGAATTTTAGTATTGAAGCAAGGCAGCATCTAGGAATCAAATTCACGCAAGATGAACGGCAAATCTTCTACGAACTTTTGGTGGAGCGTGAGCGACCAACGAGCGGTCAAATTAGCCGTAGTTTTAAGACGATGGCAAGTTGTCGCTTAGATGACGGGGTCTATGAAGGTCAGACAGTCAAGGTCGCTATTACTCTTTTTAGTCGTCTGACTGGTTATGCTGGTAATTTGTCAGAGCTCTATGAGGCCTTCGCTTTATCGGATTTAGTAAATTATCGTATCAAGGATTTGACGTCTGATCAGCGTCATCGCTTGCAGTTGCTACGAGCTATTCTTAAGCAACCAGATTTGCTCTACCTAGAAAGCCCCATTTCGCTACTGAGTCATGACGGTGTGGGGCTCTATCTTAAGGCTTTGGATTATATCAAGTCTCTACCCTTAACCCTCTTGATTACGGCTACCTCGTTAGAAGAATTAGTTCTTCTTAATATCGTGACCTATCATTACCAGGTTCATGAGGGACTAGAATTGGTAGATGTCTCAGAGGAAGAATCGGATTCAGAAGGTAAGGAAGCAGATGAATTAACCGCTACTGAACTCAATCGCGTCTTTAAAGTTGCCTGCAAACTCAGTGATAAGACTGTTTACTTTAATCCAAATGAAATAGATTATATTGAAAGCATTAATAGTGTATCGACCGTTCAAGTTAATGGCGATTCTTATCCGACTGCCATGACCTTGTCTGACTTAGAAGATAAGTTGAAGCACTTCGGCTTTTTCAGATGTCATCGATCTTACCTGGTTAACCTCCAGCGAATTAACGAATTGGTGTCCTATTCTAAGAATTCTTATACCCTGATTCTCAAGAAACCTAAAGAAACGCTCTTGCCTCTGTCGCGCAGTCGATTAGACTCTTTGCGACAATTAATTGAATTATAGCCATTTCTGAGGTACCATTCAGCCCGTTTTTTCCACACTTGGGCCGAGTGGGCCTCTTTTTGACTTTTTGGCCGTACGTTTGGGCGATTTTTTACGTCAAAAGTCAAAAGTCGGTGTAGACTATAGTCATCAAAGCAAATACCAGAAGGAGGCAGTCACATGTCACACACATCTGTTATCGAGGTACGTGACCTCGTCAAACAATTTAAAAACCAAACCGCGCTCAATCATTTAGATTTTTCAGTTGAATCTGGAGAAATTTTTGGATTTTTAGGACCATCCGGTGCAGGTAAAACAACCACCATTAAAATCCTAACCGGTCAACTACTAGCTAGTTCAGGTGAAACTAAATTATTAGGAATAGCAACGGATGCTCTGACTCAAGATATCTATCAGGAAGTCGGAATCGTCACGGATAACTCAGGTCTCTACGAAAATGTTTCTGTCTATCATAATATGAAGTTTTTCGCCGATCTACTTAAGGTTGATAAGAAGCGGATTGACTTCTTACTTGAACGCGTTGGATTGGCTCAAGATAAGAAGAAACTTGCCCGCCGTTTATCGAAAGGGATGCGTCAGCGTCTAGTATTAGCCCGTGCCCTTCTCCATTCACCTAAGGTTCTCTTCCTAGATGAACCAACTTCCGGTTTGGATCCAGCAACTGCTCAAGCCATTCATAAGTTGCTGAAGGAGGTACAGGCTGAAGGAACCACCATCTTCCTCACAACCCATAATATGGAGGAAGCAACTAAACTCTGCGATCGAGTGGCTCTCCTCAATGATGGGAAGATTGTTTCGCTCGATACGCCAAGAAATACCTGCTTAAACTTTAAGCGAGAACGCAAGTTAGAAGTAGGATTAAAAGACAAAAGTCAGGTAGTCATTAATCAGGATCCGGCAGGCATTGCCCAACTGAATGAATGGTTAAGCCAAGACTTGGTCGAAACCATCCATTCCAATGAACCAACGTTAGAAGAAGTATTTATTGCTAAGACAGGGAGAGAATTACTATGATGAACTTACACAAAATCTGGACTATTTCAAAATTCAAAATCTACCAAATCGTTGTTAATATGCAGATTTTACCTATTTTGTTAATGGGTATGATCATGCCGGTTGCTATGAATTTTATCTTGCCTCGAACGGATGAATTTGCTCAAGGAAATGTTCGTAGTATCATGATTATTTCCATGGGTTTCATCTTTATCGCAGGGATGGGAAGTGCCATGACTGGCATGATGAGCTTAGTTGAGGAAAAGGAAAAGAAAACCCTGCGGGTTTTGATGACTTCAACGGTAACAAGCTTAGAATTTCTCATTGCTACCCTACTGCCAACGGTTGTTCTTTTATTGCTTCTTAGTTATCTCTTGATTCCTTTATCAGGTATGAGTTTTTCTGATTTATCTCTTCTTAAGTATGGGATTGTCAGCTTATCAACCATTGTTTCTGGATCTATTATTGGCTTTATTTCAGGAATTTTCGCTAAAAATTCATCTGAGGCTACAGCCTACAGTATTTTCCCTTTGATGATTTTAATCTTCGTTCCTTTCTATTCCATGTTTAGTGAACCTTTGGCTAAGGTTGCGCCCTATCTATACACTAACTTCTTCTTCAGTTGGTCTCGTAACTTTGCTGATGCTAGCTTGCCTCTGCGAGAAGTCTTAGTAGCTTTAGCTTGGTTATTAGGTCTTAGTGTAATCTTCATTCTACTCTATCGTCACAATGGATTAGAAAAAGAATAGGAGGAAACTCTTATGTCATGTACTCGTCCTAATCGGCTAATCAATATGGTTTTACTTGTTGTCCTTCTCTTAAGTCTTTTGATAGAAGTCACGATAGGATCAAGCACCAGCCTTTGGTTGTCCATTTTAGGAAATCCATACTTGCAGCGTGCCATCGCCATGGCCATCATTGGGAACTTTTGCTATAAGTTGTGCCGTCAGGAATGCTAAGTAACTCTATCCCCCTTTTCTGGGGGGATATTTTTGTTAAGAGGCTTATGGGAGATTCTTCTGATTATAGCTTGCAATTCTTGCTAGGCTCGCGTATAATTAATAGATGTGAGTATGTGACTATTTCCATACTCTCCTTGCTCTTTATGAGCCAATAGTCCAAAAGGAGGTGCAGTCAATGAGTCAAGCAACTAAATACGAAATCTTGTACATCATCCGTCCTAATTTAACAGATGATGCTAAGAAAGAATTGGTCGAGCGTTTCGATTCAATCTTAACTGAGAACGGTACTGAAGTTGTTGAGTCGAAAGACTGGGCGAAAAAACGTTTTGCTTACGAAATCAACGACTACAAAGAAGGTATTTACCATATCGTGAATGTTGTCGCTGAAAACGCACAAGGCATTAACGAATTCGACCGTCTTGCGAAAATCAACCGTGACATCTTACGTCACATGATCGTCAAAGTCGAAGCTTAATTGTTTCACGTGAAACATTTTGAGGGAGGAACCAACATGAATACTGTACAATTAGTCGGACGTTTAACCCGTGATGTTGAATTACGTTTTACCTCATCTGGCACTGCAGTCGGTTCTTTCACCATTGCGGTTAACCGTAATTTTACTAACCAACAAGGTGAACGTGAAGCAGACTTCATTTCGTGTGTGATTTGGCGGAAGGCAGCTGAAAACTTAGCTAACTTTACGCGCAAAGGTTCCTTGATTGCTATCGATGGACGTCTTCAAACACGTTCATATGATAACCAACAAGGTCAACGAGTATATGTAACCGAAGTGGTTGTTAACAACTTCGACTTGCTAGAATCTCGTTCTGTGACTGAACAACGCCCTGTCTCTAGTCCAAACACCAATCACCAAGCAGGTGCTTATGGTGCAGGTGGAGGCCAAGGATACCAATCACAGCCACAAATGAATCAAAATAACTATAATCAATCATTTTCTTCATCAAGTACCTCTCCATTCATGGATGAAGGTCACCCAATTGATATTTCTGAAGATGATTTACCATTCTAAGAATTAAGAAGGAGTATGACATATGGCTGAACAACAACAACGCCGTGGCGGCCGTCGCCGTCGTAGAAAAGTATGTTTCTTCTGCGCAAACCATATCGATCATCCTGACTACAAAGACGTAGATTTACTCAAACGTTTCATTTCTGAAAAAGGGAAAATCTTACCACGTCGTGTAACTGGGACTTGCGCGAAGCACCAACGTGCTTTAACCGTTGCTATTAAACGTGCACGGATTATGGGTCTTTTACCATTTACTGTACAAGACTAATTTTACTGACTAGAACTTCGGTTCTAGTCTTTTTTGTTTCACGTGAAACATTCCTCGTCAACTAGAGAAACTAGAATAAATGTGGTAAAATAGAGGAGAACAAAACTACTAGGAGGTGGACAGTGAAAAAAGATAGAATAAGGCAGTTAATAAAACTGTTGGACCGTTCTTCAATGAAGTGGCCAGTATTGTTTTTTACCGTCTTTTATCTCTCTATTATTCTAGCGACCCTTGCTTATATGCCCTGGATAGCACTTCTAATGTTAGTGTTAATGTTCTTATTCATACTGATTGGATTTAATCATTTTGAAGGTTACATGCGATATTTAGAGCAACAGTACTCTAGTGTGGCACCAACCTTGCACTTAGCACAAGAAGATGCCTTGTATCGTGCTCCTATTGCGGTGCTTATCTACAATAATAAGCACGAGGTAGCCTGGGTTAACCCAGAGTTTCAGCATCATTATGGGAATCTACAACTTCTGGGACAGCCACTTGCTAAGTTACATCCAGGTTTAGGAGAAATTGTAAACCAAGAAAATCCAGAAAAACAATGGCAAACTATTGAGATAAATCAAAAGTATTACCGTTATCTACATCAACCGTCCTATCAGGCGATTTACTTTATTGATCAAACGCCTGAACATGAGATGGTAGCTCAAAGAGCGTATGATCGTATAGTATTTGGCTACTTGCTCATTGACGAATACGATGAATTAGTACAGTCCATGGATGACAGTGAGACTTCGCTCTTTGATGCTAAACTATTAAATGGTTTGCGAGAATGGGCTAATCAATTCAACCTTTATCTCAAGCGTTTAGAAGATGATCGGTTTTTAATCTTGGCTAATCAAGCAGCCCTAGAGGTGTTGGAGAAGGACAAATTCAAAATGCTAGAAAGCATAAAAGAAACGGAAGCTAAACAGTCAATCCCTGTATCGATAAGTGTAGGGCTTGCATACTCAGAGGACACCTATTATGGGCTTGATGAACTAGCCAATCAAGCTCAACTTAATGTAGAATTAGCTTTAGCGCGTGGGGGTGATCAGACTGTAGTTCGCTCACACAACGGCCAAGCCCGTTTTTATGGTGGTAAGTTGAACGTTAACCAAAAACGCTCAATTACACGTTCTAAATTGGTTTATCAGGCCTTACTGACCTCTGTCGAACAAGCCAACCGTGTGATTATTGCGGGTCATAAATATCCTGATATGGATGCTATCGCGTCAGCCCTAGGGATTCATAAAATTGTAAGCCAACAGGGTAAATTTGCTAGAATTATCCTTGATCGTCAGGAGTTATCTGATGATGTGGCTCAGCTTCTTGAATTTCCTGCAATCAAGAATGAGGCCTCCAATCTATTCATTAGCTTAGAGGAAGCTCAGGAGATTGTTGATAATCGTACTCTCCTTGTCATGGTAGATCACCACAGACCTAGCTTATCTGCTGCTGGCCCACTAGTGAATGAGCATGAGGTGGTCATCATTGATCATCACCGCCGAAGTGAAGATTTCCCCGCTAAGCCAGTCCTAACCTTCATTGAGCCTTATGCCTCATCAACGTCAGAATTAGTGACGGAATTCTTCATCTATATGCGAAACAGTCACGAAACGTTAAATAAAACAGAAGCAACGGCTCTCTTAGCAGGTATTATTGTGGACACTAATAACTTTGCCAGTCGCACAGGGTCGAGAACTTTTGATGCAGCAAGTTATCTTAAGTCTCGTGGTGCTAATGAACACTTAATTCAGCAGCTGCTTAAGGAAGATCTTAAGCGATTGTTAGAGCGTAACGAGATTATAGCTCAAGCACATTATATCGGCGAAGATATTATTGTAGCTAAGGCTCAAGAGGGAAAAGTTTATGACAATGTGACAGCCTCTCAAGCAGCGGATGTCATGCTGACACTTAAAAAAGTAGAAGCTTCTTTTGTTATATTTGAGCGCCCTGATCAAACAATCGGGATTAGTGCCCGTTCCACGGGTGGGCTTAATGTCCAGACCTTGATGGAAGAAATGGGTGGGGGTGGTCATTTGACTACTGCTGCGACTCAAATAAAGGAATCAAGTCTTGATCAAGTCTATCAAGATTTACTAGAGACCATTCAACGTAATAAGGAGGAAAGTTGATGAAAGTAATCTTACTACAAGACGTAAAAAAACAAGGAAAAAAGGGTCAATTGATTGAAGTATCGGAGGGCTATGGCCGTAACTTTTTAATCAAGAATGGCTTAGCTAAACTTGCTGATAATGCCGCAGTTAATCAATTAAATGCCGAAAATAAAGCTAAGGCCCGCTTAGAGGCTGAAGAATTGGCTCAAGCAAAAGACCTTAAAGAAAAACTCGAAGATGAAAAAACTGTGATTGTAATTAAAGCAAAATCAGGCGCAGATGGTCGTCTCTTTGGGACTATCCCATCGAAACAAATCGCTGAAGAACTTAAAAAACAGTATAACCTCAGTATTGATAAACGCAAGATTCAATTAGAACAAAACTTAGCTTCTTTAGGCTACCACCATGTAGCAGCTAAGTTACATCATGACGTGACCGCCAAACTTAACGTTCATGTTGTAGAAGCCTAAGATATATCTTAAAGGGACTGACTGGGTCAGTCCCTTTATTGTTTCACGTGAAACATTCGACCTAATTATAGACAAAAATGGGCAGCTATCAGTTGCTATTTTTTCGGATATACGGTAAAGTAAATAGTGGTTGTGAAACTTTTTTGTTTCACGGATTATTCACAAGAAAGAAGGCTCTCATCCATGAATCCAGAGACATTTATTGCCCAATGCGCCGCACATGGACTAGTGTTGAATGACCAGCAAATTGCCCAATTTGAGCGCTATTTTCAACTCTTGGTTGAGTGGAATGAGAAGATGAACTTAACAGCCATTACACAACGTGAAGAAGTCTACCTCAAGCATTTTTATGACTGCTTAATGGCTCTATGGAATATGCCCTTGGATAATTACGCCCTCCAACTCTGTGATGTTGGGGCCGGCGCAGGATTTCCAAGTATCCCATTAAAAATCGCGCATCCAGAGTTACAAGTGACTATTGTCGATTCGCTCCAAAAGCGTCTAACCTTCATTGAACATTTGGCTGAGGAACTTGGTTTAGAAGGGGTATCCTGTGTCCACGGACGTGCTGAAGATGTAGGACAAAATCCTGTCTATCGAGGGCAGTTTGACTTAGTAACAGCTCGGGCGGTCGCAAGCCTCAATGTTCTGGCTGAATACTGTCTACCATTAGTTAAAATTGGGGGCCAGTTTTTAGCGTTAAAAGCGCAGAAATCTGACCAAGAGTTAGAAGAAGCGAGGGCTGCTATCAGTATTCTGGGAGCTAAACTAATCAAGGTAACGGAAGATCAGTTACCCGTTGAGTCAGCAGACCGCCGTTATATTCTGATTCAAAAAACAAAAGAGACGCCTAATAAGTATCCACGTAAGGCAGGTAAACCTGCGAAGAGTCCAATTAAAGCCTAGGAGGTAAGCTATGGGAAGAATGATTGCAATCGGAAATCAGAAGGGTGGCGTTGGTAAAACAACGACTACCGTCAATTTGGGAGCTGCCCTGGCTTTCCAAGGAAAAAAAGTCCTGATTATTGATATGGATTCACAGGGGAATGCAACCAGTGGTTTGGGGATTGAACGGGCTGACGTTAAGCAAAGCGTCTACGAAGTCCTAGTTGATCAAATTGAAGCAGCGGGAGCTATCTTGCCTACTTCTCGCGAGAATCTCTGGATTTTACCGTCTACCCTACAATTAGCAGGGGCAGAAATTGAACTTGCAACAGCAGACCACCGTGAATCAAGATTAAAACAGGCTATTAAACCTATTAAGGCTGACTACGATTATATTTTAGTAGATTGTCCACCATCACTCGGCCAGTTATCGCTCAATGCATTTACAGCGAGTGATACCATCTTGATTCCAGTACAGTGCGAATACTATGCCTTAGAAGGTTTGAGCCAACTCTTGAACACTATTCGCTTGGTTCAACGTACCTATAATAAGAACTTTCGGATTGAAGGCGTACTCTTGACCATGTTGGATGCTCGAACCAATTTGGGTTATGAAGTGGTTGAAGAAGTACGTAAATATTTCCAAGAAAAAGTCTATCAGACTATCATTACGCGTAATGTCCGACTCTCTGAAGCGCCATCCTATGGTCAGTCGGTTATAGACTATGATCCAAAATCTCGTGGAGCTGAAATGTACATGGACTTAGCCAAGGAGGTGGCTGCAAATGGCTAATAAACCAAAACCTAAGCAAAAACGCAGTGGTTTAGGTCGGGGCATGGATGCCTTGTTTACTCCCTTAGAGGAAACGCCATCGGAATTCGAACAAGTTGAAGAAATTACCCTGGAAGATATCCGACCTAATCCACATCAACCGCGTAAACATTTTAATGAAGAGGCCCTAAATGAATTGGCAGACTCCATCCGAAATAACGGTGTTTTCCAACCTATTATCGTGCGTAAGTCAGCCATCAAAGGCTATGAACTAGTGGCCGGCGAACGTCGGGTTAGAGCTAGTCGTCTAGCGGGGCTCACCACCATTCCGGCCATTGTCCGTCAACTTGATGAACGGGTTATGATTGAGATTGCCGTTTTGGAAAACTTGCAACGGGAGGACCTGAGTCCACTGGAAGAGGCGGAAGCCTACGACATGCTCATGAACAAGTTGAATTTGACCCAGGCAGAAGTGGCTGAACGTATGGGTAAGAGCCGGCCTTATATTGCCAACTATCTACGCCTCTTAACTTTACCAGATGAAGTGAAAAAATTGGCTCAAAAAGAAGCACTATCTATGGGCCAAGCAAGAACCCTGCTGTCACTTAAGGATAAGAAGCAGTTGGTGACTCTAGCGCAACGTGTCATCAAGGAACAGCTAACAGTCCGTCAGTTAGAAGACTTGGTACAACAACTCAATGAGAAGTCCCAAGCCAAACAAATCAAAAAGACCAAAAAAGCAGACAAAAAGCCATCTTATATCTTAGCTTGCGAGCAAAAACTGCAAGAACGCTTTGGCACCATGGCCTTGATTCAACAGCGGGGTGACAAGGGTAAGATTGAGATTGAATATATGGATGAGTCTGACCTCATGCGTATCCTAGATTTGCTACAAATTCAAGCCTAGGAGGGAACCATATGCAAAAAGACTATGATCTTCATGACATTATCGAGATGAAAAAGCCTCACGCTTGCCAAACTAACCGTTGGCAGATTATCCGTATGGGCATGGACATCCGAATCAAATGCTGTCACTGTGGACATATTGTGACCTTAACCCGGCGCGACTTTGAAAAACGACTTAAGAAGATCAAAGAAAAAGCGCCCGAAAAAATCTAGCTAAAGAAAGAGTGAATGACATTGGCATTAACAGCCGGTATTGTAGGTCTTCCTAACGTTGGGAAATCTACCCTATTTAATGCAATTACAAAAGCAGGTGTCGAAGCGGCTAACTATCCCTTCGCTACCATCGATCCAAACGTCGGGATTGTTGAAGTTCCTGATCAACGTCTGATTGAAATTACCAAACTAGTTAAACCTAAAAAGACGGTGCCAACTGCAATCGAGTTTACCGATATTGCCGGGATCGTAAAAGGTGCAAGCCGTGGTGAGGGGCTGGGTAACAAGTTCTTAAGCCATATTCGCCAAGTTGACGCCATTTGTCACGTGGTCCGTTGTTTTGCCGATGGCAATATTACGCACGTTTCAGGTAAGGTAGACCCACTTTCAGATATTGAGACTATTAACCTAGAATTGATTCTGGCCGATTTGGAAACCATCGATAAGCGGATTGGACGTGTAGCCAAACTAGCTAAATCTAAAGATAAAGATGCAGTAGCAGAGTTAGAAGTGCTGGAGAAATTAAAGGCTGCACTAGAGAATAATCAACTCGCTAACTCTGTTGACTTCTACGATGAGCAACTGCCTTATGTCCGTAACCTTTTCCTTTTGACACGTAAAAAGATGCTTTACGTTGCCAATATTGGTGAAGATGAAGTGGTGGATCCTTCGGATAACCCATATTTAGCTCAGGTGCGCGAGCTAGCGGCTAGCCAAGGTGCAGATGTCGTACCAATTTGTGCGCGTTTGGAAGAAGAAATTGCTGAATTGGATGATGAAGAGAAGGCTGTCTTCTTGGAAGACTTCGGTTTGCAAGAATCTGGTTTGGACCGTCTTATCCAACATGTCTATAGCCTCTTAGGACTAGCCACTTACTTTACGGCTGGGGAACAAGAAGTTCGAGCTTGGACCTTCAAACAAGGTATGAAGGCGCCACAAGCAGCTGGGATTATTCACTCTGACTTTGAACGTGGCTTTATCCGAGCTGAGACGGTTTCTTATCAAGATTTAGTCACTTACCAAAGTATGCAGGCCGCCAAAGAAGCAGGTCGTGTACGTTCAGAAGGTAAAGAATACGTTGTACAAGACGGCGACATTATGCTGTTTCGCTTTAACGTATAGCCTATAGGAGGAAAAATCATGACTGAAGAAATTAAACAAACAGAGCAAGTAGAGACGGAAGCAGAGGTTGCAGTTGAGGAGGCTTCTGCCAGCTTAACAGAGTCAGAAATTTTTGGCCGTTTAACCAAACGCAACCAACAATACATGTTGACTTTGGACAGAAACTTAGCGGCTGCTAATCTAACCGAGTCCATTCGCCAACAAATCTACCAAGAAATGTGCGAAACCTTGGAAGAAGGCCAACAGACCGGGCAGACTGCCCGTCAATTATACGGCACGCCGACTGAATGTACGGCTGTTATCTTAGAACAACAGTTTCCTAGTGATGACGAAGGCGAGCGCTCGGCCGATTGGAAGATTGCCCTCGATGGTGGCTTGCTATTAGGATCTGTCTTTACTTTGATTACGGGCTTCTCGCTTATGCGTCAAGGGGAACATAGTGAAGCAACAATCAACAATATGGGCTTAATCACCTTAATCGTTAACTACTTAGTGGCAGGGATTGCTATGCTGATTGTGTCCAAGGTACTACCAGACATGGATGCGCCTAAAGGCAAGCGCGGCTACTTTAAATACTTCTCTGTGTCTTCTCTGGCTATGCTAGGGTGGATTGTTGCTGTCAGCATCTCGAGCGTCATCTTCCCAACGGCTATCAACCCAGTCTTTCCATATGATATCTACTTCATTATAGGGGGCTTAACCTTCCTCTTGCGCTTCTATCTCAAAAAGCGGTGGAATATCAAAGGTGGCCTTTTCTAACAAAATTGAAAGACCGATTCAGTCGCAAACTGAGTCGGTTTTTTAGTATGCAAGATCTAGGAGATTAAAGTAAAGCAACAAGATTAGAATTTAAAAAGAATGAGCCTTTAGGCTTGCTCCTAAGGGGCGAAAGTGGTATTTTATTAAAAATAACTGTTGCTGAGAAGTCAAAGGAGGAAATAGAATGTCAGGTTGGGAAACAAAATTTGTACGTGAAGGATACACATTTGACGATGTCTTGCTGGTGCCAGCGCGCAGCGAGGTATTGCCAAATGATGTGGATTTAAGAGTTGAGTTAGCGCCTAATCTAAAATTGAATATTCCTATTATTAGTGCCAGTATGGATACTGTGACGGATTCGACCATGGCAATCGCTATGGCCCGTCAAGGTGGACTGGGTGTCATCCATAAAAACATGTCCATTCAAGAACAGGCTGAAGAAGTTCGTAAGGTAAAACGTTCAGAAAATGGCGTCATCATCGATCCTTTCTATTTAACACCTGACAATACGATTGAGGATGCGGAAGAATTAATGAGCCGTTATCGGATTAGTGGGGTACCGATTGTAGAGAGCCTTGAAAGCCGTAAGTTAGTCGGGATTATTACCAACCGCGACCTCCGTTTCATTCCAGATTATAGCCATAAGATTGTGGAATACATGACGCATGAAAAATTGGTAACTGCTCCGGTTGGGACAACTTTAGAGGAAGCCGAAAAAATCCTCCACCAACACCGGATTGAAAAATTGCCAATCGTTGATGAATCTGGTCGCCTATCAGGATTAATCACCATTAAAGATATTGAGAAAGTCATTCAATTCCCTAACTCTGCCAAGGATCAACACGGTCGCCTTTTAGTGGCGGCGGCTGTGGGGATTACCAGTGATACTTTCGATCGTGCAAGTGCCCTCATTGCTGAACAAGTGGACGCTTTGGTTATCGATACTGCACATGGTCACAGTGCCGGAGTTATCCGTAAGATTAAGGAAATTCGTGAGACCTTCCCAGATGTCACCATCATCGCTGGTAATGTGGCAACCGCTCAAGCTACCCGTGACCTCTTTGAAGTAGGGGTAGATGTCGTTAAAGTCGGGATTGGACCAGGTTCTATCTGTACCACCCGGGTTGTAGCCGGTGTTGGTGTGCCTCAATTAACTGCTATTTATGACTGTGCGACAGCTGCCAAAGAATACGGCAAGGCTATTATTGCAGATGGTGGGATTAAATATTCAGGGGATATCGTTAAAGCCCTTGCCGCTGGCGGCCATGCGGTCATGCTAGGGAGCATGTTGGCTGGTACGGACGAGTCACCAGGTGAATTTGAAATCTATCAAGGCCGTCGTTTCAAGGTTTATCGTGGTATGGGAAGCTTGGCTTCAATGGAAAAAGGTTCAAGCGACCGTTACTTCCAAGCCACCAACGAAGCCAACAAACGTGTACCTGAAGGGATTGAAGGTCGCGTTGCCTACAAGGGAAGCGTAGCAGATATTGTTTTCCAAATGATTGGGGGCCTTCGCTCAGGTATGGGCTACTGTGGAACACCAAATCTCCAATCCCTACGTGAAGATGCGCAATTTATCCGCATGAGTGGTGCGGGCTTGATTGAGTCTCACCCACACGACGTTCAAATCACCAAGGAATCACCTAACTACTCTCGTAGCTAAAGATTTTAAATGAGATGCCCCTAGGGGCATCTTTTCTTTGTCTATAACTTTTAATAAAACTTAAGACACAGGGCATCTGGTTTGATGTATAATGAAGGAGACTTGATAAGAAAGTGAGGACAGCAAGATGCGAATTTTGGTAGCAGATGACGATCGCGAAATTGTTGAATTACTCAATATTTATCTTCATAATGAAGGTTACGACGTAATTAAGGCCTATAACGGCCATCAAGCCTTAAGTTACATTAAAAATGATGTGGACCATGAAATCGGCTTAATCATCCTAGACATTATGATGCCAAAAGTTGATGGTATGCAGGTCCTGGATAAGTTACGTGCCGCAAATTATGAGACACCCGTCTTAATGTTGAGCGCCAAAAGTTCGGATCAAGACAAGATCCAAGGACTGACCAGTGGGGCTGATGACTATGTCACCAAGCCATTCAACCCATTAGAAATTATTGCGCGGGTCAAATCCATCTTGCGTCGCCAGTCTACCTATCAGAAGGAAGTGACAGAGCCGGATGTCATTGAGATAGGTCCTTTAATTATTCGACGCGCTTCCCACGAAGTAAAGACCTTAACGGATAAGGACATTCAGCTTACAGCTTTAGAATTTGGTATTCTCTATCTTTTGGCTAGCCATCCCAACCAAGTCTTTAGTGCAGAAGAAATATTTGAAGCCGTTTGGAACCAAGAAAGTATTGTGTCAGCCAAGACAGTTATGGTCCATGTCAGCCATTTGCGGGATAAGATTGAAGCGGCCACAGAAGGTGAACGTGTCATTCAGACCGTATGGGGAGTAGGTTATAAGATTGAAGGATAAAAAAGCACCTCAACAACTCAGCATGCGCTTGACGCGAAGCGAGCGGAGCGAACTCATCGTAGAAGCCATTATTACTATGAGTTTAATCTTCTTACTCTATCTCAGCGCTCTCTTAATCTATCGCCAAGCCATTGATTATAAATTAAACTTCTTTGGCCTAGATACCACGCTACGCCATATGCTAGGCTTAACACGCCAGCAAATTATTGTCTCCGTCTATATTTTTTCTCTTGCCTCCTGTGTGGTTGCTATCCTTGTCACCAATTGGCGGGTCAAGCGACGCATTAATCAAATGAAGTTAGCCCACATTCTGGACTATCTTAAATATATTGCGCAAGGCCACTATGAGATTCGTATTCCTCAGACAGACTTAGGTGAGATGGATGAAGTTGTCAGCTCAATCAATCATTTGGTAGATAGCACGGTCAAGGCCATTGAAGAAGAACGGAAGATTGAAAAGTCGAAGGATGAGCTTATTACTAATATCGGACATGATATCCGTACGCCTTTGACTTCTGTCATAGGTTACCTAGGTTTGATTGAGAACCAACAATATCATAGTCAGGAAGAACTAGCCCGTTATGCCCACGTTGCCTATCGGAAGGCCCAGCAGATGCAGAGCTTGGTTCAGGACCTCTTTACTTATACAGCTACTCGTCAGACGACAACGGAAATCAGACCAGTTCAGGTTCAGGTACTACGTTTCATGGAACAGTTAGTGGCTGACTTCGAACTCAACGCCAGAGAAAAAGACATTGAACTACGCTTGGATATCCGGCCGCAGAACTTGCTTGCTAGCTTTGATGTCGATAAGATGGCGCGAGTTTTCCATAACCTTTTATCCAATGCACTTAAATATGGTGCTGGCGCACATTATATTGAGTTATTAGCTTATCAAGAGGAAGACTATATTTATTTTAAAGTTAAAAACGACGGACAACCGCTTGATAAGACTGAATTAGAAGATATTTTTCAAAGAAGCTATCGGGCTGATCAGTCACGCAGTGCTAACCAACCTGGAACAGGCTTAGGATTAGCCATCGTCCGTAATATCGTCGAACTTCACCATGGCCGTGTTTATGCCACGGTAGAAGGAAAAGAAACAATTTTTACTATTGAAATCCCCCAAAAATCCCCCCAATAATAAGGTGTACTATGAAAAAACGTAATTTCTTCCTAGCCATTTTAGGTCTATGGCTAGGTCTACAGGCTATAGCCACAACTGCTATTCAAGCAGTTGGGACAGAGCCCAATCTCAACGCTCAGTCTGCTATTGCGGTAGATGCTGCTAGTGGGCAAATTTTATATCAGAAGAATCCTATGGCGCTATTAGAAGTAGGAAATTTGACCAAGCTGCTTAGTTTGCTAATCATCTATGATGCGCTAGACCAAGAGAGCATTCATTTGGATGATCGTGTGGCTCTATCTGATGAGGCTTATGCCCTGAGTCAGAATTATGAATTGTCCAATGTACCGTTACGACAAGACTTAGATTACTCTGTCGCCGAACTTTTAGAGGCGGTTGAAATTGGCTCTGCTAACGGGGCTCTCCTGGCCCTAGCTGAGCACACAGCAGGTAGCAAAGAAGCTTTCCAAGACTTAATGCAAGCCAAGGTTCAATCCATACTAGTGGATTCAGATAAGATTGATGAGGTTGACCGAGGAGAGTGGCAGGCCCTAGTTCCTGAGCTTGTTAATCTAACGGGCCTTGTAGAACAAGAAGAAAGTGTGGCAAGCAAGCAGCAGAATAAGCTCAATGCTATCATTCTAGCAGCTATAAGCTACCAATTAGTCAGTCGCCATCCTGAATTGTTAGACAATACCAAAATAAGTGCTAAGCTCTTCCGCCAAGGGACTGATGATCAGTTTGAGATGCATAACAGCAACCAAATGTTAGCCGGCCAAGCCTATGAATATGACCAAGTTGATGGGCTACTAAGTGCCGCGACAGTTCATGATGGCTATGGAACGGTCCAGACCATGGCGCGCGAGAATTTTCGCGTTATTGTCATCACTTTAGGAAATAGCGAGTTAGCTCAAAGCTATCATGATAGTAAGAAACTGTTAGATTATGTATATGGGACCTATCAGCTTAAACGCGTTATCTCTACAGGAGATTCGGTCACGCAACTTACTCAATTGTTAGCTCACGATGGTGAACCTGAACAAGTAAAGGCCTATTATGGCGAAAACTTAGACCTCGCGATTCCTATCGTTGATACCACGCCTCGCATTGATTATATCTTTGAGCCAGATTCTAACCTAGTGACAGCCATCGACAATGGTTGGAATATTCAGGCGCCGCAAGCGGGTGGACAAGCAATTGGACAGGTGCAGGCAGTTATTAAGCAACATGCTATGCAGTTTCTTCCTACAAGCAAGACCAACCGTGTCAGTGTCAAGCTCAGCCATGACATTAAGGAAGCAGGTTTTATGGCCAAGTTTTGGCGCGGGCTTGGCCGTTTCTTCAGCGGTCTAGCAGAAGGAATTCGGCAGTTCTTTACCAGACTATTCAATTAATTTTGAAGGGGAAGCTTTAGGGCTTCCCCTTTAATATATTGTCTATTCAATATATTGTGGTAATGACACAATGGCTTAAGCTATAAAATGTAGAGAATAGCTATAAGGAGCCAAAGGCAAAGTAGTTAATAAGAAAAG
>CAUUNL010000025.1:0-24938 GCA_963546405.1 Abiotrophia defectiva | reverse complement strand
GGACTGGCAAAGGTCTCCAACTGCTCAATTCGCAGCGGGTCCAAGGCAATATGGGTTTCCTCTAGCACCTCACGAATGGTGGCCTGGGTAGTGTCTTCATCTGGTTCGACAAAGCCACCCGGCAAGGCATAGTGACCCAAGAAAGGGTGGGCCTTACGCTTGATTAAGAGCAATTGTAGTTGGGGCGCCTCCTCTGGGTCGGCCTGATACCAACGTAAGATCACATTGTCTACCGTTAAGGCTGGTTTGGGATAGTTGGGAAATTCCTGTTTTTGGTACCAGGTCAAAAATTCTTCCTGGCTGGCCTCAGTCTCGTAGTAGTGCTTTTCGGCTTGAGGGTCCTTAAATTCAGGCATGAAGTCCCTCCTTATTGATTGGCCTGAGCTTGTTGAATCCAGCGATACATGCCGACAATGCTGTTTACTGTGAAGAGCAGGTACATGACCACAATATCGACGGAGCCATCAGTGCCCCACCAGAGGTAAATGGAGAAGAGATTGGTAGCAATCCAGAAGATCCATTGTTCGGCATAGAGCTCGGTCATTAACTTCTGCCCCACCACATTGGTCCCATCAGTCACAGAATCACGGAATGGTCGATTAGCACCGATAGATTTGTAAGCTAAGCCCATAAGTAGCCAAACAATGGCAGTTTGAGCTAAAGCAATAATCCAGTCCACCAAACTCATGCGACGGGACTTGACATTAGTAGGTGTATCTTCTACTTGATGGGTTTGTTCTCGACGCTTACGGTCTGCCATAAGCCAGACATAAAGGCCAATCGGTTGCATAACTACGAAGTAGGCATTAGTTAAAACCTCGCCATAGAATCCATTACCGATAGCTAAGAATAAGTAAATACTGGTCGTAATGACACCAAAGAAGTAATTAGATTTACGCCCTTCAGCTACCAAAATAACGTTAATAACCCCTGTAATAGAGGCGATAAAGCCTAGTAAGGTTGAATCTGGGTCGCGCAAAGCAACAATAATCGGCACAA
Source organism: Abiotrophia defectiva (assembly GCA_963546405.1). Taxonomy (GTDB): domain Bacteria; phylum Bacillota; class Bacilli; order Lactobacillales; family Aerococcaceae; genus Abiotrophia; species Abiotrophia defectiva_A. The sequence goes on along the minus strand of CAUUNL010000025.1, from coordinate 23,939 downwards.
TAGACATAATGATTAAGTAAGCCCACTCCAGTTGAGTACGGCCCACTACTAGGTCCTCATAGATGGCCTTAACCACGCCAGCAAAGCCTAATTTCTTGGTGTCACCGGCCAAGACTTTGAGGTTGCGCCCCGTAACCTTATAGCCTGATGTGCAGTAATCGTGGAGCTTGGTCCACTTAGTCTTAAAATTTTCAACAATTGACATGTTCTATACCTCCTGATTCAATAAGCTTGCAATTTCAATTTTGGCTGTTTCGTAGAGACTTTCGAAGAAGGTCTGGCCTGGCTTAGGATTCCCCAAGTAGACAATCTTGTCAGCTAATCCCGCTTCTTCAAAGAGTTGGATGGTTAGGGAGGTGAAGGCATCACGGGTTTCTTCATCCGACATGGTCATATCCCGAACCCCATCGTCCACATAGTTAGATTGTGGTAGGACAACGAAAATCTTATCCCACTTCTCCTTCTCAATCATGGACTGGTAAACGTCGGTCAAGGCTTGGAAATCTTCCTCAGACAGGCTATCCTTGAGGTAGTACTCCGCATAGGCCATAGTAATGGTCGAGTTGGTATCGGCGATAATTAAACCATTGTTAGCTGGCGAATCAATCAAGTCCGAAGTCTGACGGAACTGGCCGGTAAAGAGATAGGTGTAGTCGTTCTTGTCCAATTCATCATCTAAGACATTATAGCGTTCCTGGTACTCGCGGGCATATTCCGGTGACCAAGGGCAACCGAAGAGGCGTGATAAATCCCGCGCCAAGGTTGTCTTACCGTTGGAAGCTGAGCCTGCAATGAGGACATTGGTCGAGAAGAAACGGCGGAAAGGCTTGGCAATTTGATGCCAGTGCATCCGAGGATTACTCCGAATCATAGTCCCTGAAATCTTAATTAAAGACCGGTCTACCAGAACCACTTCCCAGTCAGGGCGCAATTCATTGATCTTGTCCTTATACTCTGTCTCGCCACAGTAGACCACAATCTTAGCTTGGCCACTGAAGGTCACATACTGAGCAATGGACTCATCGAGCTTGTCTAGCCACTCTACCCAACCATTAGGATAGGCCGGAATATGATTCTCGTCTAGCTTATCGACAATGACCAAGTCATCATAGCGGAAAGTCTCACGCGTATAACGGAATCTCTTGCGTAGACTCAGCCCGATTAGATCCCCTCGATCCCCATCATAACCTGATACGATGGTTAGGACCCCATCATTGTGGCGCTTGGCCTGGTTAATAATATCAATATGCCCAACGTGTAGCGGGGCGAAAGTCCCAAAGACGATACCAAGGGACGTCACATTCTCTAACTTCTTTCGTTTTACCATTCTCTAACCTCTTTTGGCCTATAAAGTTAGATATTAACTTTATTCAAGGCTTAAATTAAGTCAGACCCTCACTAGCACTAAAAAGAAAGATTAATTAAGTCAGAGGCTAACTTAATTTAAATATAACACAATTGAAACATAATGTCTACTGTTTTTCAGAAAAGTCGCTTTATTTCTGAATCAATTTATTATACAATAGTGACATGAATCACTTTAGGCTCGTAGATGTGTCATGTCTTGTCCCTAATCAAGATGGTGACACCTTCCCATAAAGGAGGCAAAGTATGCGGATAGGCATGGTCTTCGAAGGCGGTGGGATGCGCGGTTTATACACAGCCGGTGTCCTAGATAGTCTAATGACAGCCCAAATCCCAGTAGATGAGATTGTGGCTGTTTCAGCAGGGGCCCTTTTCGGGGCTAATTATCTCAGTGGTCAAATTGGTCGGGCATGGCGTTATAATCGCCGCTATCTTGGCGACAAACGTTACATGAGTCTAAGCTCTTGGCTCAAGACTGGTAACTATGTCAACAAGGAATTCGCCTACTACCAAGTCCCTATGATCCTGGATCCTTTCGATAACGAACGATTTAAAGCTTCTAAGACCCGTTTTCATGCAGTGGTCACCCATGTAGCCAGTGGGAGAGCCGAATATGCCCTAATCGAGGACGTATTTACTCAAATGGAAGTTCTCAGAGCCAGTTCCGCCCTACCCTTCGTCTCTAAAATGATTCAGTTAGACGCTAGCCCTTATTTAAGTGGTGGCGCCTACCTCGACGGTGGTATTAGTGATAGCATCCCAGTCCATTATGCGCGCCAACTGGGTGTTGATAAGTTGATTGTGGTCCTTACCAGACCCGCTTCTTACCGCAAATCCACTCACTCGAACCCATTTTATTCAATGTTCTACCATCGCTTCCCAGCTTTCGTCCAAGCCCTGAAAGAGCGTAGCATCCGCTATAATCAGACCTTGAATCAAATTGAAAGCTTGGAAGCACAAGGCGAACTATTCGCCATCCGTCCATCTGCCCGGCTTAAAGTTGGCAGATTTGAAAGTGACATCGCCGTTTTAGAGTCACTCTACAACTTAGGTCGACAAGATGGACAAAACCAAATAAATCCCCTCAAAATTTACTTACAAACGTAAAAGGAGATATTTATGGTTAAAGTTATATTTGTTTGCTTGGGTAATATCTGCCGTTCACCAATGGCAGAAGCCATCTTCAGCCACTTGGTGGCCGAAGCCGGTCTAAGCGACCAAATAGAAATCGATTCTGCTGCAACTAGTCCTTGGGAAATTGGAAAAACGATTCATGAAGGTGCCAATGAGCGTCTTCAAGCCTTAGGAATCCCTACCCCAAAACACGTTGCGCGACAACTTGATCTCGAAGATATCAAGGCTGACTATATCATTGGTATGGATGAACCTAACTTACGGGCCATCAATTATCTGATTGGGGCTCGCCCTAGTGGCGAAGTCAATATGCTCTTGCACTATGCTGGAGAAGAAACTCAAATTGCTGACCCTTGGTACACTGAAGACTTTGATACAGCTTTTTCTGAAATCTATCGCGGTTGCCAAGCACTCTTGGCTCACATTCAATCCCGCCATAGTTTTAATCAAGAAGCGCCTTCGATTTAATATTGATTTCTTTCCCTGGAAAGACTTGCCTGTGCAGTCAACCTCCTAGTTGTGTTTCTGTAAGCCGACAGATTCACTCTAGCGCTTGGTTGCTTGCTCAGAAAGTCCTTCTAGGGCTTTTTTTATAACAAAAAGCGAGCCCCTTTCCTGTCTATCAGGAAAGGGGCTCGCCCTATTTGATTACTTCCTATTGGAAGTTCTAGTTTTCAGCCTTAACCTTGCGTCCAAAGAAAACAAGTGTCAATGCTAATGTCACGAGGCTAGTTGCTAACCAGAAGGAAGTATTACTTTCCCCAGTCTTAGGCAAGTGGTTGCCTGGGCGCTTGCCGCGCTCATTTGGTTGACTCGCATCAGCAGATTGCTCGCTGACACTAGAGCCTGAATCATTGGAATCTGGATTTGGCGTTACATACGGTTGATAACGCGCAATTACGCTAAGCCCTGATTCATGTTGGAAGACTACCGCAGCCCCTTGTGGTTGGCCTACGAAATCTTCATTTGGTTGGAAGGTTACAAGACCGGTTAATGGGTCTAATGTATAGCTACCAATTTCTTTGCCATTATCGTCTAGAGCTGGAACAGTTTTGGCATCTGTTGCTTCTTTAGTAAATGGATCTACCAAGCGAGCTGGGCGACTAGCACTTGGCACAAGGTCTTGACCACTGGTTTGGTCAGTCGCACCTACCGTAGCAGACTGAGTCTTACCTTGCACGTCTTCCGATTTCGCGTGATTTGGCACGATGTCTAAGACATGTGGTGTGTAAGTCCCCTTAGCTGGAGTCCCATTGATATCAACGCGAACCACTACAATTGAAGTCGCTGTCCCAACAAATTCTGGTTCTGGCAAGAAGGTAACCGTCCCATCATTGGCTAGGACATAAGATCCTTGCCCCTTAAGGGTCACTCTCTTGCTGCCGTCTTCGAAGGTTGGGTCCGCATCCATATCAATTGGCACTTGGCTGTCACCAGGCGTGAAGCTTGGCTTGCCCGTTTGAATCTGACCCTTGAGACCATAAGACTCTACCTGGTTACCACTTGGCGTTACGCCCGTCACACTTGGCGTGTAAGTAGCAGTCGCTGGGGTACCGTTAGCGTCCTTGGCTTGAACAGTAACTGGATCTGGAACTCCTACGAAGTCTTTCTTAGGTTGGAAGGTAACCGTGCCTGTCAGTGGGTCCAAGGTGTAGGTCCCGACTTCTTGGCCATCCTTAGTAGCTGGGACGCTAGTTTCAGCCACTGCTTTACCTGCCACTACAAATTGAGCTGGTTGATCTGCATCAATCTTGATTGGCACATCAGGGTGTCCTGGCGTGAAGCTTGGGGTACCAGTTTGACTTGCCCCTTGCAAGCCACTAGATGTCGCTGGGCTACCACTTGGAGTAACAGCTGTCACGATTGGGGTATAAGTAGCAGTCGCTACTGTCCCATTGACGTCTTGACGTTTAACAGTTACTGGGTCTGCCGTCCCTACGAAGGATTTTTCAGGCACGAATGTCACCGTGCCATCTTTGGCAACCGTGTAAGTTCCTTGCCCTTCTACCTTCTTCTCAGTAGAACCATCTTCGAAGCTAGCGGCTACCGTGTCATCCATTGGTACCTTATCTGACCCTGGTGTAAAGACAAGGGTAGCAGATTGGGTCTTACCTTGAATGTCGGTCGTGGTTTGATTGTCACCACGTGGCACAACGGCTGTAACGGTTGGGGTGTAGCTTGCCTTGGCTGGCGTGCCGTTAGCATCTTTGACCTCCACTTGGATTGGATCTGGGGTACCAACAAAGTCCTTGTTAGGTTGGAAGGTGACGGTCCCAGTCTTAGGATCGATGGTGTAGGTCCCCACAGTCTTGCCGTCCTTGACAGCTGGTAAGCTGTTTTCATTGACTGCTTGACCTGTTGTAGGATCTACCAAGCGAGCAGGTTGCTCATCATTAATGGTGATTGGCACATCTGCATGGCCCGCTTCAAAGCTTGGCGTACCTGTTTGAGCTTGACCTTGCAAGCCTTCTGAAGTGACGCTAGTTCCTGTTGGAGTAACAGGTGTCACTGTTGGCGTGTAGGTAGCAGAAACGGCTACCCCGTTAGGGTCTAGTACTTGGATAGTAGCTGGTTGAGCTGTCCCTACAAAGTCCTTGTTAGGTTGGAAGGTAATCAAGCCTGTCTCAGGAGTGAGTGTATAGGTCCCGATAACCTTGCCATCCTTGTCCTTGGCGTCGATTTGGCTAGCATCTGAGACTGCACCATCAACCACAAATTTAGCTGGGTTTTGTGCAGAAACTTGGATAGCTTGATCCGCCCCACCATTGTTAGGGTCTGGATTGTAGGTGAATTCTGGTTGGCCAGTTTGAGCCTTACCTTGGATATCTTGACTTACCTTGTCAAGGCCTTGACGGCTAGTTGGCAAGACAGTTGGCGTGTAGTTAGCTCTTGCTGGGGTCCCGTTGGCATCCTTAACTTGAACTGTCACAGGATCTGGTGTCCCTACGAAATCAGCTTTAGGTTGGAAGGTTACTTGACCTGTCTTAGGATCTAAGGTGTAGGTCCCGACTTCTTTGCCATCCTTAGTAGCTGGTAGACTAGTAGCTGGAACTGCTTGGCCACCTACAAAGAATTGTGCAGGTTGCTCATCGTTAATGGTGATTGGCACCTTGGTATCCCCTGGCGTAAAGACAGGTTGACCAGTTTGGCTAGCCCCTTGGAGGCCACTTGAGCTAACGTCCTTACCTGAAGGCGTCACGCCCGTTACATGAGGTTGATAAGTGGCGGTGACCGTCACATCATTAGTGTCATGCGCTTGGATGATAGCTGGAACTGGGGTTCCGACATAATCCTTATGCGGCGTGAAGGTCACTTGACCTGTCTCAGAGTTGAGCTTGTAGGTCCCGATAGTTTTACCATTGGTATCCTTGGCATCAATTTCTTTTTCTTGAACCACTTGACCGTCAACTACAAAGACTAGGCTGTTCTCTACCAATGGCACAGTAGCAGCTTGACCGTCAATTTGTGCTTGACCTGGTGCGAAGCTTACGGTCCCTTCTTGTACTTGACCTTGTATATCAGTAGTTTCAGCATTAGTTGAGGTTGGGGTCGCATCGACAACGGTTGGGGTGTAGGTCGCTTCAGCTGGCGTTCCGTTCTTATCTACACGGACGACGGTCACGGCTTGAGCTTGACCCACGAAGTTCTTCTCAGGAACGAAAGTAACCGTTCCATCAGCTGCCACAGTGTAAGTCCCTTGGTTTTCTACCTTGAGGCTTTCGACCAATTGACCTTGGTCATTCTTAAGTTTAGCAGGCACCTGATCATCCATTGGCACATCTGCATGGCCTGGTTGGAAGGTCACTTGCTTGCTTTGGCTAGCCCCACGAATACCAGTTGAAGTTGCGGGAACACCTACTGGTTTTACACCCGTAACATGCGGAGTGTAAGTGGCTACTACAGGTGTTCCGTTCTCATCCTTGGCTTGGACTTGAACTGGTACTGGGTCACCGACAAAGTCCTTGTTAGGTTGGAAGGTTACCTGGCCATTTTGGTTAAGGGTGTAGGTCCCAATTTCTTTACCGTTAGCATCTTTGGCAGGGATGGTCGTTTCAGTTGAAGCCTGGCCATCTACCAAGAATTGGAGAGAGTTTGCCGCCATCGGCACAGTATAATCTTGGCCACCTACTGCGGTCGTCCCTGGGGTAAAGGTTAATTGTCCTACTTGCTCTTTACCTTGGATATCAGTTGTTTCAGCATCCTGTGCACTTGGTTTAACGCCTAGGACATTTGGTGTGTAGGTCGCGGTGGCTGGCGTACCATTCTCATCCTCTACCTGAACGGTTACTGGATCAGGCTGACCGGTAAAGTCTTTCTTCGGTTGGAAGGTCACTTGGCCACTTGCTTGATCTAAGGTATAGGTCCCGACTTCTTGACCATTCTTCATGGCCGGTGTGGTCGTCTGCTCAATCACTTGCCCCCCTACAACCAAGCGGTAACTGTTAGGCTTCAAATCAACAGTAATTGGACTGCCATCGACAGTGACGGTCCCTGGCGTGTAGGTCGGCGTGCCGGTTTGGCTAGCTCCCTGAATACCTTCAGAGCTTACATCTTTTCCACTTGGAATTGGCAATTTATTAGTAATAACCGTTGTATTTCCTTCAGATTTAACTTCCTTATAGTAACCTGCAGGCACTTCTACTTCGTCTGCACTATAGATATAAGGGCGTCCGTTATTAACTGAAGGTACATCCGAAATGCTAATTTGCCACTTATCATTTTCGGTAATGTCTAGTGGATCACGATAATTTTGGCCGTCTTGCTTGAGTTGCACCTTAATAGGCTTCCGTTTGCCTAGACGGTTATTATCATCTTCCCACTTTTTAACAACATAGTAAGGACGAACCTTACGTTCGTTAGTAATCTCGTAGACACGCTCGTCTTCATCTGAGCCAGGGTTAGTAGCGTCATACGAAGAAGTGATGTTGTAGTCCAAAGCATAACGATCTGGTAACACTTCTCGCACATCGTAATCCGTCACGTTAGGATCTAACAATTGGCCATTGTCCAGACGCTTGAAGATCCCCTTCCAGCCATTGGCTTCGTTCAGGGTCATACTTGCTAAAACATCGCGTGGTTGACTCTTACGGAAGAGTTCAAAGACTACTTGGTCTAAGTTTTTCTCTTTGACCCATTTCTTAGCAACTGGAATATACTGTGGTAATTGGTTAACAACCGCATTGGTATCCCCGAAGCTAGTCAAGTCATTGGCATCCCGGTTGGTTGAGAAGAAGTTAGTTGCCTTCTCACGATTAATGTAGCCATTAGTATAAGCTGGCGCCTTCATTGGCACATCAAAGTTAATGATTTCACCCGGCTCAACCTCTTGGCCTTGGTTCAAGACAATCTTGATAGCTGTTACTTGGGTAAAATCAGCTACTTGATCTGCTGTCATCCAACCGTCACGCCCTACTTCTTGAGCTGCATTCTTAGTCATGTCAGCCGCAGTATGGTAGTAGACAGTGTACTTGGCAGGAACATTGAGTGGTCCTGTAAGCAGGTTAGAGAATTTACTTGTATTAACATCTCCGCTATATGGTAGACGGTCATACAAGACAAAGTGTTTCATAGGTAAAACAGAGAAGTTCCGAGTCTGCAAGCGATAATCAAAAGCTTCATCATAATCGGTTAAGACTGGGTTTGTATGGAAGCTTTCGCCTGCCTTACGGATGTACTTAGTAGAAGCAATTTCAGATGGAAGGTTAACCGTCGTTTTTGAAGTAGCCCCCACTAACTGAGCCGGTGTCTTACCATCAACTTGAATATTGAACTTATTATCTACTAATGTTGTTGATTTTACCCCATCTGGAAGTGGATCATACTCATCAGAGATAAAGTAAGCATGGTTATCTTCATTATTAGTAGGTGTTTGAATTTTAGTTGGGATAGCCCCTTCATTGATGGTCCCTTCCACTAAAATTGGGAAGTTAGGCTTAACATCAGAGAAGGCTGGAATCGTTCCTAGGTCAATAATGACGGCGGTACGACCTGAGCCATTATAGTTTTCAACGACTTCAACATTCTTAATCTTGCCCTTGTCTGCCGCTAATTCTTCAGTAGCACTCTTAAAGGTCACCCCTTGTGGCAAGATATCAACGAACTTAGCATTGCGGTAAGCACGCGCTGGCGACACCACGAAGTTAGAGAAGACTAGGCGATAGACCACTCGCTCACCTAGGGTCCCCGTTTGGTTAACGGTAGTAGTCTTGTTGAATTGTACGGTTTCTTCCAATGTATCAGCCATCATCCGGGCGTTAGCACTTAATTGCTTTGGTTTGACTTCAGAGCCGTCTTCCGTCTCTAACGCGATATCTAGGGTAGCTACGTTGTTATAGAACTTATTCTCCGTCAGAGCCTTAGTATTATAAGGATCTAAGAGACGAGTCCGATATTGCAAAGCAAAACCTGTGGTTGGCATGTGTTTCTGACCAGCAGGCAGCTTAATCCGAATCCCCTTATATTTACGGGTAGCAGCTACGGCTTGAGTGTCTTCAATTTCGCCACTTTGAACTTTGGCAACTTGTTCTTGAACTTGGGCCCAAGCTTGGGAATCAATGTTCTCAATCGAACGTTTTGTTCGAGATAGCGTATCTATATAGGTCTCACTGCCATCTTCACCCACCGCATAAATGTCTAGTGGGATGTTCAAAGTCCCACTAACGGTCAAGCTATATGGATACATACGTTCATCTAATTGAGTATCTTCCATTACTAGCTGCGTTACGGGCAGCGCTGACGTATTCCGGAAGGCTAAGCTCCAGAAAGCTTCCACTAAGTGGTTAGCCTGTGGTTGCAAGCGAATCCGGCCATTATTATTGGCAATCTTCCGGAACATCCCGGCAGGAACCAATTCACTGGTCAAGGTGAAAGGCACATCGTCTGTCAAGACAGTAGCGGGTTCTGACGGCCCTTGTTGGTATGGGGTCATAGTTAATTCCACATTATTACTGTGGACAATTTGCTTGTTACCATTTTTATACTTAGCATTTGGGAAGGACAAACGCAGACGTACATTCCGCAAGGTTGTCTCTGCCCCACCTGAAGCTGGGTCTGGGTTGGTTACCGTATAAGAAACCGTCCCATCACCATTGTTGGTCCAACCTGGGTTTTTGGCTGGGTCGAAGGTAGCTGTCAGCGTTTGACCACCTACTCCTTCATATTTAGGAAGGGTATCCTTGATGACAATGGTCTCATAGGACCGGTAGGTCTGATTAGCACGATACTCTTGGATAGTTTGGTTGGTAATACCTTGAGGTGATAGGAAGAAATAGAATGGCACGTCAGAGGCTTTATCATTGAGATAGTCTCCGCCATCCGTTTCCCCACCATAGATATCTTGTTGGACGAACATGTCCAAAGTGTTAGCTTTAACTAACTTCTGGAGTTGAGGTGTATCCGCTTTGACATTAAAGGTCAAATCAGAGGATGGGCCCGCAACCACTCGATTGTCTGCTTGACGAACAGCTACTCGCGGTTGGACGCTATAACCATCTGGCGTCAGGCGATCCTTAAACTTAATACTAAAGGGGAAAGAACCTGATGTAGTCCGCTCAATATTATTGAGCGCAACCTTTAAAACATAGTTCTCACCATCTTGAGTTAAGACACCGGCTTCTTTGGCAATACCACCCGCAGTCGCTGCCATTGTTTCAACATACTTGGCTGGTACGCGAATCTCAACAAAGGCGCCCTCTAAGGTATCATTGAGTCCTGATCCATCGACTGACACTTCCCCAACGTGGGAACTGGTCGTGTACTTGGCATCGGTCCCTGTGTTGTTGTTAAGGGACATTTTCAAGACGCCGTTAACTTCCGCAGAACGCAATTTGGTAGAGCCAGACTCACTGCTAGATTCCTGACTGGATTCTTCCTGAGCTGGAACTGCAGGTTCTTGGTTGTCTGGCGTCGGAGTTGGTGTCACCTCCTCCACTTTGCTTTCTTCTGAGTTTGCTGGAGCTACGATAGGGGTCGTAGTGCTATCCTCAGTGCTCACTTCTTGTGCATAAGTAACTACCGTTGGAAAAAGCGCGCCTAAAACTAAGAGGACTACTGCCATCAGCTGGTAAAACTTACGCATGAACTGACTTGTCAATTTCATTAAATCCTTCCTTTCTTTCAGAATCATTACGAACAAAAAAATCTTTCGACAACTCATTATACACCATCATAACGGCATTTCCAATAGCTTATATTAAAATTCAAAAGGCAATATTCACTACTAATTTTGGCGGATTGTCATGATATTGTTACGATAGTAATAGTATGGACAAGTGAATCGTGAATGAGTACCACATACTCACTGTTTTTTCTTGCTATTTTTCTCTTATAGTTCCCAATAGAAGCAAGAAACATAGCATTTATCCATACAAATAATGCCTACAAAAAAACGGGGCTAGTCGCCCCGCAATTTTTCTTAAATTATTTGTGTAAGGACGGTCAGTACCGCATCAAAAGCGTTCTGAGCAGCTAGTGCCAGGCTATCCTTGAAGAGTTGAGGGGCCTGGGCGCCAACATGATCTGAGATGCCCCGAATGTTGAGGACCTGGCAAGCTGAACTTGCTAGGACCTGAGCTAGGGCGGCACTTTCCATATCAGAAGCTAGGAGGCCTGGTTGCCGTTCCAGGATTTCCGCTACCCTCTGAGGATCGCTCATAAAAGAATCTGACGTCGCAATGGTGCCCACATGAACCTGATAGGACTTGCCTGCCCCTTGGAAATGAGCCAGAAGATTAGTCAGCAAGTCAGCTGCGACCGGATAATGGGCTGGCATTTGTGGCACCTGCCCCCAAGCGTAATTGAAGCCTGTAGCATCAACATCACTATAAACGAAACGGTCACTTATGACTACGTCACCTAAGGCCACGCTTGGCTCAAAGCAACCCGTCGACCCGGTATTGATGACCAGGTCTGGCCCTACTTGGCTTAAGAGCCAGGCAGCGCAGGCGGCAGCATTAGCCTTACCAATACCAGACTCTACTAAGTAAAGCTGACTAATCTCGGTCCCCTCAGGTGGGTTGACCGCTTCTATGCGAGTCTTAGCCTGTTCAAAGACTAGCTGCTTGGCCCCAAAATGTTGGCGGAAAGGCGCCAACTCTTCCTGCATGGCCGCAACGATGGCTACTTTCATTATTCAGCTTCCTTCCAGACATCTTTAATGTCTTTTTTCACTTCTACCTTGGTACCCTCGAATTTTTCCTTGATGAATTCTTGGACCTTAGGAGTGTGGTAGAGTTCCACTAGTTTAAGTAGGTTCTCATCTTTCTCGCGGCCTTTCTTGACGGCGATCACGTTAATGCGTGACTTGGTTGAGTCGTTGATTTCTTCCTTGTAGATGGCATCCTTGAGAACGTTAAGGCCGCCTTCCAAAGCAATGGTGTTACCGATAATGGAGAGGTCCACATCGTCTAAGACACGAACCGCTGTGGTGTCATCAATTAACTTAAATTCTAGCTTCTTAGGGTTTTCGATGACATCATCGGGTGTCCCAACTCCATCATCAAAGTCAGGTTTGAGCTTGATCAGACCAGCAGACTCTAGCAAGCGCAAAGCTCGAGTAGTGTTGGCTGGATTATCGGCCAAGGCCACCACAGCCCCTTCCTTGACTTCCTCAATCTTCTTGTATTTCTTAGAATAAATCCCCATTGGCTCGATATAGGTGGTCCCAATCGGTACCAAAGCATTGTCGGATTCCTTATTGAAGGCGTCTAAGTAGCCCAAAGATTGGAAGGCATTGGCATCCACGATACCATCCGCTACAGACTTGTTAAGTGGCAGGCCCCCATCAATTTCTTTGACCTCAATCTCTAGACCTGCTTTCTTAGCTTCTTCAGACTCAGCAATGAACTTCCAAACATCGTAGTCAGAGCCAATACTGCTGACCGTAACCTTGGTCGCAGCAGATGCAGGCAGGGCCGCGCCAAATAAGCTAAGGGCAGCGAGTGTGGTAAGGGTAACTTTCTTGGCAAAACTTTTAATGGACATATGTGATTCTCCTTTGATGGCTGATTTTTGACGGGAGAAGACAAAAAAAGCCCGTCCTCCCCTAGGGAAAAGGACGAGCGTCACTCGTGGTACCACCTTCATTCACCCTGCCGTCACCGACAAGGCCTCTGTGAGTCCGCTAGGACTCTGTCATGGTAACGGGTGCCCCCGTGCGCTGGTTTAACCCAAGCGCCCACTCTGAGACCATTTGTAAGGAGATCCTAGGCTTGCTTCCACCCGCTACAAGCTCTCTAGACAAGGATTAATCCCTACTCTTCTCTTCAACGTGTTTCCTATGTTTTCACTATACCTAAGTCCCAAGCCAGGGTCAAGCTATGCTGTTAGACGAAAAATCTAGCATGTGTTATAGGCAATAGTTATAAGCCCCCTAAAGTAAAACAAGCACCCAACTTGGCCATAGGGTGCTTGTCAATCTTTATCTGGTTAAATCCTAGAAGAGTTCCTTATAGAAGGCAATGGTTTCTTCCAAGGTTGGGGTGAATGGGTTACCTGGTGCGCAGGCATCAATCATGGCATTCTTGGATAGATATTCGAAGTCGAAGTCTTTTTCTTCAATACCTAGTTCGGTTAACTTCTTAGGAATACCCACTGTTTCAGACAATTTTTCGATTTCGCTAATGGCATAATCCGCACACTCTTGGTCTGACTTGCCTTCTACTTGTAAACCTAAGGCCTTGGCCACATCACGGAAGGCAGCTGGTACGCGCTTAGCATTTTCACGTTCAATCACTGGTAATAACATGGCACAGCAGACACCGTGTGGTAAATGATAAACTGCCCCTAGTTGGTGAGCCATTGAGTGGACATAACCTAAACCAGCGTTGTTGAAGGACATCCCACCTAAGAAGATAGCGTTGACCATGCCTTCACGAGCTTCGATATCATGCCCATCCTTCACTGCCCGTGGCAAGAATTCCTTAATCAATTCGATTGCCCCGATAGAAAGTTTCTTGGTGACGCCATAAGCACCTGGTGTTACCAAGGCTTCTACCGCGTGAGTCAAAGCATCCATACCGGTTGCAGCCGTTAGAGCTGCTGGTTTAGATACCATTAATTCAGGGTCGTTAACAGAGATCAGCGCCAAACTATTCTTGTCAACCATGACCATTTTAACCTTACGTTCTTCGTCGGTAATGACATAGTTAATGGTAATTTCAGCAGAAGTCCCAGCCGTTGTGTTGATTGCCACAACTGGCAAACCTTTCTTGGCTGATTTGTGCAAACCTTCGTAGTCTTGAGGCTTACCACCGTTGGTAGCCATAACCGAGATACAGCTAGCTGCGTCTTGTGGTGAACCACCACCGAGTGAAATAATGAAGTCACAATTGTTTTCTTGCAAGGCCTTGAGACCATCCAAGACATTCTTACATGAAGGGTTAGGATCGACATCTGAGAAGACTACATAGTTGATTCCTTCTGCATCTAAAGGTTTCGTCACCTTAGGTAAGATATCGCTAGAGGCAATGAAGCCATCGGTCACTAAGAGAGCTTTCTTGTAGCCTAATTCTTTGACGTAAGGACCAACTTCATTAATCACCCCTTTACCGATTAAGTTAATAGCTGGTACATAAAATGTTGACATAATTGTTCACTCCTATTGCAATTTTTGACGTGGCTAGAGCACGCCTTTTTTCAAAATGATATTGCCGTATAGGGCGGTCTCCCCGCTTTGGATTACGAGATAAGCATCTTTGGCTTGTTCATAGAAGGCAAACCGCTCAATTTCTTTGATTTGATAGCCTTGGTCTTGAGTCTGACGGTCTAGGATGGCCTTGTATTCCTCCCAAATGACCGGAACCGTTGGGTCCCCTGGCACCACCTGCATTAGACCTGCTTGGTAATCACTGTAAGGATCCAAAGGCAGGAGGGTCAGAATGGCATCCAAGAGTTCTGGGACCCCATGACCATCCGCGCGAATGACGCGCTGGCCCAAGCGATGAGCCGGGAAGTTGGCGTCCGCAATGACTAATTCGTCCCCATGACCCATTTCCATCAAATATTTGACTAAGTCTGGACTCAAAATGGCTGGTATATGTTTAAGCATTTATTGACCACCTTTCGTCAATTCCAGGTAGCGAGCATAGATTTGGTCACGATTAGGCAAGTCCGCTACCTCATAATCATGTGTTGTTTCACTGTTTTTAATTAAGGTTTGGGCCTCATGGCGGGTCTTAATCTCACCCAAGGTCAAGAGTTGAGCTAAGATATTGCCCAAGGCACTGCCCTCAATTGGCCCCGTCCGGACAGGACGCCCGGAAAAGTTAGCCGTTAACTGGCAGAGCAAGCGATTTTGAATCCCGCCGCCCACCATATGAATGGCGTCGATGCTTTGTCCGGTCAGTTGCTCCAACTGATCCAAGGTCTGCCGATAAGCAAGAGCCAAACTTTCTAGGACCACTCTGACCACATGCCCCTTGGTTTGAGGGACCGCTTGGTTGGTCAGGCGACAACGTTCCTTAATCTTAGCTTCCATATCATGAGGCGAAGCAAAAATCGCATCATTTGGATTAATCCAGGTTTGGTTGTCGGTTACTGCTTGGGCTAGTTCGGCCATTTGAGCGAAGGAAAGCTCCTCGCCCTGCAAGCGCCAATCACGTTGCAGTTCTTGTAGAATCCACAGTCCGGTGGTGTTCTTAAGCAGACGATAACGACCGTCGAAGCAACCTTCATTGGTTAGGCCAGCTTGATAAGCAGCTTCACTCAAGACCGGTTGATCCGACTCCAAGCCTACCAAGGACCAGGTCCCGCAAGAGATAAAGGCTGTTGGTTGGTCGCTGGCATAAGGAATAGCCAGCACAGCCGCCGCTGTGTCATGGCCCGCCCCTGCGATTACGTCAAAAGGCTCAATCTTGAGCTCTTGGGTAATGCGTGGCGACAATTGGCGCAAGATGCGCCCGCCTTTAATCACCTGACCGAACCACTCCTTAGGAATCCCGAAGCAATCTAGAACCTTGTCTTCAAAACTACCCGGGTGACTGGATGATAGCAAGCCAGAGGTGCTGGCAATGGTATACTCGGTTGCTGCTACTCCACTGAGTAGATAGTTAATCAAATCCGGCATAAAGAGGACCTTTTGGGCGATTTGCTTGAGATGTGGTTTTTCCCGCAAATCTGCATAGAGTTGGAGGACCGAGTTAATGGTCGCTGGCTGTACCCCCGTCAAGTCAAAGAGCTTTTCTGGCGCCATGGCTTGATAGAAGTCTGCTTCATAGGAACCCATGCGGTTATCACGATAGCAGTGTGGCAGGTAAATCATATCTCCCGCTTGATCCAAGTAGGCATAGTCGACACCCCAAGTATCCACTGAAATAGACCGAATAGGAATGTCATCAACTTGGGTCGCCTTCTTGATGCCGCGTTTGATTTCATTTTGTAAGTGTAAAATATTCCAGTACAAGCCATCATTGAGGCTGACCGGTTCGTTAGCGAACCGGTGCACCTCAGTGAGTTGGAGGGTCTGTCCATCATAAATGGCTTGCATTACGCGACCTGAGCTCGCCCCCAGGTCAATGGCCAAAAGTTTCATGCGCGTCATGGCATTCGCCTCCACTAGAGTTTACATGGTTTTCTTATTCATATAAGAGGGCTTTGATTTCATCAGAGTCGATGTTCTTAGCGTCATACCACTTGGACCCAGTATCCACGTCTTTTACTTCTTTACCTTGAGCTGCTTCAACCGCTAATTTCACTGCTTGGTAACCGATTTGGATTGGGTCTTGGGTAACAGAACCAACGAAGATACCCTTACGGATAGCATCTTGTTGGAGGGCCCCAGAGTCAAAACCAACGGCTAAGATCTTGTCTGCCCCTAATTTAGATTCAGAGAAACCACCGTTAGCGTTGATGATGGCCTTAGCTGCAAATTCGTTAGAACCGTAGATCGCAATAGTGTCTTCTTTTTCTAAGACAGTAGAAGCTTCTGTCTTACCAGCCGCATCATCTACTTGAGCAGGCACCCGTACTTCGATAATGACTTTAGCATCTGCTTCCGCTACATTGTTCTTGAACTTATCGTGACCCACAACGGCTACTTTAACGCCCTTCTTCTCAAAGAGTTCGACCATCTTGTCGATGAAACCAGAAGTACGTTGGGTGATAGAGAGTGAGTTAGCTTCTTGAGAGATAACCCCAATACGAACTGGTTTGTCTTTGACCTTACCTTCTAACATTGGGAAGAGGTGTTCAGCTGCATTCCCACCTGCTGCGTGGTTGTCAGTTGAAGCAGTTGCCTTGATTGCCCCTTCTGGTGCCCCTGGAACCCCAGAGTCAAACCCAATGATTGGAATGTTTTTGCTGAGTGCCATGTTGATGGCATCTAATTCAGCTTCTGTATCCAAGGCTGCTAAAGCAATGGCTTTAGGGTTCTTGTTAATGGCGTTGTTTAATTGTTCCAATTGTTCTGCAATGGCTGTTTCGTTTTGTGGCCCAACGAAGTTGATCTTAGCACCTAATTCGCTAGCAGCTTTTTCAGCCCCTTTGTTAACAGCTTTCCAGAAGTCATGTTGGAAACCTTTGGCGATAACTTCTACGCGGGTTTCTTCAGCATGTGCTACGAAACTAGTGCTAGAAACGCCTCCTAAGGTTAATAAGGATGCAAAAGCTGCGATAGCAAGTTTAAATGACTTTTTCATAATAGGTTGCTCCTTTTTTGTGTGTATTTTAGAGTTGTGACCCATGACCTCAATCCCTCATAACGACTAGGCCATAGCCATCTGACCCCTTGATCCTATTTTTTCTTGTTTTGACGAATCAAGATATCGGAGTAGACTGCGATAATCACGACGAAACCAGTAATGAATAATTGGTAGTGTGGTTGTAAGTCGATGTATGGCAAACCAATCTTGAGGACTGACATAATGAAGACCCCAATAATGGTCCCAAGTACTGACCCGACCCCACCGGCCAAGGAAGTACCCCCGACCACGACACCGGCGATGGCATCAAGCTCCATCCCGTTCCCGGTACCTGGTAAGATAGTAGAATAAGTCGCTGCATAGGCAATCCCTGCTAGACCTGCGAAGAGACCACTGATGACATAAGCCATGGCTTCCCATTTAATGACGTTCACCCCAGATAAGCGGGTTGCTTCCTTGTTAGACCCGATGGCGAAGATATAACGCCCAATCTTAGTCTTATTAAGGACAATGGCAGCGATGATGGCGATGATAATGAGGACAATCAAACCAGTTGGGAAGTTTTCCTTGGTCCGGAACAAGTCCTTGTACCAGCCTTCGCCTGTACCCCGTAATGGGAAGGTCACACTCTGAACGTTGGAGACGATGGAAGAAAGCCCCCGAGAAATCATCATGGTACCTAAGGTCGCAATAAATGGTGGCAAACCGAATTTGGCAATCAGAATCCCGTTAAATAAACCGAATACACCCCCTATCACTAAGATTGCCAAAAGTGAAAGCCAGAGTGGCCAGCCTAGTTTGGTATGAAGGACCCCACCAATAATGGCCGAGCACATCATGACCGTCCCAATTGATAAGTCAATCCCTGAGGTAATGATAACGAAGGTTACCCCAATGGCTAGGAACCCAATGTAGTAAGATGCATCTAAGATGCTGACCGCTGTATCAAAAGAGCGGAAGGATTCGCTGGAAATTGCGAAGAAGCCAAAGATGACAATCAGGGCAATCAGCGCAATCAGCTTTTGTAAGCCGACTGTTTTTTCTAATTTCATCCATAAGGACTGTTGATCTTTCATGCTTATACACCTCTATCTGCTAGTCTAGCGGTCAGTCGCCAAGGCCAGAATCCGTTCTTGGGTTGCCTGGCTGATGTCGAGCTCACCGGTTTTTCTGCCTTCACACATGACGACAATTCGGTCACTCATCCGCAAAACTTCGGTTAATTCTGAAGAAATCATAATGATGGATTTGCCTTGGGCAACCAAATCATTCATGAGACGGTAGATTTCACTCTTAGCCCCGACGTCAATCCCACGGGTTGGTTCGTCGAAGATCAGGATGTCACTGTTCTGTTCCAACCACTTAGCGATGACGACTTTTTGTTG
This sequence comes from Abiotrophia defectiva, assembly GCA_963546405.1. GTDB lineage: Bacteria > Bacillota > Bacilli > Lactobacillales > Aerococcaceae > Abiotrophia > Abiotrophia defectiva_A. The sequence goes on along the minus strand of CAUUNL010000025.1, from coordinate 5,419 downwards.
GTTCCCCCCGGATAGGTTGCGAACCAGCTGCTTGGAGGATGGGGTCTTGGTCTTAAGGGAAGCGACGAAACGGTCACTGGCTTTGACGATTTCCCCATCGTTGATTAAGCCTGAGTGAATGTAGGCATCTAGGTTAGTCATGACCGTATTATTGGCGATGGTCATATCCACGATACAGCCATAACGCTTGCGGTCTTCTGACAGATAGCCAATCCCATTGGCAATGGCATCTTGTGGTGACTTGATGGTCACTTCCTTGCCCTTAATGCGAATGGTACCGCTGTCTTTTTGGTCTGCACCAAACAGCAACCGCGCTACTTCGGTACGCCCTGCCCCCATGAGGCCAGAGAAGCCGAGGATTTCACCCTTGTGTAACTTGAAGCTGACGTCTTTGACACTGGAGCCAGCATTGAGATGTTCTACTTCGAGCACCACTGGCGCATCCGGCGCTACTGTTGAGGCAGCCTTTGGATCTTCGTAAATAGTCCGACCAACCATCATGGCGATGATTTCATCCTTGGTCGTGTCTTTGGTATTAACGGTCCCGACATATTCCCCGTCCCGCATGACGGTTACGCGGTCAGTAATCCGCGCAATTTCATCCATCCGGTGGGAAATATAGATAATACCGACACCTTTGGCCCGTAAATCATCAATAATGACAAAGAGCTCATTGATTTCAGATTCGGTCAGGGCAGCCGTTGGTTCGTCGAAGACAATGACCTTGGCTTCCATGGATAGGGCCTTGGCAATTTCAACCATTTGCTGCTTACCGACGGTTAGATTGCCCACTTTCTCTGATGGGTTAATGTCTAGCTTCAAGAGGTCGAAGAGTTCCTTGGCCTTCTTAATGCTAGCACCGTCGTCCAAGAATAAGTGATTCTTAACAGTTTCTCGTCCGATAAAGATATTTTGGGCCACACTCAGGTGGTTCATCATATTCAATTCTTGGTGGACGATGACAATCCCGGCATCCATGGCATCAATAGGACGAGTAAAGGCAACCGGCTTTCCTTGGTAGAGGATGGTGCCTTCGTTGGCACCGTAAATTCCGGTCAAAACCTTCATGAGGGTGGACTTACCAGCCCCATTTTCACCCATTAAGGCATGCACTTCGCCGGCCCGCAAGTCGAAATCGACGCCCTTGAGCGCCTTGACAGGGCCAAAGCTCTTGACGATGCCTTTCATTTCTAATATGACTGGATGACTCATGCAATTTCACCTACTTTTTCTTCCAATTTTTCTAACTTTTCTTCTAGGGTCTTGATGGTCTGAGCTTGGCCAATCAGGATATCGGCGACTTGCACCAATAAGTGGCTGTTCATAAAGTGATCCTGAGCATGAACGGCTAAGAGGCTGACGGGCGCTGCCTGACCTTGAAGCTCTGCTTGAATCAGACCCGTCTGAAGGTTATGCGCCTCAATATTGAGGGCTTGGGCTTGAGTCAACAAGTCTTGACTAGCCGCTGCATCTCCCTCTTGGGCGGCCTGAATGGCGGCCAAGACTTGACCGGTGGCCTTAGAGGATTTGAGAATCAGCTGCATCAAGGCTTGACTTGGGCTTGTTGCTTGGACATCCTCACTCATGGCTGACGCCCATCAAGGTTTCGGCCTGACGGAGCACCGCTTCCCCTTGCATTAATTCGAAGTCTGAATCTGAAATGACCCCTACAGGGACAGATAGATTAGCCTTAGCCTTTTCTTCTAAATAGGCTAATTGTGGGCTGAGGAGTAAGACATCAATATTCTTGAGGTTGTTAATCCCGGTAATTCCAACTGAATAGAAAGAGTAGTCCAGTTGATCCTTGTGGATGGTTTCGTTGATGCGTTCAACCAACATAGAAGTGGTCAGCCCACCCACGCAGGCTAAGATAATCGTTTTGGTCATGGTGACCCTCCTTTTCTTAAGGTAGCGCCCTGGGGGCTAGCTTGCTGAAACCCAGCCCCGCTGACGCCAAGTGCTTAACTACTTATGAATTGGGCCTAAAGTTTGGCAAGCGCGATAGTCCGCTGCTTCCAAATCTTCTGTACCAAAGAGACTCCAGTTCTTAGGACGGAAGATATCTTCTTCTGCTACGTTGTGCATGTTGACTGGAATCCGTAACATGGATGCTAAAGTGATCAGGTCTGCCCCAATATGGCCGTATGAGATAGCCCCGTGGTTAGCGCCCCAGTTATTCATGACATCATAGACAGAAGTGAAGGCACCCTTGCCAGTCAAACGTGGTGCGAACCAAGTGGTTGGCCAGCCTGGATCGGTCCGGTTATCTAAGGTGTGGTGTACTTGGTCTGGCAATTCTAAGGTGTAACCTTCCGCAATTTGTAAGACTGGTCCTACGCCCTTGAGAAGGTTGAGGCGCACCATAGTCACTGGCATGCCACCCTTGGTCAAGAAGCGGGTTGAGAAGCCACCGCCACGGAAGTATTCGCGGTTAGCTGGTGGGAAGTCTGTATTCGCCAACATGGCATCGACTTCGCTTTGTTCCAATTCCCAGAATGGCTTAATCACGGCTTGACCATCACGACTTGCTTGGCCGGTACCATCGAGAGTACATGAGCCAGAGTTAATCAAATGAAGGAAACCATTCGCTGCATGACCTTCTAACTTATGACCGGTTACCCGTTCTACTGCTTCAGGACTCCAGTAAGTCCGTACGTCAGCAAAGATTTGTGGCGTATTGGTCAAGAGATAGTTGAAGAGCATGGACACGCCGTTGAGGGCATCATTTTCAGTGGCGAAGATATAAGGCTTACGAATCCCGTTCCAGTCAAATTGCGTGTTAAGGAAGGTTTCCATGAAGTCCCCGTTAGGGAAGTGGTCGGTCCATTGGCGTTGGCCTTGGAAGCCAGCCACGAGAGCGTGGTGACCTACCGCTTCTTCTTCAAAACCTAGTTCTGCCAAGCGAGGGTTACCTTGCATGAGGTCGCGGCCAATCATGAACATCTTAACAACGAATTCCCATTGTTTTGCTTTTTCTTCTGGTGATAGGACTAAGTCTTCACGGTTGCGGTCTTGGCCTTCTTTGATGTTGGCCTTCACCCAAGTCATGGCGCGTTCAAATTCTTCTGGGTCATAGATGCCGCGGTCAATCCGGCGGGTGAATTCGGTCATGTCGACTGATTCATTACGCATGCCCAAGTATTCTTGGAAGAAGTCTGGGTTGACGATTGAGCCCCCAATCCCCATGGAGACACTCCCCATGGACAGATAAGCGGTGTCACGCATCAAGCCGGTTGCTAAAGCAGCCCGGGCGTAACGGAGAATCTTTTCCTTCACGTCAGCAGGAATTTCAGTATCATCGGCTTCTTGTACGTCGTGACCGTAAATACCGAAGGCTGGGATCCCCTTTTGCGCATGAGAAGCTAAAACAGCGGCTAAGTAAACAGCGCCCGGACGTTCAGTCCCGTTGAAGCCCCAGATGGCATGTGGAATATCTGGTGACATATCCATAGTCTCACTCCCGTAGCACCAGCAAGGGGTCACGGTAAGGGTTGCACAGACATTGGATTTCTTGAAGAGTTCGTGAGAAGCGGCTGCTTCTGGCACCCGTCCAATGGTTGAAGGTGAGATAACACATTCAACCGGTTGGCCGTCCGGATATTTGAGCGTGCTGCTGATTAAGTCAGCCACACTCTTGGCCATGTTCATGGTTTGGACTTCGAGGGATTCCCGTACGCCTTGGCGACGACCGTCAATTGTAGGGCGAATCCCAATACGTGGATGTTGACTCATGATTATTCCTCCAATTCTCTAACTGTTCCATCCGCATTGTATTTCTTATAGCCCGGATGGCGGCCGGTTACCTTATAGTTAGCCCGCATAGCGAAGAGTCGCTCTAGGGTTGGACGGGCGATTTCGTCTTCTTCAATCCCCTTGGTTGAGATTAAGAGACGTGCATGGAAGGTAGACTTAGCAACCAGTTCTAGTGTTTCCATGCGGTAGTAAGCAGTGATGACGTCACTCCCTACTGTTAAAGCCCCATGGTTTTCTAAGAGCATGACATCATGTTCTGGTAGATATGGGGTGATGGCATCTGGCACTTCCATGGTCGATGGCACCCCGAATGGTGTGATTGGAATAGAACCGATGACAATGGCTGATTCGATTAGTGAGTAGCTGTCTAGCGGAATGTGAGCCAAGGCAAAGGCTGTGGCAATTGGTGGATGGGCATGCACGACTGCTTTGACGTCGTCACGCTCTTGGTAGCAACGAATGTGCATCTTAATCTCACTGGATGGACGATAGCCTTCATTGGCTTCCAAAATCTCACCTTGCAAATTAAGCTTGACTAGCTTCTCTGGTGTAATAAAGCTCTTGCTCATGCCAGTTGGGGTCGCGATAATCGTGTCGTCAGATAAGCGAACTGAGACATTCCCGTCGTTGGCGGCTACCCAACCTAGTTGCCACATTTTGTGGCACACGTCACAAATTTGGTCTCTGACCAAACGTTCTTCTTGATTCATACAATCATCCCTTTCTTTAAGATAATGATACCTCGTTGTAAAATCGCTTACAATAGATGAAAGCGCTATTGGTAAATGGTCAAAAATAATGCTATAATATAGTCAGAAGTGTTCAAATTTGTTCATCAAGGAGGGATACTGGATGGTTTCTTTTGAACGGATGAGCCGTATTATGGATATTCTCGGCAAAAAGAAAGTCATCTCCACCACGCAACTTGAGTCACTCGTCTACTGCTCCACTTCTACCCTCAGACGCGACTTGATTGCACTCGAGCGCGACGGCAAGATTCTCCGCAGTCACGGGGAAGTACGCCTAGCCAACAGCAATAACATTGAGTACACCTATTCTGCGCGTGCTCATGAGGAACAAAGAAGCAAGGAAATTATCGCCGATATTGCCTCTACCTTTATCACCGATAATCTCTCCATTTTCATCGACAGCTCTACCACTGCTGCCAGTCTCATTCCCTATCTATCCCCCCACCAGAATCTGCGCGTTATTACCAATGGGATTGAGGCCGCGCGCCTACTCAACAACTTCGAAAATGTCACCCTCTTCCTATCGGGTGGCCATATCGACTTTGGTACCAACTCGGCCTTGGGTGACTTTGCCACCCAGTTTATCAATAACTTCCATGCCGACCTAGCCTTTTTCTCCTGCCGCGGGCTTGATCGCTATGCTGCCTACGAGGCCAACCACAATCAGGCCATGATTAAGCAGCAGATGATTGCTAATGCCGACAAGGCCATCTTGCTGGCTGACCACTCCAAGTTCAATACTAGCCACTATTTCAAGCTCAGTAACTACTCTGCTTTGGATTACATTGTGACCGACCAGCCCCCTATTGAGTCCTTCCAGGACACAGTTGGCCCCCACTGCGAAATCCTCTGGGGCTCCTAAAAAGTCAAAAAAGCGCGTCTCTATGGCGCGCTTTTTATCTTAGAAATAATTATTA